>JAUYPV010000084.1 GCA_030697555.1 Hyphomonadaceae bacterium
GGCGGAAGCCATAGCGGCCATATTCATGCTCACCGGTGACGATACGGGTCGATTTGATCGCTTCGTTGAGACGCCCAAAGCCTTCATAATCATGCGGCTGGAGCACTTCCTCCATCCAGTAGACGCGGTAGGGCTCCAGCAACTTCGCCATTTCAATAGTGTAGTCCTCGGTCCACGCCATCCAGCAATCGAGCATGATCTCGCCGTCTGGACCAAGCGCCTTGCGCGCACGTTCGACCAGCTTCGCATTGTCGCGCATCCCCTGCCGCCCGCTCGCCGGACCATGCGGCATCGCCAGCTTAAGCTTCTTGAAGCCGAACTCGACATGCTGCTCAATGTCGTTGCCAGTGCAGTAGATCGGTATCCGGTCTCGCACCTCGCCGCCGATCAGATCGTAGATCGGCAGACCAAGCGCCTTTCCGATAATGTCCCACAGCGCATTGTCGAAGCCGCTGATCGCGTTCATCGTCACGCCCATGCGGCCGTACGACATGGTCGATCGCCAGTTGATGTCCCAATTGCGTTCGATATCGAACGGGTCGCGACCCATCATCAGCTTGGCGAGATGGCCGGTGACGATCGCGCCGCCGCCGGCACCACCCCGGCCGTAGCCAGTAATGCCCTTATCGGTGCTAATTTCTACGGTGAAGCCCGGCACGTTCGTCGCCGCGAACAGGCTACGGGTCGGCTTATATTCGGGATAGATGGAAACCGGATTGGCGACCTCGACGCCCTGCGTGGACCAGGCACCCGGTGCAGGGGTGAAATCCGGATAGGGCCGTATCGGCCTCGTCTCAACGAGCCTTATGCCGGTGATCTTCAGCCCGGATTTCTCCTGCGCCCAGGCGAATTTCGGAAATGCCAAACCTGACGCCGCCAGGGCCGCCATCGCCGCGCCGCCCGTTACGAATTTTCTTCTTTCCACGCCTACGTCTCCCTTCCGATTTTCTCACGAACGGGGCGGCCAGAGCGAGACCGCCCCAGCCAACTGTTCCCCGACCTTTAGAATTTGAAGCGCACGCCGCTGGTGAACATCCGGCCGACCTGGTCGTAGAGTGTGCGATTGCCGAAGCTCGATCCCTGGATCAGGAAGGACGGCGTCTGCGGCGGATCCCTATCGAACAGATTGTTGACCGTAAGGAACCACTGGATTTTCTCCGCCTCGTCGAGGTCGAAGTTGATCGTGGCGTCGGTGTACCACACAGCCTTTTGGAAGTTGATGTTAATGTCCGCGGGACCGAACTGATTGTCGAACTTACCCGATCCGACATATCGCTCCTGCACGTAAAAGGAGGCCCGGCCGAAATCGAGATTGGCGGAGAGGATGCCGGTCCATTTCGGCGTGTTGTTGCCGATGTCTCCCGCATCTTCGATTGCCGCCGCGCCAGCGACCTGGGTCGTGAAGGAGATCAGGCGCGTGCCGAGCAGACGGAAGCTAAGGCTGGTATCGCCGATGTTCGTCCGGTACGACGCTTCGAAATCGATGCCCTTGGCGGAACGAAAATCGACGTTGAAGAAGGGCAGTTCGACGCGTGAGATGATGCCGGACGGGTCGCGCTGGATGAAAGCGCACAACTCCGCCGCACCTGCGAAGCAGAGATCTACCGTACGCTGGGCGCTGAGAGCGGACAAGGCGTCACGGATCTCGACCTTATAATAGTCGACCGAGAGGCTCAGCCCGGGAATGAATTCCGGCTGGAACACTCCCCCCAACACCAGGGTATCAGCAATTTCGGGCGTCAGGCCGACATTGCCGATATTACCCGTGAGCGCGTTGCGAGTCTCGTTGTTCCTGAAGGGATCGATGATCGTCGACGTACCCTGGCTGGAGCCGCGAAACAGTTCGCCCAGACTTGGCGCCCGGATATCCCGCGAACGGGTGGCGCGGAAGCGCAGACCGGTGAAGGGCTCCCAGACTGCGCCGGCCTTCCAGGTCGTGACGCCCCCGCTAAGACTGTAGTCGGTGTAGCGCACGGCGCCGTTGAGAGTCAGCTGCCGTGCGAAAGGCATATCAGCCAGCAGAGGCACATTAACTTCGGCGAACACCTCCTTGACGTTGTACTCACCCGACGAGGGCTGCGGATTGGTGCGCTCGAAGCCGCCGAGCGTGTTGATCAGTCCGACGGGGAAGCCGCGAATACCAATGCCGGTTCTGATGCTGGAGGAGATCGGGTCGACGACTTGGTCAAACCTTTCCTTGCGCCAGCCGACGCCAGCGGCGAGCCCCAGCGAGCCGCCGGGCAGTTCGAAAACGCTGCCCTGGACGCTGAATTCGGCGACATGCTGCTTGACGATCGAGTCCTGGACAGCGGTGCCGTTTACATAGTCGATCGCCGCCTGGGACGGGGCGCCGAAGCCGAACAGGTTGATCGGAACGCAGCCGTCGCCGGCATTGGTCAATGTCGAGCGGCAAACGATCTGGCCATTGGCCGGATTTACCACCGCGTCGGCGGCGCGATAGAGGTTGTTGGAAATAGGATCGTTAAGAGTCTCGAACAGCGCGTGAGAGCGTCCAAATTGGTAATAGGCGTTATAGGTCCAATCACCTCCAAATTTGCCGTCCGCGCCGAACACGTAGCGCACCGTATCGGTCTTGCCGTTGAGCGTCGGGATGGCGATGTCGGGGCTAACGCGGCCCATAGCGAAGGACTGGATGTTGCCCGAAATCATCTGCTGGCGGACCGATGCTGGCAGGTAGGCATTGTCTCGGAAGATAGTGAAGGCGGTATTGCTGAGCTCAAACGTCGGCAAGCTGTTATAGTAGACCTTGCTCTGCGACAGCAGGCCTTCCGCGTAGACCTCCAGACCGTCGAAGACGTCGTAACGGATATGGGCGAAGCCGGCCGTCCGCTCTTGCGCCGGCTGCAGGGTTAACAGGAGGTTGGAGTTATAGGCGTTCGGATCGGGGCTGCCCTGCATCGTGGCACCGGTGCGGAGCGTGCCGTATTGGAATGGGCGCGCCGAGCCATCCGGATTGAAGGTCGTTCCGGCGAGCGCGGTGTTGGTGATAAGCCCGCCAAGCGAAGATGTGGAGCCGAGGGGATTTACCACCACCAGGCGGACCGGATTGGTCGGCGAAGCGGGAGTGGCGGCCGTAACGCCGGGGTTATTGATGATGCCCCGGCCGAACTGGGTGAATTTACGTTTGTTCGCAGTTTCGATGCCTGCGCTGTCATAATGTTCGAAGCTGCCGGTGAGATGGAGTCGGTCGTCGAACAGCGCATGCCCGGCGGCCAATGACAGCTTGTAACCTTCATTGTCCCCGCGCTGAGACACGCTGGATTGGATACTGCCTTTGATGCCCTTGAAACGGTTGTCGAGGATGAAGTTGACGACGCCACCGACCGCGTCGGAGCCGTAAGCCGCGGAGGCGCCGCCGGTGACAATCTCGACCCGTTGGATCAGGGCTTCCGGGATCAGCGAGATGTCGACGCTGCCGACGTTGGTGGCGGGAACGATGCGCCGGCCGCTGAGGAGGACCAGGGTCCGCGACGTACCGAGACCACGTAGGTTCAAGTGGGCCGCGCCGTTGGAGCTCGTTGTCCCCGTGCTCTGGTTCTGAACACTGCTCGATCCGGCGAAGGATGGTAGCTGGAGCAGGCCTTCGGTGATGGTACGGGGTGCCGCGACCGATAGCTGTTCAGCCGAAACCACTGTGACGGGGGTCGGGGCCTTAGTGCCGTCCGTGGCAATGCGCGAACCGGTGACCACGATGGGGGCGTCGCCGCCGCTGTCCTGGACGGCATCCTGCGAAGAGAGAAGTGGATCGCTGACGTCGCCCTCTTCCGTTGTCTGCGCCTTGCTCTGAGCTTCAGCGCCGGCTTGCGCGGCGGCCGTCGTGGTCGGCAGCAGTGCAAGACCCGCGATCAGCCCCAAAGCGGATGTTGACAAAAAGCGGATACGCGGTGCGCGTGTGGAGCGAGCAAGGTTCATTAGATCCTCCCAAACTTTGAAACATATTGAGGTGCATAGCTAACCGGGTGTGGGCCAAGCCGGGCCGCTCGAGCGGTAGTTCGAGTGCAGCCTGCGCGGCGAGACCGTCTTGAAGGGCGCAGCGGCGGGCGCGCGGACGGTGCCGCCGAGCCAATTAGGATGAAGCAGACTTTCGCCAACGCCGGACCTCCCCCTGTTACCAGCGGATCGGTTCCCGGTTACGAGTCCTAGGACTCATCTCGCTTGCGACGATAGTTAGGCTGCAGCCGCCATGGACCCGCAGCGTCGATCCAGTCCCACTATCTCGAAACGAAACTCACCGATACCCTCCGCCAACCTTGTCCCACTATGTGGAACCTTGTTTCAACTATAGAACAGCCCTGAGCCGCATTGTCAATAGTCACTTGCGTACTGCCAGCGCGACCCAGGCGACGAACGCATCAAACAATTCTTTCTTTACGTTCAACGAGTTATGGCAACTCGTTCAGTAGGTCGTACGACCGCCCGAAGTGTCGAAGGTCGCCGCGGTTGAAAAGGAACATTCGTCGCTCACCAGCCAGCAGACGAGGGCCGCGCTTTCTTGGGCCTCGCCGAGGCGGCCCATCGGAATGCGCGAGCGCATGTATTCGACTTGGCTTGGCGGTAGCTGGTCGAGGATCGGGCTCTCGAAGGTGGCGGGAGTGATGCAGTTTACGAGCACCCCCTTGGTCGCGAGTTCCTTCCCGAGCGATTTGGTAAAGCCGATCACCCCCGCCTTGGACGCCGAGTAGGCTGATGCATTAGGATTGCCCTCCTTGCCGGCTACCGAGGCGACGTTGACGATCCGTCCGTATCCGTTCGCCAGCATCAGCGGCACGATCTCGCGGCAGCAATAGAAGATGCCGTTCAAATTGACGTCGATAACGCGGCGCCAGCTTTCGAGGGGGTATTCATGGACGGGCGCGGTGGCTCCTGTGATGCCGGCGCTGGTAACTAATATGTCAACTCGTCCCAGCGCCGCCTGGCTTTGCGACGCCGCGGCGGCTACCGCAGCCGGGTCGGCCACGTCGACCGCGACGAAATGCTCTGCGCCGGTCGCCTCCTGCGATTCGCCCAGCATGTCTCCATCGAGATCCCAGAGCGACACGCGCGCGCCTTCGGCGATGAGGCGCCGGGCGGTTGCCCGTCCAAGTCCGGAGGCGCCCCCGGTCACGATCGCGGCACGGCCGGCGAATCGGCCTCGGTAGATGCTCATGATTGCCCTATCCTCATGTATCGAGCCTCTATTCTATCGTTTCGGATGCCAGGCGATCACCTGCTGGCGCTGTTCTCCCAGCTTCTCGATCCCGAGTCGCATCTCATCCCCGGAGCGGAGGTAGCGGGGCGGCTTCTGGGCGAGTCCGACGCCCGGCGGCGTTCCGGTGGTGACGATATCGCCGGGCTCGAGCGTCATGAATTCGCTCAGATAGCTAAGGATCTTGGCCACCCCGAAGATCATGGTCCGGCTGTTGCCAGTCTGCATCCGCGTTCCGTTGAGATCGAGCCACATGTCGAGGTCTTGCGGATCGCCCACTTCGTCGGCCGTCACCAGCCAAGGCCCCACCGGTCCGAACGTGTCGCAGCCCTTACCCTTGTCCCATGTCCCGCCGCGCTCGAGCTGATAAGCGCGTTCGCTGACGTCGTTGACGACGCAATAGCCCGCGACGTGTCGCATCACTTCCGCTTCGTCGACATACGAGATGGCAGTGCCGATGACGACGCCCAACTCAACTTCCCAATCCCCCTTCGCAGCGCCCCGTGGCAACATGACCGGCTCGTTGGCGCCTTGAAGACAGGTGATCGCCTTGGTGAAGACGACCGGCTCCGCCGGGATCGCCAGATTGGATTCGGCGGCATGGTCGGCAAAGTTGAGTCCGATGGCGATGAACTTGCGGGATGTGGCGACGGGCACCGAATAGCGTATCTCGCCTTTCACAAGCGGTAGGCCCGCGATGTCGACAGCGGCAAGCCGGGCGAGCCCCTCGGGTGAGATCTGCTCGGTCCCGATGTCGTCGACAATCGATGCGAGCGAACGTACTTCCCCGTCGTTGTCGACCAGTCCCGGGCGTTCGACGCCTTCCTGCCAGAATCGGACAAGCTTCATTTGAACAATCTCCGGACGGTGACTTGAGCCGGTTGGCTCCTTAAAGGGGGTTTGCAGTTACAGCGGCGCTTGCGCCTCGCGTGAGGAACAAGAGTAAAGGCGTGCGGATAGCGAGGCCCAGGGGCAAACGAGACCGCGGTCCTGCCGACGGCAAAGACCCCTGCCGTCGCGAATCCTTTATTGTTGCGCACCGGCATTCTGCCCCCGTTGCGTTATCCCGTTATGTGAGATAGGTGTCTACATTATGAATGAGAGCCGGTCAAAGGGTGTTGGTCAAGTCGAAACTCGTCCGCCTGCCGCGGCGGGCACGCAAACGCTACTTCGGGGGCTGGACCTGATTGAGGCGGTGGTCGATCGGCCTTCCACCCTGATGGAATTGTCAGATCGGCTCGGCCTTAACCGCAGCACCGTTCACCGTCTCGCGTCGTCGCTGGTCGACCGCGGCTATCTCCGCCTGAATCCTGGTGAAGGCTATGCGCTCGGCACCAAGCTGCTTGAGCTGGGCTTCGCCGCGCGCGGCCGGATCGATATCGCCCGAGTCGCACGTCCCCATCTGGAGTTGCTGTCGGACGCGACGGGAGACGCCGTCCATCTCGGAATTCTCGACGGCGAAAAGGCGCTCTACCTCGACAAGCTGGCGGGGCGCCGCCGGATCGAGATCGGCTCGCGGGTCGGCGAGCGGCACCCGCTGTGTCACACCGGCCTGGGCAAGTCGCTGCTCCTTGACAGATCGCCGACGCAGTGGCGCCAGCTCTTCGAACAGGAGCGGAATGATGGGAAGGCGGGGGTCGAGTATGAGGAATGGCGATCGCGTATGGACGACTACGCGGAGGGCGGTTACTCTTTCGACCTCGAAGAGAACGAGGACCGAATCCGTTGCGTCGGCGCACCCATCCGCGACGGCACAGATTCAATCGTCGCCGCGATCAGCGTCTCCAGCGTCTCCCAATATATGTCCCACGATCGGATGCACGAACTGATTGGCGTGGTAAAACAAAGCGCCGAATCCATCTCACGCGAGCTTGGCTGGACGCCGCGCGCCGGCAGAAGCCGGAGCTGATAGCCTTGCTTCACGCCTCCCCCATTGTACGGGGTCCGGCTGCGACCGGGCCGACGGCACGGTGGTGATCGCCGCTACCACTGATTTTCGCGCGGCCGCCCAGCGCCGGCTTCCGCCTTTCCTGTTCCATTATATCGACGGCGCAGCTTACGCGGAGGTCACCAGCGCGCGCAACGTGTCGGATCTCGCGACGACGGCGTTGCGCCAGCGCGTGCTTAAGGACGTGTCGGAGATCAATCTCTCCACCACCCTGTTCGGGAGAGACTATCGGCTTCCAATCGGTCTCGGTCCGATCGGCCTTAGCGGCATGTACGCCCGGCGTGGAGAAGTTCAGGCTGCGAAGGTCGCGGCGTCGCGGAACATTCCCTTCTGCCTATCGACTGTATCGGTTTGCCCCCTAAGCGAAGTGGCCGAGGCGAGCTCGGAGCCGCTCTGGTTTCAGCTCTATGTCATTCGCGACCGCGGCTTCATGCGTGATCTTCTGGCGCAGGCGAAGGCGGCGAACTGCTCGGCGCTCGTCTTCACCGTGGACATGCCGATGCCGGGCGCGCGCTATGCCGACCTTCGCTCCGGCATGTCAGGACGATGGGCAGCATTCCGCCGCTATGCCCAGGCAGCCACGCATCCGCGTTGGGCGTGGGACGTCGGCTTGCTCGGCCGGCCGCACAATCTCGGCAACCTTGCGCCGGTACTCGGCCACAGCAGCGGGCTTGAGGATTACATCGGCTGGATGGCTCGCAATTTCGATCCGAGGGTCTGCTGGAATGATCTTGCCTGGATTCGCGAGCATTGGGACGGGCCGCTGATCATTAAGGGCATCCTCGATCCGGACGACGCCGCTGAGGCGGTAGAGCTTCAGGCTGATGGCATAGTCGTTTCCAACCATGGGGGCCGCCAATTGGACGGAGTGCTCTCCACCGCCCGCGCACTTCCCGCGATAGCGGAGCGGGTGAAGGACAATCTCACCATCCTCGTCGGCGGCGGCGTCCGCTCCGGGCTCGACGTGGTGCGGATGCTCGCGCTCGGCGCCAAAGGAGTACTGCTTGGCCGTGTCTGGGCCTATGCGCTGGGCGCGAGCGGCGGGGCGGGGGTCGCCAAGCTGCTCGACCTCATCGAGGCTGAAATGCGAATCGCGATGGCGCTCACGGGATCGACTGACGTTGCAAAGCTGGACAGTAGCATCCTCGCCATCGGCCGGGAGCATTAGGTCCGCCTGCGCTTTGCGGTTTGACAGCGGAAACACTGCTTTCTCATGGGCCTCCAGCCCCTCCAACCGCTTTGACACCCGGTCCGTTTCATATAGTATGAGTGCGTCCCACATTTAGAACAGAAAGTGGCGGAGAGGATGAAAAAAGGTCTTGCCCTCTGGTTGCTTGCGTTCGCGGGCGTCCTTTTTGCCTCGTCGGCCACCGGCACGATCGCCGCAAACCCCGCCGCGCCGCCCGCGACCGCGCCCGAAGGCGATCCGGAAAATCATGAGGCGATGCTCGCCGTCTGCACCAGTTGCCACGGCGCAGCGATGTTTTCCGCCGAACCGCGAGGCTGGGCGCGCTGGACCGATGTCTTCGCGCGCATGACCCGGCATGGCATGGAGGCCAATCAGGATCAGATCGATCGCGTCGTCACGTACTTCCTTGAGAACCTGACGGTGGTGAACGTCAATAATTCTTCCGCCGACGAGCTTTCGGTTGCCCTTGGCGTCGACGAACCGGTGAGCGCAGCGATTGTCGTTAGACGCAAGCACCGGAAATTCACGGATCTCGCCGAGCTTGCCGCGTTTCCGGGTGTTGACGCTGCGCTGGTGGCGCGGCGCGCGGCCCGGATAAGATTTTAGCATCCGTTCGCCGGCGGGCGGCCCCAGCAAGGAGGGAAGTAATGACGCTTTGTTCAAACGTGCTTGGTGTTTTCCCGGCAGCGCTGCTGCTCGTCTCGCTGCCGTCGATCGTCCCGGCGCAGACGCCGCCTGCCCATGTCCACCCGGCCTTGGCCCCGCAGGCGGAGCATGTTCCGGCGGCGACGCTGAAACATTATGTCGCGACGGCCAAGGACGGGCTCGTCTTCCGCTCTGCCACCTCTGACCCGGCCTCACGAACCCTCGTGGTGCGGCGCGAGAAGGCGGGAGACGTCGAGCTTCATGATCACATGAATGACGTCATCGTGGTTCAGGCCGGGAAAGCGACGATGGTGATGGGCGGACACGCGGAAGGTCAGCGGCAGATCAGGCCGGGAGAATGGATCGGCGGCCGCATCGACCGCGGGCAGAGCTACGCCATGCGGCCAGGCGACGTGCTGTGGATCCCGGCCGGTATCCCCCATCAGATGCTGATTGCGCCCGGCGGCTCCTTCACTTACCTCGCCATCAAGAGCCCGAAATAATGTCCGCAAGGCTGCCCGCCCCAAACTGAATATCGGTTGACCTATTCCGAGCCCTTTGTTCTTTACGCAGCTCGAATGCGAGCTTGGATCTGCCGTCCAGGCGCAACAAGTCTCCGCTTGGACGGGCGCTTTAGCGCTCAAAGTCGGCCGCATGAGGTTGCCCCGTCATCTCCAAAGGCCGCCGTCGAATTCGCAGTGTCACCAACGGTACGCTGATGGCGCTGGTTCTTGTCAGCCGGATCGAGGCGCGGCGCAGCGCGCACAGGGTCATTCGGAGGCGCAGCGCGAAGCGGCGCTGGCTGCTTACGAAAGCGGCATCCAAGCCGCCTTCCGCGAAGTTGCCGACGCGCTCCCCGGACCCTGGTCACTCGAAGTACGGCTGCAGTCGGCGCAGGCCCAACTCACCGCAACTTCGGAGGCCGCCATGCTCGTTCAAGCGAGGTATCGGGAAGGCGTCGACCCGTTCCTGTCCACCCTCGACGCGCAACGATCGTTCTACAGCGCGCAAGGCATGGCCATTCGGCCGGGTGCCGCCGAGGTTCTCGCCTTGGCAAAGTCCCATTTCCCGGACGCCGAACTCAGGCGGCTCACGCTACCCTCCGACCCGGGGGATCCCGTCGTTGTTCGCCTGCGGCGACCATTCGAGTGGACGCCGAATGGACGAACGCAGATCAGTGTAGCGATGGACGGTAAGGTGACCGTGGAGGACGCGGCTGGAGCGAACCGCTCTGCCTGGCTGTCGGAAAAGGCC
>JAUYPV010000175.1 GCA_030697555.1 Hyphomonadaceae bacterium
TCCCAGATATCGAGCACGAAGGCGCCGACCATGATCGGGATGGCGAGGAAGAACGAGAATTCGGCGGCCGCCCGCTTCTCGATCTTGATCAGCATCGACCCCACGATGGTCGACCCCGAACGCGAGACGCCGGGAATGATCGACAGCACTTGAAACAGTCCGATGACCACCGACTTCCAGAGAGGAAGGTTCATCGCCGTGTGGTCGTCCGGCTTGGGCGCCAGGCGGTCGATGAGCAGCAGGACCACCCCGCCGATGACCAGCGACCAGCAGATCAGCTCCGTGCTTTCGAACAGCACGGTCTTGATGAAATCGAGGAGAAAGAAACCGGCGGCGAACGCCGGCACGCACGCGATGATCACCGACAGCGCAAACCGCCGCGACTCCGCTTTCGTCGGTAGCGTGATCAGCACGTTCCACAGCTTGCCGAAATAAAGCGCCACGACGGCGAGGATCGCTCCGAGCTGGATGACCACGGTGAAGGTCTTCCACATCGGGTCTTCCGAAATGCCCATCGCCATTTCGGTGAGGATCAGGTGGCCGGTCGAGGAAACGGGGATGAACTCCGTCAGTCCCTCCACCAGGCCAAGGATGATCGCCTGCAGAATCGTCTGGGTTTCCATGGGACTTTCACTGGCGGCTGGAGGTCCCCCAAGGTCTGGCCGAGTTATGGTGCACGATCCGTTACCGGGGCCAGCCAGCCATATATGAACCAAAAAGGACTCATATATGCCTAGGTTCCGACCTCGCTGACCGCCGAGTAGTCACCCATCATCATATCAGGAACCAAAGGGTCCTGATATCGCGGATTATGCTTGTTTAGCCCTGTCGCTGCCCTTATGGAAACGCCTCCGCGGAAGTCGGGGTGCTCCCATGGCGCAGCAGCGCATGCTCAGTTTTGTCTCGGTGGAGCAGGAAACGCCCGAAAAGCGTGAAGCCGAAGAACGCCGCGGCGACTTCCACGAAATCTACGCCGACTACATCGAGGCGAAGGCCAACGAACAATCGTCGCGCTGCTCCCAATGCGGCGTGCCCTTCTGCCAGACCCACTGCCCGCTCGGGAACAACATCCCCGACTGGCTGATGCTGACCGCCAATGGCCGACTGGAAGAGGCCTACGAGATTTCGGCGGCCACCTCGAACATGCCGGAAGTCTGCGGCCGCATCTGCCCGCAGGACCGCCTCTGCGAAGGCGGCTGCGTTATCGAACAATCCGGCCACGGCACCGTCACCATCGGCGCCGTCGAACGCTACATCACCGACACCGCCTGGGAGCGCGGCTGGGTCCAGCCGATCAAGCCGATGCGCGAGCACGGTCAGTCGGTCGGGATCATCGGCGCAGGGCCGGCCGGGCTTTCAGCCGCGGACCAGCTCCGCTCCGCCGGCTACAAGGTCACCGTCTATGACCGGCACGACCGCGCCGGCGGCCTGCTCATCTACGGCATCCCGAACTTCAAACTCGAGAAAGAGATCGTCGAACGCCGCACTAAGCGGCTCGCCGACGGCGGCGTGAAATTCAAGCTCGGCGTCGATGTCGGCAAGGATGTCTCATTGGCGGAGCTCCGCCAAAAGCACGACGCGATCCTCATCGCGACCGGCGTCTACAAGTCCCGCGAACTCACCGCCCTCGGCGCGGGCTCGAAGGGCGTGCACAAGGCGCTCGACTACCTGATCGCCTCCAACCGCGTCGGCCTCGGCGTCAGGGTTCCGGAATTCGAGAGCGGCGTGCTCGATGCGAAGGCCAAGAATGTCGTCGTCATCGGCGGCGGCGACACGGCAATGGATTGCGTGCGCACAGCGATCCGCCAGGGCGCGAAATCCGTTACCTGCCTCTATCGCCGCGACCGCGCCAACATGCCGGGCTCGCAGCGGGAGGTCGCCAACGCCGAGGAAGAAGGCGTGCGCTTTGACTGGCTCGCCGCTCCGCGCGCTGTCCTTGAGAAAAAGGGCGGCGGCGCGAAAGCTGTGAAAGCCCACCGCATGCGGCTTGGCCTCGCGGATGCTTCTGGCCGCCAGTCGCCGGAGGAGATCGCGGACTCGGACTACGACCTGAAGGCCGACATGGTGATCAAGGCGCTGGGCTTCGATCCGGAAGACCTGCCAGAGCATTTCTCCGAATCCAAACTGGCGGTGAATCGCTGGGGCGGCGTGAAGATCGACTACCGCACCATGATGACCTCGATCGACGGCGTCTTCGCCGCCGGCGACATCGTGCGCGGAGCGTCGCTCGTCGTCTGGGCGATCAAGGAAGGCCGCGATGCCGCCGCCTCCATCGAGCAATACCTGCGCGTGAAAGCGCTATCCATGGCTGTAGCTGCGGAGTGATGGCGATGACCAGCAACACCGGACACTGCCTTTGCGGCGCGGTCGCCTATGCCGGCAAGGGCGAACGCGGCCAGATCCACGTCTGCCACTGCGCCGACTGCCGCCGTTGGACAGGCGGCCCGTTCATGGGCGTGCAATTCTCAGGAGGCGTCGAGGTGTCTAACCCCGACGCGGTCAACTGGTTCAAGAGCTCCGAGTGGGCATCGCGCGGATCTTGCCGGGCATGCGGCACGACGCTGTTCTATCGCCTCGCCGGCGCGCCGGACAACCTGATCGTCACAGCCGGCAGCCTCGATGATGCAAGCGAGATGGGCCAGATCGAAGAGCACATCTTCATCGACTCGAAGCCGCCCTACTACGACTTCAAGGGTGACGCGCCTCGCGTGACGGGCGCTGAAGTGTTTGCACGTTTCCAAGCCTCGCAGGATGGCGAGTCATGACCAACGAAAACGAATGGGGCGAAGCCTGGGTCCGCGACTATGTCGAGAAACGCGACCGGCTGATCGAAGCCAACGCCTACAACCCGGCGGACGAGAAGGATTCGTGCGGCGTAGGTCTCGTCGTGCAGATCGATGGCACGCCGCGCCGCGAGATCGTCGAGATGGCGATCCGCGCGCTGAAGGCCGTATGGCATCGCGGCGCCGTCGACGCTGACGGCAAGACCGGCGACGGCGCCGGCATCCGCATCGACGTACCGCAGGACTTCTTCCGCGACGCCGTGCGCAGCCAGGGCCACACCATCTCCAACGACAAGCAGGTCTGCGTCGGCCAGATCTTCCTACCGCGCACCGACCTCGCCGCGCAGGAAAAGGCCCGCTCGATCATCGAGACCGAAGTCGTGCGCTTCGGCTTCTACATCTATGGCTGGCGCCAGCCGCCAATCGATACCTCGGTCATCGGCCAGAAAGCCAACGCCACGCGGCCGGAGATCGAGCAGATCCTGTTCCGCGATTCGCTCGGCCGCGATGCGCCGGAACTTGAACGCGCCCTCTATGTTTGCCGCCGCCGCATCGAGAAGCGCGCCCGCGAAGCAGCGCTGGACCTTTATGTCTGCTCCTTCTCGGCGCGCGCCCTGATCTACAAGGGCATGTTCCTGGCCCAGGACATCGACGCCTTCTATCTCGACCTGAAAGACCCGCGCTTCGTTTCGGCGGTCGCAATCTATCACCAGCGCTATTCGACCAACACCTTCCCGCAATGGCGCCTGGCGCAACCATTTCGCATGCTCGCGCACAACGGTGAGATCAACACCGTCTCTGGCAACATCAACTGGATGAAAAGCCACGAGATCAAAATGGTCTCGAACAATTTCGGCGAGTATGGCGACGACGTGAAGCCGGTGATCCAGCCCGGCGGATCGGACTCGGCCGCGCTCGACAACGCGTTCGAGCTGCTGGTGCGCGCCGGCCGTTCCGGCCCGATGGCGAAGACGCTGCTGGTGCCGGAAGCCGTCTCGCGTGACGAAGCGATCACGCCGAAGAAGCACCTTGCCCTCTACGCCTACGCCAACTCGGTGATGGAACCTTGGGACGGCCCCGCGGCGCTGGCCATGTTCGACGGCCGCTGGGCGATCGCCGGCATGGACCGCAATGGCCTGCGCCCGATGCGCTATGCGCTCACCGAAGATGGCGTGCTTGCGGTCGGTTCGGAAGCCGGCATGTGCCCGATCAGCCCCGAGAGCATCATCCGCAAGGGCCGCGTCGGCCCGGGCGGCATGATCTGCGTCGATGTACGCGAAGGGAAGTTCTACGATCACAAGGCCATCATCGACCGCCTCGCCGGCAACCACCCTTACGAGCAATGGCTGTCGAACGTCGTCGAACTGGAGCCGCAGATCGGCCCCGGCGCCGAGCCACGCATCTATAAGGACCGCCAGGAATTCTTGCGCCGCCAGCACGCCGCCGGCCTCACCATGGAAGACGTCGAGCTGATCCTGTCGCCCATGGCGGAAGACGGCAAAGAAGCCATCGGCTCGATGGGGGATGACAGTCCGCTCGCCGTTCTGTCGGACCATCACCGGCCTCTGTCGCATTTCTTCCGGCAGAACTTCGCGCAGGTGACCAACCCACCGATCGATCCGCTGCGCGAAGAACGCGTGATGAGCCTGCGCACGCGCTTCAAGAACCTCGGCAACATCCTCGCCGAAGACGAGACGCAGACCAATGTGTTCGTGCTGGAAAGCCCCGTGCTGACCAACGGCATGTACGACCGCATGCTGACCGCCATCGGCGAGCAGGTGGCGGTGATCGACTGCACCTTCGCGCAGTCGAAGACTTCGCCCGGCCTGTCACTGAAGCAGGCCATCGACCGCATCCGCGAGGAAGCGCGCGTCGCAGTGTCCTCTGGCCGCGGGCACATCGTGCTGACCGACGAACGCCAGGACGCCGACAATGCCGGCATCCCAATGATCCTCGCCGCCGGCGCGGTCCATTCCTATCTCGTGAGCCACGGCCTGCGCACGTTCTGTTCCATCACCGTGCGCTCGGCCGAATGCTTCGACACGCATTACTTCGCCGTGCTGGTTGGCGTGGGCGCGACCTGTGTCAACGCCTACATGGCGCAGGAGACTCTTGCTGACAGGCACGCGCGCGGGCTGTTCGGCGACAAGCCGCTTGGCAAGATCGTGCTGAACTACAAAAAGGCGATTGAGGCGGGGCTGCTCAAGATCCTCTCCAAGATGGGTATCTCGGTCATCTCGTCCTATCGCGGCGGCTACAATTTCGAGGCGCTCGGCCTCTCTCGCGCGCTGATCGCCGACTATTTCCCCGGCATGACCAGCCGCATCTCGGGGATCGGCCTAGCCGGCCTCGAACGCAAGGCGCTCGACCTGCACTCCAAGGCCTGGAACATGGCGGTGGCCGTTTTGCCCGTCGGTGGGTTCTATCGCGTGCGGGCGAGCGGCGAGACGCATGCGCTGTCGGGCGAGCTGATCCACGCCCTGCAGCACGCCTGCGACACCAACTCCTACGCCGCCTATCGCAAGTATTCGAAGCTCGCGACTGCGCGGAAGAAGTCCGTCCAACTCCGCGACCTGCTGGACTTCAAGACACAGCCCAAGGCTGCGACGCTCGACGACGTGCAGTCAGTGAACGAGATCCGCAAGCGGTTCGTCACACCCGGCATGTCACTCGGCGCGCTCGGGCCGGAAGCGCACGGCACGCTCAACATCGCGATGAACCGTATCGGCGCCAAATCTGTTTCGGGCGAAGGCGGCGAAGTGCGAGAGCGCTACAAGCCCCTGCCCAACGGCGACAACGCCAACTCGGCGATCAAGCAGGTCGCGTCAGGACGCTTCGGCGTCACGGCGGAGTACCTGAACAACTGCAAGGAGCTCGAGATCAAGGTAGCCCAGGGCGCCAAGCCCGGCGAAGGCGGACAATTGCCCGGCTTCAAGGTGACCGAGTTCATCGCGCGCAACCGCTACGCGACACCCGGCGTGATGCTTATCTCACCGCCGCCGCACCTCGACATCTATTCGATCGAGGACCTGGCGCAGCTCATCTACGACCTGAAGCAGATCAACCCGGACTGCCGCGTCTGCGTGAAGCTCGTCTCCCGCTCCGGCGTCGGTACGATTGCGGCCGGCGTCGCCAAGGCGAAGGCGGATGTGATCCTGATCTCGGGCCATGTCGGCGGCACGGGCGCCTCGCCTCAGTCGTCGATCAAGTATGCTGGCCTGCCCTGGGAGATCGGCCTCGCCGAGGCGCATCACGTGCTGACGCTGAACAACCTGCGCGACCAGATCACGCTGCGGACGGACGGCGGCCTCAGGACCGGACGCGACATCGTCATCGCGGCGATGCTTGGCGCGGAGGAGTATGGCATCGGCACGGCCAGCCTGCTGGCGATGGGCTGCATCATGGTGCGCCAGTGCCATTCCAACACCTGCCCGGTCGGCGTTTGCACACAAGACGAGAAGCTGCGCGCCAAGTTCACCGGCACGGCGGACAAGGTCGTCAACCTGATGACGTTCATCGCCGAGGAGGTGCGGGAAATCCTCGCTCAGCTTGGTTTCACGCGGCTCGACGAAGTGATCGGACGGACGGACCTGCTGACGCAGATCTCGCGCGGGTCGGCCATGCTGGACGACCTCGACCTCTCTCCGCTTCTTGTTCGCGCCGATCCCGAAGCTAGGGTCACCTACAAGCCGGCGCATCGCAACGAGGTGCCGCCGTCGCTGGATGAGAACATCCTGCGCGATGGGGCGGCGTTCTTCGAGCGCGGCGAGAAGATGCAGCTCGACTATCACGTACGGAACACGCAGCGGGCCATCGGCGCGCGGGCTTCTTCGCATATCGTGCGCAAGTTCGGCATGGACGGGCTGCCAGAGGATCGCCTGTGGGTGACGCTGGAAGGCTCGTGCGGCCAGTCGCTCGGCGCGTTCGGCGTGAAGGGCCTCACCATCGAGGTGATCGGCGACGCCAACGACTATGTCGGCAAGGGCCTGTCTGGCGCGACTATCATCCTGCGCCAGCCTTCGCTGGCGAAGTATGTGGCGAAGGACAACACGATCATCGGCAACACGGTTCTCTATGGCGCGACGTCAGGCAAGCTGTTCGCGGCGGGCCAGGCGGGCGAGCGGTTTGCGGTGCGTAACTCGGGTGCAACTGTCGTGGTCGAGGGCTGCGGCTCGAACGGCTGCGAATACATGACCGGCGGGACCGCCGTGATACTCGGGCCGGTGGCCGAGAACTTCGGCGCGGGCATGACGGGCGGAATGGCGTTCATCTACGATCCGCAGAAGCGGTTCGAGAAGATGGTGAACCCAGAGTCGCTGGTCTGGCGACCGGTCGTCACAGCGCATTGGGAACGGTCGCTAAAGGCGTTGGTCGAGGAGCACGCACAGCGCACGGGCTCCGTCCATGCGCGTACCCTTCTCGACAACTGGGCGCTCGAGCTGCCGAATTTCGTGCACGTGGTGCCGAAGGAAGTCGTCGGCCGCCTTGCAGCTCCGATGGAGCTGAAGGCGGCGGAGTAGTTAGTGCGACCAGGGCGACTTGATATAGGCCCCTTCGGGCGCCGCTGCCGGCGCTGACGCGGGCGAGAAGCTTTCGGAGCCCGGCACCGGCACGCCTGCGATCTGTGATGGCGGGATGATCTGGAAGCCGAGGAAGTTGAACAGCGCAATGAAGCCGACGAAGGAAAGCCCTGCTGTGACGATGACCTGCGCGAGGATGCGCATGATCAGGCCCTTGAAGAACATGAACGTGCCCACCGCCGCGACGGCGCTGCCGCCGAGACCCGCCATGCCCGCCACAGCCGCAAGATCGAAATCCAGTCCCATCACACCCTCCGCTTAGCGCTTCCCGCAGGTTGTGCGGGGCTTTATGCGATGGGAGACTAGTCCAAGCGACGCTCCAAAGGAAATGCTCAGGGATATAAGGTCATGCCGCCCTATCACGGCTCCTGTCATTGCGGCGCGGTGCGCTTCACCGTCGAGAGCGAGATCGCGGAAGGCTACACCTGCGATTGTTCGCTGTGCCGCAAGAAGAATGCGCTGATGGCGAACGTGCACGAGAGCAAGCTGACCATCACGGTGGGCGAGGAAAAGCTTGGCCTCTATCAATGGAATGCGCGCATCGCGAAGCACTATTTCTGCACGGTCTGCGGCATCTATCCGTTCCACAAGAAGCGGTCGATGCCGGACCACTATGGCGTCAACCTGAACACGCTTGACGATTTCGATCCCAAGTCCGTTCCCGTGCGTGCCGCCGACGGCAAGGACATGCCGATCGTCGATTCCAACGCGCGCGGTATATGGCCGGGGCCGAGGGTCAGGTGATCTTGATGCTTGGCAGGGCGTGGAAGGCGGTGCGGAGGGATTGGGCCCAGCTGTCGCTGATCTGGCGGAATTCCTTGTGGTCGCTTTCGATGCGCTGGGTGTGCGCGTGGAAAGTGTCGACCGGGATCACGGCGAGATCAAGCGGCATGCCGACGGAGAGGTTGGAGCGGATGGTGGAGTCCATCGACACCAGGGCTGCCTTGATCGCTTCGTCGACCGTGGTCTCGGAGCGGATGACGCGGTCGAGGATCGGCTTACCGTACTTGTGCTCGCCGATCTGGAGATAGGGCGTGTCTTCGCCGGCCTCGATGAAGTTACCGGCGGTGTAGATGAGGAAGAGGCGCAGGTCCCCACCCTTGCGCTGGCCGGCCATGATGATGGTAGCGTCGGCCGCTGCGCCCTGCGCCTCAATATTGGCGCGGTCGCGCTTCTGGATTTCCTGCATGCTCTCGCCGACGATCTGGGCGGCGCGATAGATCGTCTCGCAGGACATGATGCTTTCGATCTCGGGATCGATCTTCGAGCGCTTGACGGCAGCGCTTATGCTGGTGACCACGCCTTGCGTGACGCCGAGATTGCCCGCTGTCATCAGGGCTACGACGCGCTCGCCCGGCTCCTCGAACAAGAACATCTTGCGGAAACGCGCGATATTGTCGACGCCCGCATTAGTTCGGGTGTCCGATAGCAGCACGAGCCCAGCCTTGAGCTTGAGGCCGACGCAGTACGTCATGTCCGTCCCAATTCCCCGAAGTCCCGATGTTCCCGCTACTGTTGAGTCTGATTCTGGCCCTGTGTCTGGCTTATGTCGACCGAGGCGGAAAGCCGCTCCTCGGCCACACCGGAGACATTCCCCCGGATGGGCGCCGCGTCGGCCGAATCAAGCCCGCTCGCCAGCCTGACATAGCGGTCCGTGGGGCATAGCCTGTTCGCCGCATCGAAGCCCACCCAGCCGATCTCGGGCACGAACGCTTCCGCCCAGGCGTGCGTCTCTGTGAGTTTCGTGTCCTGCGCGAGCAGATATCCCACCACGTAACGGGCAGGCACACGCAAGGTCCGCGCCGCCGAGATGAAGACGTGTGCGTGGTCCTGACAGACGCCCTTGCCTAGCTTCAGCGCCTGGGCCGCCGTGGTGTGGGTGGTGGTCGCGGCGGAAATGTAGTCGACCGCGTCGCGGACGGCGCCCATCAGGGCGTGCATGCGGTCGAGCGTGGATTTTCCGGCAATGCCGGCCGCCAGCTCCTCGATCTTCTTGTCGGCCAGCGTAAGCGGCGTTGTGCGGAGATAGACCGAAGTGCGGACCGTGTCCTTGAGGCCGCGCACGACGCCGGACACGTCGGCGGTGTCGATCTCGCCTTCGGCGACAATGGCGACTTCGGAGTCGGAACCCGTGCAGGTCCAGATCGACTCGCGGTCGCCATTGGCGGCGGTCAGCAATGGCTGCACGGCGACGCCGTTGACGCTGACCTGCCAGGACCCGACGCGCTGGCCTTCGAACGATGCCGGGTAAAGACGCAGGCGCAGCGC
Organism: Hyphomonadaceae bacterium; assembly: GCA_030697555.1. GTDB lineage: Bacteria > Pseudomonadota > Alphaproteobacteria > Caulobacterales > Hyphomonadaceae > UBA7672. Next base: position 9,632 of record JAUYPV010000175.1, read on the forward strand.
ACAGCGGCTCGCTGGCGGGTCGTAGGTGTAGGTGGTGGCGTGGCGGACGGTGAGGTGCATGTGACTAGAAGTGATACGCCTTGCTGATCTCGCCGGACAGGCGGCGGGTGGTGTCGATTGCGTCGGATACGAATTCGTGCAGGCCAGCCTGGAACAATTGTTCGATGCCGAGACCGTCGAGCCGGTCAACCATCTCGCGCGCGATCGACTGGCACTCGTGGCGCTCGCCATAGAGGCGGGCGACCTCATCGAGATAGTGCTGGATGGAGCGGTAGCAAAAGCTGATCGAGCGCGGGAAGATGGCGTTGAGGATCAGGAAATCAGCGATGCCCCAGGGCGTGTAATCGCCCTTGTAGACGTGGTGATAGGCGCGCAGGGCCGAGGTGGCGCGCAAGACACTGGTCCACTGGTGATAGTCCCTGCCCCCGCCCACGACGTCGGTCTCGGGAAGAAGCACATAGTACTTCACATCGAGCAGGCGGAGCGTCATGTCGGCGCGTTCGATCAGGCCGCCCATGCGGAGAAAATAGTAGCCGTCATTGCGGAGGAGAGAGCCTTCGGTGGCGCCACGGAAGGCGGCGGTGCGGTTCTTCGCCCATTCGAGGAGGGAGGGCAGGTTCTTGAGCGCAGTGTCGGCGTCCATCTGGCCGAGCTGGCGCCAGCCATCGTTGAGGGCTTCCCACATGTCCTGCGTCAGCGCGGTGCGGATGGCGCGGCCGTTGGCGCGCGCGGAGTTGAGGCAGGAGCGGATGGAGGACGGGTTTTCGGGGTCGAGCAGCAGGCGGCCGACGACTTCGCCGGGCTTGAGCATCTTGGCTTCGGCGATGTCTGGCGCGGAGCCGGAGGCGGCGGCGACGGAGCGCCACTCGTCCATCTCGTTGGAGCCGGGCAGCATCGCCATGCGGTAGCCCATCTCTATGAGGCGCGCGGTGGCGTCGGCGCGCTCCATATAGCGGCCCATCCAGAAGAGATTGTCTGCGGTGCGGCTCAACATAGGGTTGTCCCACGTTCAGCGCGTACGCCCTCGTGGTTCGACAGGCGCCGCCTTCGGCGGCTGCTCACCATGAGGGCTACTTGTCGTTCGCGAATGTAGAGAGAGCCCTCATGGTGTGCAGCACGCGGAGCGTGCGTCCGTCGAACCACGAGGGCGGACTCACAAGTCTCAAGGGGGGGCAAAGGACTCATCAGTCAGCCAATATCCAAG
>JAUYPV010000001.1 GCA_030697555.1 Hyphomonadaceae bacterium
CGCCCAGACGTTGTCGTCCTCCGGCGTTCGCGAAAAGCTGGCTTCGACGATACGCAGCTTCGTCCAGCGGCCGAGCTCGTCGATCATTGGCATCGCCAAGCCGGCATTCGGCAGCATCTGCGTAACCGCAATTGCGGCCACAGTCAGTTCTCGCTGCCGGAGGACTTCAAGCGCCGTCAGCGTGTGGCTGACTGCTCCCAGATAGTTGGACGCCATCAGCAGGACGGGCAGGCCGAGATCGCTCATCAGGTCGAGATTGGTGTGCATGTCGGTAAGCGGCGACATCACCCCGCCTGCGCCCTCGACCAAGGCGGGCCCGTCGTGGCGAGCGAGGCGCGTTCGGGTGAAGTCCAGCATGGCAGAGTAATTCAACGCCACGCCGGCATTGCGCGCGGCGACATTCGGCGCTGCCCATTCCGTGAAGCTTTTCCAGCAGACGTCAGCTACAGTTTCCGGGGTCACCGGTTTGCCGCTTGCCGCAAGCAAGCGTCCCGCGTCGGAGGTTTCGAGTGCGCTGGGCGAGTAGCCCGACATCAGAGGCTTGAGCGCGAGCGGTGCGCGCTTCTGCGCGGCAAGTTCGCGGACAAGCGCGGCGGAGACGTGTGTCTTGCCGCAGTCCGTGCCGATGGCAGTGACAAAGATGGCGCTCACTTGGCCTGTCCCGCATCAGCCAGTGTCTTGAGGACCAGAGCGGCGAGGCGGCGGATATCGGCTTCGACATGCTTTGCCGAGAAGGTGAAGCGCAGGCGCGCGGAGTTTTCGGGAACCGTCGGCGGGCGGATGGCAGTCACCAGGAAGCCTTGCTCCGCTAGCGTGGCGGACGCGGCCATGGCGATGGCTGCCTCGCCGTAGTGAACCGGTACGATGGCGCTAAAGACGTCATTCCTTCCGATCAGCGAGCCGAATAGGCGGGCATTGCCCAGCGCCTTGGCGCCAAGCCCCGGCTCCACCTCCATGACCTCCAGCGCTTCAAGGGCTGCAGCTAGAACGCCGGGAGGCAGGCCGGTTGCGTAGACGAATGTGCGGGCGCGGCTAGTCAGGAGTTCGATGAAGTTCGCAGGCCCGGCGACATAGCCGCCATAGGCGCCTGCAGCCTTGGACAGGGTTCCCATCTGGATCGGCGCTGGGTTCTTTTGATCAACCACGCCGAAGCCATGTGCGTCATCCGTCATCATCCAGGCGCCGGTCTGGCTTGCGATCTCGGCGAGCTGCTCGAGCGGAGCGAGGTCGCCGTCCATCGAGAACACAGTCTCGGTGAGGAGCAGGGCGTGCGAGGTCGCATCGCGTTGCTGGAGGTAGTGGGCTGCCGACGTGACGTTGTTGTGCGCGAAGGTCTGCACGCGCGCGCCGGATAGTCGCGCCCCGGCATGCATGGAGGCGTGACAGAGTTCGTCCATCACGATCAGGTCACCGGCGCTGACGAGAGCCGGAATGGCGCCGGCATTGGCGAGATAGCCCGAGCCGAACACCCGCGCGGCGGGCATTCGCTTCATGCGGGCAATCTTCGCCTCGAGTTGTTCGTTGAGCGGATTGTCGCCGGTGATCAGGCGCGCCGCGCCCGCGCCGGCTCCATACTTTCGCGTAGCCTCGATCGCCGCCGCGATGACGCGGGGATGCGAGCTGAGGCCGAGATAGTCGTTGTCGGAAAACGAGATCATCGGCTCGCCGCCGCGCAGCACGCGCCCATCCGCCAGCCGTTCGGTCGGTAAGAGCGCACGCCGGATGCCCCGCTCCTCCAGCATGGCGAGCCGGATCGCGGATATCGCGTCGATGTCGGTGAAATCCTTTTGAGCCATTGCGCATTCCCTGGGGGCAGGAAAAGCCCTATCCGCTGGTCCGCTCCGCATCAATGTCGCCGCTCAGGAGGGCGCGATGGCCGAACCCGACTGGCTTGCAGATGGTCTCGACCACATCTGGCTGCCCTATGCCCAGATGAAGACCGCCCCACGCCCTGTAGCGGTGAAATCGACGCATGGCGCGAGGATCGTTCTGCACGATGGGCGTGAGCTGATCGACGGTATCGGAAGCTGGTGGACGGCGGTGCACGGGTACAACCACCCGCATCTGATCGGCGCTGTGCGCAAACAGCTTGAGGTCATGCCGCATGTGATGCTCGGCGGCCTGGCGCATGAGCAGGCCTACCGGCTGGCGTCGCGACTGGCCGCTCTCCTGCCGGGCGACCTGTCGAAGGTTTTCTTCTGCGAGTCCGGCTCGGTTGCTGTCGAGGTCGCGATGAAGATCGCGGTCCAATACTGGCGCAACACCACGGGCGAGGTGCGGCCAAAGTTTCTTGCGTTCCGCGGCGGTTATCACGGCGACACTTTTGCAGCGATGTCGGTGTGCGATCCGGAGGACAGCATGCATTCGCTGTTCGGGCCGGCCCTGCCGCAGCAACACATTGTCGATTTGCCGACCGACGAGGGCAGGGCAGGGGAGTTGGACCGGGCGCTGGCGGAACACAGGGACATCGCCGCGGTGATCGTCGAGCCCCTGCTGCAGGGCGCCGGCGGTATGCGGATGCATGACGCCGCCACACTGCGCCGGATGCGCGAGGCGTGCGACCGCCATGGCGTGCTGCTGATCTTCGATGAAATCTTCACGGGCTTTGGCCGGCTTGGCGCGATGTTCGCTTCGGACCTTTCCGGCGTGACACCGGACATCGTCACACTCGGCAAGGCTCTGACCGGCGGCGTGACGCCGCTGGCCGCCACGGTGGCGAGTCGGCGGGTCTATGAGGCTTTCCATTCCGACGACGCCTCAAAGGCGCTGATGCACGGGCCCACCTATATGGGCCACGCAGCAGGCTGCGCCGCCGCCAACGCTTCGCTGGACCTGTTCGAGAGCGAGCCGAGACTCGAACAGGTGAAGACTATCGAGGCACATTATCACGATGCGCTGATGCCGTTGAAGGGCGTGACCGGCGTCGCCGACGTACGCATTCTCGGCAGCGTCGCTGCGGTCGAGATGCGGGATGCGTTCGATATCCAGGCCCTGCGCCGCAGTTTCATGGAGCAGGGCGTCTTCATTCGCCCGATCGGCAAGGCCATCTACCTTGCGCCAGCCTACACGATCGCCGGCGAAGATCTCGCGCGGCTGACCGAGGCCATATGCCTGACGGTTGAAAAACTCACCCGCTGAAACAGAAAGCCCCGCGCCGTTTCAGCGCGGGGCATCTGTTTTCAGCTAGACTGCGATCTAGAGCTTGCAGTCGTTGGCGAGGAAATCGTCCATCGCGTTCAGCGCGTCGCGTGCGTTCTGCGCTGTCCACTTGTCGCCCTGGTGGCCCATGTCTTTCAGGATCACCAACTTGGCTTTCCCGGTCGACTTCACCGCGCTGTAGAAATCGGTGGCGTGGAACAACGGCACGCGAACGTCGCGGTCTCCGTGGAAGATCAGGATCGGCATCGACAGCTTGGACGTGTTCTGCTGCGGATCCATGCCCTTCACCGTGCGGCCTTGATAGGCGCGCTGCTGGCGATTCTCCCCCCAGTTCTGGCCGATACGCGCAAGGTTGGAGACCCCGGCGCCGGCGATGGCGCACTTGAACGGCCCGTTGGGGCGGACCGAGGCTGCGAATGCAGCAAAACCGCCATAGGAGTAGCCGAAGATAGCAATGCGTTCCTTGGCGGCGTAGCCTTCCTTCACGAGCCAGGCGGCGCCGTCATCCTTGTCGTCCTGCATCTTCTGGCCCCACTCCATGTCGCCTGCGAGCCAGAGCTTGTGGCCCCATCCCTGCGAGCCACGATATTGAGGTTGCAGCACGGCGTAGCCGCGCGTGGCGAGATACTGCGTCCAGCCAAAACCGTCCCAGCCGAGGTTATCGCGCGCCCATGGACCGCCATGCGGGTGCACGATGGCAGCAGGCGGCGCATCACCCTTCTTCCAGTTTGGGGGCAGGGTGAGGAAAGCAGGAATTTTCAGGCCGTCGCGCGCGTCGTAGTAGACGAGCGTACGTGGCCCCATCGTTTCCGGCTTGATCCACGGCCGTTCGCTGCCGAGCGGCATCGCCTTCGTTTTGTTGACGAGGACGTAATAGGCACGCGGATTGCGCGGGCTCTCCGTCGCGAATAGCACTTTGCTGCGATCATCGGTGAAGCTGCTGATGACAATTCGCTGGCCCTTGTAGGAGTTCTCCAAGGTGGCCTGGAGCTGTTTCATCTCAGGGTCGACCCAGTACACTTCCTGGTTGCCGGCGGCGTAGGCGAAGCCGAGAATCTTGCCGAAGTCCGACTTGTTGCGGCCGAGGACCACGGTGACCGCGTCGAAGTCCTTGTGCGCGAACAGGGGTTCCAGATCGAACTTGTCGGTGCGCGCGTCGTAGAGATAGATCGCGGCATGGTCGGTGTATTTGTCGGTTACGACGAAATATTTGCCGGTCTCCTCGTCGAAGCCGACCACGCTCATCTCGTTACGGTTCTGGTAGTCGACCGTAAGGGGCGCCTCGAGATCGAATCTGCCCGTTTCCGGATTCAGGACGTAGGTCTCGGCATTGTATTGCTGATTGCCCTTCGGATCGACTTTCTGCTTCGTCCGGATCTTGCCGTCGCGCGGGTCGATCAGGTCGATCGCCAGTTCGCCGATGTCCCGATAGAGGAGTTCGCTGCGGCCGGTCTTGAGGCTCACCTTTGAGTATTGCGACTCGAATGTGGTCTGGTCCGCGCGCTGGACGATCACGTTTTCCGGATCGAGCGGAAGGTCGATCAGGGTCGGGAAGCTGGCGATCTCCAGGCATTTCTGGGTTGCCGCACTGACGCCGATCTGGCGGCCCGCGGCGAATGGATCTTCGAGGTCCTTGAGGGTGCGATCCGTCATAAGAATCTTGTCGACGTAAGTCTTCGTGGCCCCCGTCGTGCGGCCTTCGCCGCAGCCGGCCAGCGCACCGGTCCACACCTGGTTGGCGCGGATAATCACTTTGCCTTGCTTCAGCGCGTTCACGTTCCAGAAGACCATTTTATCGCTGGGCGTGACGTAGGCGAGGGGGATGCCCTTGCTGTTGATGTCGACGTTGGACATGTCCCAGCTGCCCAGCGCCCTTTCGTCGGGATTCTTTGGATTCGCGATGATGCCAACCAGGGTGGTCCCGTCACGGGACATCGAAACGCCGGTTACTGCCGGCGCGCGCGCCATGTCGTTTGCGTCGAGTTTCTGGGCGTTGGCCGACCCGACGCTGGCGAGAGCGATCGCTATCGCTGACGCTGCGATTACAAAGCTCTTCAACAAAGGAGACCCCTTTTGTGATTCTGATCCGAATGGAGAAAGCAGCAGCAATGGTGCGGCGAACAAGGCATGTGCGCAAGGGGCGCCACACGTCGGCACGAATTAGTGGAAGGTTATGCCCAGTTTCGCTCCCGGAATTGTCGCTCAAATGTCACAGCCGACTTGCAATTGTGTCGAGAGTGGGGCTTGCGCGATTGACCCCCAAACGTCGCATGCGATGACACAAGGGCCGGAGTCAGGACCGGCGTAGTTCAATCGGCATTCTGGGGTCAATCATGTCCAATACGAGCGCTTCACTGCGCAGACTGTTCCGTGGCAGCGCCGCTTTTGGGGCTCTCACGCTAGCAATGGGCTCCGCTTGGGCGCAACAAACGCCAGCGCAGCCCACCGTCGACACCGTCGCGCCGGTTGAAGATTGCGATCTCAACACCCCCGGCATCCAGACCGATTGCCCAACCGGCGATCGGGTCGTCATCACCGGCTCGCGCATCGCCCGTGACGCGTTCACTTCGTCTGCTCCGATCCAGGTTATCACCGCCGAATCCGCTACGCTCGAAGGCCTCGTGGATACTGCCGAAATTCTGCAGGGAAGCTCGATTGCGTCGGGTTCGCTACAGCTGAACAACCAGTTCGGCGGCTTCGTCGTCGAAGGCGGTCCCGGCATAAACTCGGTGTCACTGCGCGGCCTCGGCGCTCAGAGGTCGCTGGTCCTGCTCAATGGTCAGCGCCCCGGCCCTGCCGGCGTTCGTGGCCAGGTCGCCGCATTCGACCTCCAGGTGATCCCGGACTCGATCATCAGCCGCGTCGAAATTTTGAAAGATGGCGCCTCGTCGATCTACGGCTCGGACGCCGTCGCGGGCGTTGCCAACATCATCACCCGGTCGTCGATCGACAAGCCGGAAATCAACATCCAGTACAACGCAACCGAGCAAGGCGGCGGCAATACGCTGTCCATCAACGGCGCCCTCGGCTTCGAGTTGTTCGGCGGCAACATCATGCTCGCTGCGGAGTACGAGTCGCGCGATCCGCTGAAGTTTGGTGACCGCTCATACCTCGCATGCGCGCAGGACCTCGCGTATGACGCCACCACTGGCCAGCGTATCGACAGGACGGACCGCTCGATCCTCGCTGGTACGTCTCTCGGCGGCTGCACCTCCGGCAACATCTACTTCAACACCGTGATTGTCGGCGCCACGCGCTACATTCCGTCACCGAACGGCGTGACGACGGGCCCGATCGCCGGATATCGTCCGCGGACGAACCAGTCTTGGGACTGCAATCTCGCGGTTGCAGGAACGCAGCGACCGCCGAACTGCACGACCAACCTGCCCGACGGCAACCCTGCCTACTACGAGGACGTGCTGAACGATCCGCGTTTCCTGGACAGCGACGCAATCGCGGGCGCGGATCGTCTGAGCGCCTACGGCAAGGCGGACTTTCAGCTCGATTTCCTCGGCGGACTCGACTGGACGACCGAAGCGCTGTTCACCCGTCGTGAGTACGAAAGCCACCGCGTACGGCAGTTCTTCCCCGTGATTGCGCCGAACTCCGGTTACGACACCCCCGGCACATTCGGCGGACTCGGTAACAGCCTGTTTCCCACAGCACTGGCTCAGCCGGTTACCATCTGGCCATCCAACAACTCGGTGGAGGTCGACTATTACTACGTAAACAGCGGTCTCGGGGGCGATTTCCTGCTGCCGGGTTGGACATGGTCGCTGAACGCCTCCTTCAGCTCGTCGGAGGGTGAATACAGCGGCAACCAGATCCTCAAGGAAACGGCTGGCGACTGGAACTTTGCGCGTCCGTCCGACGGCCTCTATGCGGGCCCAAACTACAATCCGTTCGATCCCGCGTTCCTTTCGGGCAACTACTCGGCCGCGGTGTATGACCTGCTTTCGGACACGTCGGTCGGCACCACCACGTACGAGCAGACGGTTGTCGGCGGCGTGCTCACGGGTGACGTATTCGAGCTTCCCGCGGGCCCGCTTGGCCTCGCGGTCGGCGCGGAATGGCGTACGTTCGAGATCGACGACACGCCGGACCCGCGCTCGGTCGGCAACGAGTTCTGGGGCACGACGTCAGCCGGCAACACCCGCGGTGAAGATACGGTCTCGGAAGCCTTTGCCGAGGTCAATATTCCGTTGCTGAAGGGCATTCCCTTCATCGAGGAACTCACCCTGGATGGCTCCACGCGCGCATTCGAATATGACTCGTACGGATCTGACAGCGTCTGGAAAGCCGGCATCAACTGGCAGGTCATTCCGAGCGTCCGCATCCGCGGCACGAAAGGTACGTCCTACCGCGCCCCGGCTCTGTACGAACTCTATCTGGGCAACCAGACGGGCTTCCTCGGGCAGTTGTCGATCGACCCCTGCATCAACTGGGCGAACTCGTCGAACCCGAACATCCAGACGAACTGCGCCGCTGCTGGCATTCCCGGCAACTACTCTGGCGTCGGCTCTTCGGCCACGATCGTCTCGGCTGGCGGCATCGGCCTGCTGGAAGCGGAAACGTCCGAAGCCAGCACGCTCGGCCTGATCTGGACGCCGGACTTCATCGATCTGAGCTTCGCGGTCGACTACTTCGACATCCAGATCAACAATGCTGTGACCCAGCTTGGCGCCGCCACTATCCTCGGTGGCTGCTATGGCTCGCCTGTCTTTCCGAACGTTTTCTGTTCGCTCTTCACACGGAACGCACCGAACGCGCCCATCAACGCGAACAATATTTCGCTCGTCAACGACAACTACCTGAACGCTGACTCGCAGATTACCGCTGGTCTCGACTTCACTCTCCGGTATGAGCATGAGTTCGACTTCGGCGACCTCTCGGTGGACGTCTCGGCCACGCACACGACCGAGGATGTCAACCAGCTGTTCAGCCCGACGACGGTGTCCGGCTTCAACACCAGCGACTTCAACGGCTCGCTCGGCGACCCGGAATGGGTTGGCGACGCGACGATTCAGCTTCGTCGAGGCGATTTTACGTACTCCTGGTTTGTCGACTATGTCGGCAAAATGGACCACGAGCCGTTTGCTGCTGATGTGGTTGCCTACTTTGGCCGCAACATCCGTCGGATCAACCAGACGGATGACTGGCTGTCGCACGACGTGTCGGTCCGCTATCGCGGCGACAACTTCATCGTCACTGGCGGCATCTCGAACGTGTTCGCGGCGCCTCCGCCGGCGGTCACAACGGGAGTGACGTCCCGCTTCGGCAACGCGCCAGCGTTCGCTTCGCAGTACGATCTGCGTGGACGCACGTTCTTCCTGCGCGTGGGTTACGAGTTCTAGGCTGAGCCAGACATTACGACACGGGGAAGGGCGGCCTCTGGGCCGCCCTTTTCTTTTGGCCCCGGAACGGAAGTGACGGTTAGAGCTGCCTATCGGGCTAAATGCTCTTGGAACGGCCCTTCCAGTAGGGCGCACGCACCTGCGCGCGGAGCACCTTCCCCGCCGCGTTGCGGGGCAGAGCTTCGACGAAGTCGACCGTGCGGGGACGCTGGAAGCCGGGAAGTTTTTCCTTCGCGAAGTCCAGGATCGACTGCGTCGTTTCCGGCGTCGGCTGCCAGCCTGGTTTCAGCTCCACGACGGCCTTGATCTCCTCGCCCCAGTCCTCGTTGGGCACGCCCACCACGGCCGCGTCGGCAATACCTTCGTGACGGATGAGCACCTCGTCGATCTCGACCGGATAGATATTGACCCCGCCTGAGATGATCAGCTCGGCCGTGCGGCCGGTGAGGAACAGGTCGCCATCGGCGTCCAGGCGGCCCATGTCGCCGAGCGTGAACCAGTCGTTGCGATAGCTGGATTCCGTCTTGGCGGGCTCCTTGTAGTATTCGAACCGGCCGGTGGCGGGCGCTTTCACATAGATGAGGCCTTCCTGGCCCTGCGGGACGGGATTGCCGTCATTATCGAGCAGCTTGATGTCGACACCGGGAACCGGCTTGCCGACCGTGCCGGGCTTCTTCAGCCACTGATGCGGGCCAACGAAAACGCCGCCGCCTTCGGTCGAGGAGTAGTATTCGTAGATGACAGGCCCGAACCAATCCATCACCGCCTGCTTCACGTGCGCAGGGCAGGGCGCCGCACCGTGGATGATCCAGCGCATCGAGCTAACGTCGTATTTCTTCCGTGTCGCCTCGGGCAGCTGGAGCATCCGGTGCATCATGGTGGGCACGATGTGCGTGTGCGTCGCCTTGTGGACGTGGATCAGGCGCAGGGTTTCCTCCGCATCCCACTTGTCCATGAGCAGAGCCGCAACGCCTGCATTGAGCGGGATGACAAGGTTTATGCCCAGCGGCGCCGCGTGATAGAGCGGTCCGGTGACGAGCGCGACATCGCTTGCCGGGTTCCACTTGGCGGTCCCGTTGACCACGGCGGTAAGCTGGGAAATCACCGGCCGCGTGCGGCGATAGACGCCCTTGGGGCGCCCCGTAGTGCCGGACGTGTAGAGCATGGTCGAGCCCGGTTCGGGCGTCTCGATGTTATCGACCGGCTCCGGCGCCAGGGCCGTCTCGTAATCGTCAAAGCCATCAATGGCGCCGGCGAACGCCAGCTTCACCTGCAACTTATCTGAGAGTTTTGCCGCCTCGGTGGCCGCCGCCGCGAAACGCCCGCTCGCGACGAGCGCCTTGGCGTCGCTATTGTCGACCACATAGGCCACCAGTTCGGCCGACTGGTGCCAGTTTACCGCCGTCAGCCGCAAACCGGCTCGCTGGGTGGCGGCCCAGACTTCGATGAATTCGGGTCCGTTGTGAGCGAGCAAGGCGACGCCATCGCCCGACTGCAGTCCCCGTTTCCGGAACACGCGGACCAGCTTGTTGGCCCGCTCGTTGAGCTGTTTCCAGGTGAGATTGCCGGACGGCGACAGGATCGCCATCGCCAGCGGCATTCGCCGCGCGTGCACCGCGACGGTCATGCCGCTGGCGATCAGGTCCTCGTCGGATGGCGCTGCGGCCCCCGCTGCGCTCATGGTTTTCCTCCACCCCCACAACAGGTCGGGACACTAGCCTCGACCTGCGCACAGGGGCAATCCGAGCCTAGCTTACGGCCTTGAAGCCGTCGCGCAGCTCCCGCTTGAGCACCTTGCCTATCGACGAGCGAGGCAGAACGTCCACAAAGGTGAGGTAGGTGAGGCGCTGCATCTTGCCCACGCGGCCATTGACCCATGCCTTCAGTTCGTCCGCGCTGACGCTAGCGCCCGCCTTGAGGACGACGAAGGCCGCCGGGGTCTCACCCCATTCGCGCGATGGGATACCCACGACCGCCGATTCCGCCACGGCCGCGTGTTGGGCCAGCTCGGCCTCGAGATCGCTGGGATAGATGTTGAAGCCGCCGGAGATGATCATATCCTTCTTCCGGTCGCCCAGCACCATGAAACCATCCTCGTCGAAGCGGCCGACATCGCCGGTGCGGATGAAGCGCAGGCCCTCGGGGCTGATCCATGTGGCCTCGGCGGTCTTCTGCGGTTGGTTGTGATAGCCGACCATCATGGCGCTCGAACGTCCGACCACTTCGCCTGTCTCGCCGCGCGGCAGTTCCTTGCCGGTCTCGTCGATCACCCGGATGTCGTGGCCCTCAGCCGGCTGGCCAACGGTGTGTAGCTTGTTGGGAAACTGGTGCGCAACCAGAATGCAGGCGCCGCCGCCTTCGGTCATTCCGAAGAACTCGACCAACCCGCCGGGCCAGCGCTTCAGGACGTCCGCCTTCAGGTCCGCCGGGAATGGCGCGCTGGTGCAGGTCTTCATGACGAAGCTGGAGAGATCGAACTTGTCGAAATCGGGCAAATCCATCAACCGGCGGTATTGCACCGGCACCAGCATGGCGTGGGTTGCGCGATGTTTCTGGGCAAGCTCCAGAAAGCCTCGCGCGTCGAACTTGCGCATCAGCACCATCGTGCCGCCGCGCACCAGGGTCGGGATAACGCTGACCAGCGTGGTGTTGGAATAGAGCGGCGTCGATATGATCGCGATAGAGTTAGGCCCGTAGAGCTGGCCCCTGGCGCGCTTCACATGGCCCCAGCGCATGCGATGGGGCTGGACAATGCCTTTCGGCGCACCGGTCGTGCCCGACGAATAGATGATGTTGAATGGCCGTTCCGGATCAATCTCGACCGCCTTCGGCTTCGCGCCCACAGGCGCAAGCCAGGAATGGAACGACAGGTTGGCTGTTCCTTCCAGCGCCACGCGCTTGACGTCCAGCTTCTGCGAAACGCCACCGAGCGCCGCCGAAACGGAATCGTCGACGAACAGCATCTTCGCGCCGCTGTCCCGGATCATCAGGACGAGGCCTTCCGTGGTCGAGGACGGCGAAAGCGGCGAGGCGGCGACACCGGCGCGCAGCGCCCCCACGAAAGTCGCGACGTATTCGAGCGAGGACGGGCTGCAGATGGCGATGACATCACCGGGCTTCAGGCCGTCGCGCTGGAGGGCCGCAGCCACCCGGTCCGCAAGCGCGTCCAGCTCGGCATAGGACGTCCGGCGCTCTCCATCGATCACGGCAATATGGGAAGGACGCTCGACGGCGTGCGCATGGAGCAGATCTGGCAGCGTGCCGAAGTCCTGTTCCAGCAGCTCGTCCGACCTGGCCATGGCGTTCTCCCCGATCTTGGCGCTTAGGCCGGCATTTCTGCGCCAATTCAACGCGTTTCGCCCTGCGGCTCAACGCCCTCGAAAGCCCGTCAATTGGGCCTTCGAACGGCTCCGTCACGTTGACCCCCCTGACCAAGACGGCTACGAAATCCACAGGAAGCGCTTCGGGACAGGCCTTGGGGAGGCTGGGTAAGGGCGCGGGCGGACGCACACAACAAAGCCGTGAGCCGGGCCGAGGGTGGCCGACGGCTCGTCCGCCGGAGAGCAATACGTGTCGGGTGTACAGGGTCTTGAAGTTACGCGCGCAGCGGCCACCGTGAGGTTGGCGGCGTGAGCGAACACATCCTTCCACCTGGCCTCAATGGCGATCTCGACGTGCTGGCTTTCGCTGTGGCCGAGCTTGAGGCCGGCCGCCCGGCGGCGCTTGTCACGATCGTCGGACTCGACGGGCCGTTCTCGCGTCCGCTGGGCGCGCAGCTGGCCGTTGCAGGAGACAAACGTTTCGCAGGCAGCATATCCGGCGGATGCCTGGAGCAGGCGCTGACCGAAGAAGCCCAGATCGCCATGAAGGAAGGTGGCAACCGCACGCTGCGCTACGGCCGCGGTTCGCCTTACCTTGATGTGCGCCTGCCGTGCGGCGGCGGCATCGACCTCTATGTCGATGTGAACCTCGATGTCGCGCTACTGCAGCGCGCGGTTGCGCTGGGCCGGAAACGCAAGCCATTCTCCTTGCTGTTCGATCCTTCGTCGAAACGCTCGACGCTTCGGATCGAAGAAAGCGAGATCAATCCGAGGACCGGTGAATTCGTCCGGCGCTTCGAACCGAAACTCAGAATCCTGCTGGCGGGGCGTGGATGGGAGATCGTGGCGATGAGCCAGCTTGCCCGCACCGCGGACGCCGAAATCGTCGTCGCGAGCCAGGAGCCCGCGACGCTTGAGTTCTGCAAGCCGCACGCCGACCAGCTGATCCAGCTCACCACGCCGGCCAACACGCCGAAGCTTCCGCTTGACGAACACACAGCGGTCGCATGCCTCTTCCATGAACACGAATGGGAAGCGCCGCTCCTGCTTGATGCGCTGCGCAGTCCTGCCTTCTATGTCGGCGCGCTCGGGTCGCGTCAGACGCATCAACGCCGCATCGAAACGTTGCAGGCGCTAGGCGCAGGTCCTGACGACATTGCGCGGCTCAAAGGACCGATCGGTCTGTTCGCGTCACGCGATCCACGATCGCTGGCCGTGTCTGCGCTGGCGGAAATTGTCTCTGTGTGGACCGGCGAGGGGCGCGCGCCATGAGCGTTCCCATGAACCGCACAGCGGTCATCATGCTCGCGTCGGGCCTGTCACGCCGATATGGCTACCGCGACAAACTGCTCGAGGATCTCAACGGCAAGCATCTCATGGAGCACGCCGCCGGTGTAATCGTCGGCACGGACGCGCTCGTGCGCGTGGCAGTGTGTCCGGCAGATCGCAAGGAGATCGGCGAACGGCTCATCGATCGCTTCGTCGTCGCGGTGAACAAGAAGCCGAAGGCAGGCCTCGGTCACTCCATTGCTGTCGGCGTCGACGTGGCGCTGAAGTTCAAACCCGACGCCGTGCTGCTATGCATGGCGGACATGCCCTTCATCGAAGAATGGATGCTGCACGGCCTGCTTGCGTATCTGGGCGGATCGAAAGGCGCAGACATCGTGCACTCAGGCGATACGATCGGCGTGCGGCCGCCGACGGCGTTCAGTTCGGCGTGCTTCGATGCTCTGGCCAGGCTGGACGGCGACGACGGCGCCAAGCGCGTCATCGGGCAGGGTGGATTCAACGTGCTGGCGGCGGCGGCGCCTGCGCCGCTGCTGGCTGACGTCGACACCAAGGACGACCTCGAACTCGCTCGCAAGCAGATGGAGATCCGCGACCGCCGCCGGCCTCCAGCGGCGCCCGAGATGATGGAGCGGCCAAATCTGTCACCGATCGATCTGGGGCAGCACGAGATGCCGCGTGTCGCTTATCGGCGCTAGCGCTTCCGCTCGGCCGCTTTCACGTCCGTCCAGAGCGCTTCCTGCTCATCGAGGGTGAGGCTGGCGAAATCCAGTCCCCGCGACTGCGCCAACCCTTCCATACCTGAAAATCGTTTCTGAAACTTTGCGTTGGCCGCGCGAAGCGCCTCCTCCGGGTCGACGGAGAGCTTGCGGCACAGGTTGGCCACCACGAACAGGATATCGCCCAGTTCCTCGGCCACATGCGCCTGGTCGGGTTTGGGCTGCTCGATGGCTTCCTTCAGTTCGCCGATCTCTTCGGCCAGCTTGTCCAGCACCGGTTCCGGCGACGGCCAGTCGAACCCGACCCTCCCGGCCCGCTTGGTGAGCTTTTCGGCACGCATCAGCGCCGGCAGGCCCAGGGCTACCCCGTCCAGGGCGCTCACCGGGCCGTCCTTGGCCTTCTCAGCCCGCTCAGCGGCCTTCATGACCTCCCAGGCGCCGGTCTGGGCCTCGGCGCTATCCACGGAAGCGTCGCCAAAGACGTGGGGGTGCCGGGCGATCATCTTGTCGACCAGGGACCGGACCACGTCGTCGATATCGAACGCGCCGGCTTCCTCGGCCATCCGGGCGTGGAAGACGGACTGGAACAGCAAGTCGCCCAGCTCGCCCTTGAGGTCGGCCATGTCGCGCCGCTGGATCGCGTCCGCGACCTCGTAGGCTTCCTCGATCGTGTACGGGGCGATGGTGTCGAAGGTCTGCTCGACGTCCCATGGGCATCCGGCCCCGGGCGTTCTCAGCCGAGCCATTAACGCCACGAGGTCCCTGAAGGGCTCCGAGGTGCGGGGGAGGGAGCGGTCCCCAGCCTGGGTGGCGGCGGCCGTCGTTCTCTTCTCAGCCGGGTCTCGCATAGCTCGCCCCTATATGCGCAAGTCGCATAATCAACATTATGCGCAATTGGATATTGAATAAGATCAACCGGTTGGGCCGATTTCGAGTTCCTGTCCGTCGTATGCTGGCTTGACGCCGGCCGGCAGCTCTGCCCTGAGCTTCGCGTAGTCCAGATCGACATGGAGGTTCGTCAGGATGGCGCGGCGCGGCCTCAGCCGTGCGATCCAGTCCAGCGCCTGGGCGACCGTGGCGTGGGTCGGATGCGGCGTGTGGCGCAGCGCGTCGACCACCAGCGTGTCCAGCCCGCCCAGCCTGGCCAAGGTCTCCTCAGGCAGCCGGACGACATCGTTGCAATAGGCAAAGGCTCCGATGCGGAACCCGAGCGACGAGGTCCCGCCATGGTCCTGGGCCAGGGTCATGATGTGGAGCGGCCCGCCCGGACCCTCGATCCGCGTCACCTGCCCGGCCTTCAGGTCCACAAGGCCCTCCAGGATGGCGGGGTATCCTTTCGCGCCCTCGAAACAGTAGCCGAAGCGGCTCAGGAGGATGTCGGCCGTGTGCTGGTCCATGTGGACCGGCATGCGCCTCCGGTGGCGGATGACCAGAGCCCGAAGGTCGTCGATGCCGTGGCACTGGTCGGCGTGCTCGTGGGTCAGCAGGACCGCATCCAGCCGGTCTACCCGGGCGTCCAATAGCTGGTCCCGCATGTCCGGTGATGTGTCCACCAGGACCAGGGTCGGCTCGGCCGCGGCTGGCCCCCAGTGGCGGACCAGGATGGAGCATCTGGACCGCCGGTTCCGGGGCTCAGTAGGGTCGCAGACGCCCCAGTCATTCCCGATCCGCGGAACCCCGCCGGACGACCCGCAGCCAAGGATTCTGACCTGCAGCCTGCCCCTTTGGGAAATATCTGGGCCTGCGCTCATGCCGCCCTCGCAAACAGCTTGATGGCGTTTCGGGTGGTCAGCTCGGCGGCGGCCTCGAAGGTCATGCCGCGATGTTCGGCGAAGGCGCGGCAGACGTCCACCAGATAAGCCGGCTCGTTGCGCCGCCCGCGATGCGGCGCCGGCGCGAGATACGGACAGTCGGTTTCGAGGATGATCCGGTCGAGCGGCACGTTCGCCATCACGTTGCGCACGTCCTGCGCTGCCTTGAACGACAGGATGCCCGAAACCGAGAACCGCGCGCCGAGATCCATGGCCTGCTTCGCCAGCCGGTCGCCGCCCGTGTAGCAGTGCATCAGGATGCGGAACGGACCGCGTGCGTACTCGCGCTCGAGGATGTCGCCCGTGAGATCGTCCGCCTCGCGCGTGTGGACGACCAGCGCCAGCCCGGTCTCGCGCGCGGCGTGGATGTGCTCGATGAAGCTGCGCTCCTGCAGGACGATGTCGCTGTAGCCATAGTGCTGGTCGAGCCCGGTCTCGCCGATGCCGACCACCTTCGGGTCGCGCGCTTCCTCGACGAGCGTCGCAGCCTGCAGCGACCAGAAGTCCTTGGCGTAGTGCGGATGGACGCCAACCGTGCACCCAATGTCGTCATTCGCTTGAGCGATGGCCTTCACCGCCGGAAACCTGTCGAGCCGGTCGCAGATCGTCACGAAGCGCGTCACGCCCGCCGCTCGCGCCCGCGCCAGCACATCCTGCAGATCCTCGGCGTACTGCTCGGCGTGCAGGTTCACATGCGTGTCGAACAGCATCGTCAGGTCGCGCCCGCGCGCGCAAGGCGCACGATGCGCGACAGCGCGGCCGACACCGTCTGCGCGCGATCCTGGTTCAGCGCCTGCGCCTCGGCGTCCAGCCGCATCACGTCGAGGGCCGCTGCGGCCCAGTCGCCGGCCGCGACAGGATCGGTCTCACGCGCGGCGCGCTTCTGCAGGCTCGACCTCAGCGTCTCCATCGCCGCCGCCAGCGCGACGTCGGATTTCGCCGCTGCGCCAAGCGCCGCGTGCAGACTGCGCGCATCGGCGCCGCCCAGATTGCGCAGCGCGACCAGCACAGCTTCCGAAGCCGCAATGGCGTCCGCGCCTTCAAGCTGAAGCGCGCGGCCAGGACGGCCCGGCGCAAGCTGCGCGACCCTTTCGGCGCGATCGCGCTCCACACCTGCGGATTGTAGCGCCTGCAGCGTCTCGTGCTCGTTCAATGCGCCGCAGCGCAGAACGCGGCAGCGGCTGCGTATCGTCGGCAGGATCGGTTGCTCGCCATGCGAGATCAGGAACAGCACGCCGCGAGCCGGCGGTTCCTCGAGCGTCTTGAGGATTGCGTTGGCGCCGAAGCGATTGAGTTCGTCCACCGCGTCGATAATCGCAATGCGCCAGCCGCCCATGGCCGGGCGCAGCGAAAAGAACTGCGAGAGGTCACGCACGCTGTCGACCGGGATCTCGGATTTCTGCTTGCCCTTGTCGTCGACCGGCAGCCGGATCACGCGCAGGTCCGGATGGCTGTTTGCGATGATCAGATGACCAATGGGCGTCTCGGCATTCACCGCCAGCGCGTTGCCAGGATCGGCGCCGAGCAGGTTCGCGGCAAACTGCAGCGCAAGCCGACCCTTGCCGACGCCGCGCGGGCCACGCAGCAGCCAGCCATGGTGCATGCGCCCCGATGCGGCGGCAGTGAGCCATTCGCGCTTCGCCGCGTCGTGGCCGATGACAGGACCGAGCTCGGCTGGCGCGATCTCGATCATCGCGCAACTCCAAGCCGCGTATCGATCGCGCTCAGCGCCGCCTTGGCCAGCACGTCAGGCGCCAGCGATGCATCCAGCACGACGCAACGGTGAGGATTGGCCTTGGCGATGTCGAGGAAGCCTTGGCGCACGCGCTCATGGTAGTCGGCGCCACGAGACTCGATCGCGTCGTCCTTGGTCGAGCGTGCTTTCATGCGCTGACGCGAGGCCGCAAGGGGCAGGTCGAGGACCAGGGTGAGTTCCGGCCCAGCATCTCCAACGCAGATACGCTCCAGCGCTTCGATGCTGTCGCGACCGACGCCGCCGGCCGCCATCTGGTAGGCGCGTGTCGAATCCGAAAAACGATCGCAGATCACCCACGCGCCGGATCTGACCGACGGAGTGATCAGCTTTTCAAGATGGTCGCGCCTCGCCGCGTAGAACATCAGCGCTTCGGCCAGCGGCGGCCATTGGCCGACGGACTCTGGCGGCGTCAGGATCAATCTGCGGAGTTCTTCGGCGCCGGGCGTGCCGCCAGGTTCGCGCGTCAGGACGATTTTCAATCCACGCGCTTCGAGCGCTTCCTTCAGCGCCCGCGCCAGCGTGGATTTCCCTACGCCCTCGCCTCCCTCCAGCGTGATGAACCTGCCAAGACCTGACAAAACCCTATTCGCCCTTCGGCGCCGCCTCTTTGGGGGCATCGGGGTCGCCCGTTTCCGGACCCTTCAGACCCAGCATCGCCCGGCCGAACAGGCCAAGCTTTTCAACGGATGCGCCGGCAGCCACGGGAATTTCGACGTTCGACATGCCAGGCACGCTGATCACCAGATTGCCGACGATATCGCCTTCCTTCACGGGCGCCGAGAGCGGCCCTGTATAGGAAACCTTGGCCTTGATGCTCTTC
This sequence comes from Hyphomonadaceae bacterium, assembly GCA_030697555.1. Taxonomy (GTDB): domain Bacteria; phylum Pseudomonadota; class Alphaproteobacteria; order Caulobacterales; family Hyphomonadaceae; genus UBA7672. Next base: position 18,227 of record JAUYPV010000001.1, read on the forward strand.
AGCGCGCTGACGTGCACGCCCGTGCCGAAATCCTGTGTGGCGATCAGCGGAACCTTGTCCTTTGCGCCCAGCCACACATCGGCAACGGCGACTTCCGCGCCCTTGTCGACGAGCTTGGTCGACGTGAAGTCGACGAAGGCCGAGCGCATCACGCGCGGCGCTTCCTTTTTGCGTTCGGTTTCGCTGGTGAGGCCCTGCAGCACGATGATGCGGCGCTTGCCGTCGCGAACCGCCGATCCGACCAGGCCGAAGCCGGCAGTCGAAAGGTGTCCCGTTTTCACGCCGTCCGAGCCCTGCAGCTCGCGCAGAAGCGGATTGCGATTGTATTGCCTGATATTGTTGAAGGTGAATTCCGGCTCCGAGAACATGGCGTAGTGCTGCGGGAAATCCTTGATGATGCGATAGCTTATCAGCGCGATGTCGTGCGCACTCATCCGCTGGCCTGGATCGTCGAGGCCGGTTGCATTCGCGAAGCTGGACGCGGTCATGCCCAGCTCCTTGGCCCTGGCGGTCGCCTCGCGCGCAAAGGCTTCCTCGCTTCCGGAAATGCCTTCGGCGAGAACGATGCACGCATCGTTGCCCGAGATGATGACTGCGCCGCGAAGCAGGTCCTCGACCCGCACCTTGGAATTGAGCGGCAGGAACATGGTCGATCCGTCCGTGCCGGCGCCGCCCGTACGCCAGGCGTGTTCGCTCACCGAGAATTCGTCGTCCATCTTGAGGCGACCGTCCCGGATGCGCTCGAACACGATGTAGTAGAGCACCAGCTTCGACATCGAAGCCGGGATCATCGGCTCGTCGCCGCGCTTGGAATAGAGCGGCTGCCCGTTGTCGCCATCCATGATGTAGGCGTAGGTCGCTGCCGTGTTCAGCGGATCGGAGGCGAGCTGCGTCGCCGGGTCCGGCGCAACCGGCGTTGCGGGCTGCTGCGCGACGGCCGGTGAAAAGACCAGCACGGCGGCAAGCAGAGTTCCGACGATGATGCGCATGACGGCAGCCTCCCTGTAGAATCCGCCCAGATGAAGGCGGTTCGGCCATGACCGTCAATCGCCTGAATCGCCGCGATTCCAAAGCTTTTTGGCAGGGTTTTTGGGAGTGTTCCGGCGCGAGCAGGGCGCCCTGCCCCGCCCCGCCGGTTCGTTAGCGAGAGGTTAGTCGAGCTTCGCGACCACGAAGGCCTTCGTGCCGGCCTCGATCAGGCGGCCCTGAGCCTGCTCGGCTTCCGGACGCGACGCCCACGGGCCGACCATGACACGATAATATGTCGAGTCACCGACCTCGGCTTCGACGACCGACACGGGACCAATCGCGCGCAGCTTGTTCATCACCGCATGGGCATTGCCGAGATCGGCATAGGAGCCCGCCTGCAGGAAGTAGCCGCGCTGTTCGGCCGACGGAGGCAGCGGGGCGAGCGGCTTGGCCGTGACGCTGAAATCCGGCGCGGGACGCGCAACCGGCGTATCGGAAAGGCTGGCCTGGACGAGGATCGGCCGCGGCGCGACCGGCTGTGCCGGCAACGCATTCTCTTCCAGCGGCCCCTCTTCCAGCGACGCCGGGCCGACATACTGGACGCGAACCTTCGCCGTACCCTTGGCATGCATGTCGAGCGCTTTGCCCGCCGCACGCGACATGTCGATGATGCGGTCGTCCACGAACGGGCCGCGGTCGTTGAGGTGCACGACGACAGACTTGCCGTTCTCGAGATTGGTGACGCGAACCATGGAGGGGATCGGCAGGGTCGGGTGAGCCGCCGTCATGGCGTTCTCGTCGAACGTCTCGCCTGTGGCGGACGCCTTGCCGTGGAAGGTCGGGCCGTACCAGGACGCGATGCCGACCTCGTCATAGTTCGGCTCATGCGTCGGCACATACCATTTGCCGGCGACCTGGTAGGGAGGGCCGGCATAAGGCTCGGCGTATTTCCCCAACTCACGTGTCAGGGGCTCGCGCGACTGCAGCGGCGAGGAAACGATCGGTTCTAGGCGCGAGGCCGGAAGGGTCGGGCCGAAACTGGCTTTCGTGGCGCCGGGACGCAGGTCGATGGCGCCGGCGGCCGCACGGCCCTGGAACTGGTTGAAGGAGAGCGTGGGTTGCTCGACGGAGGCATTCACCGCACGGGCGTAGACGATCGGCGCGGCCGTCTGCGCGAATGAGGGGTTCGCCCCGCTGATCGCCAGGAAGGCCGCAAAAATCACGGTAATCGCTACGAACCGCGCGCCAAGCTCTGCGCGCGCCTTCTCGACGCCAACCATCATCACACACCCGTTTTGGTAGAACCGGACGGGGTGATTTGCCCCTCATCCAGGCCGCTCTTTCGGCGACGTGGGCGAACCTACGCGGAGATGGTCTGCGTCCCGTAAACCAGGATGCGCCGATTTTAATCAATCCATGCGGATCGGCAATCATGGTTAGCGGAACGCCCGCATTTGTGAGCTTTTCCGCCGGCGCCTGCGACGAACTGCCCACACAACGAGGTCCCTGCCCGCCAATGCCGCCGGTTCGCATAAACCATTTTCTTTGCAGCCAAGTCCGCCTAAACACGCCGGGCTCTGGAAAGGTGGCCGAGTGGTTTAAGGCACCGGTCTTGAAAACCGGCGTGGGGGAAACTCCACCGTGGGTTCGAATCCCACCCTTTCCGCCAGCCTGCGCCCTGCGGGCTTCGGCTGGCAGGCCACCCTTAGGGTGGACTGACGGACGAGGCCCGAAGGGCGCAGGCTACACTTGCCTCCCGAAGCCTCGGCGCAGGGAGGCCACCTGCTGGTCACGCTTTGGCCAGCCACGCTTTGGGGGAAGCGCGATGTGGTACGTCTACCTTCTCGAGCTCAGCAACGGCGACATCTACGTCGGCTCGACGCCCGATCTCAAAGCACGATTTGAAACGCATCAAAGCGGCCACGTCCCCTCAACCAAGGCCCATCGTCCCGCAAAGTTGCGCGCCTACGTCGCCGTAGAGACGGAGAGCAAAGCGCGTGCACTGGAGCGCTATTTCAAGTCAGGCTCCGGCAAGGCGATTGCTCTGAACCGGTTTCTTTGAATTATGAGCCCTGCCTGACAGCCACCCCGGGGACGCCAACATGATCGACAACCTGCTGGCGTTCATCGAGCTTGGCTTCAAGCACATCCTGCCGCTCGGCCTCGACCACATCCTGTTCATCGTCGCGATCTTCCTGAACGCGCGGAGCTGGACGTCCCTCGTCCTGCAGGCGACCACGTTCACCGTTGCCCACACCATCACCCTCGGCTTTGCCGCCGCCGGCCTGATCCACATGCCGGCCAGCATCGTCGAGCCGCTGATAGCCCTCTCCATCGCCGTGCTGGCGATCGAGGCCATCGTGTTCGAGAAATCGAATGTCTGGCGCCTGCCGGTGATCTTCGCCTTCGGCCTGTTCCACGGCCTGGGCTTTGGCGAGATCATGAAGGCCTACCTGACCAACGCCGACTTCGCGACCGGCCTCGCCGGCTTCACCATCGGCGTCGAACTCGGCCAGCTCACCGTCATCGCCGGCGCCGCCATGGTCGCCTTCGCCGTCCGCCTCGGCCTCAAAGCCGCCAACCGCTCGCAACTCTACCGCCGCGTGTTCGTGCAGCCGGTCGCCGCCGTCATCGCCCTCGTCGGCCTCTACTGGGTGGTCGAGCGGCTCGGATGGCTAGGCGGTGAATAGGGTGAGGCGTTCCGCGCTTGAATCCCGAGGCGCTGAAACGGCCTGCAACGCAGCGGTTTCAGAGGCCGCACCAACGGCGATGCCAACAAAACCCCATTTGTGATCAGGTTCGATGCCGGAATCTGCGAGTAAGCGGGCGTGCGGAGGCCGAGCGATCAACTTGCCACTTCTGGTATGATCCCCACATACGCCCCGGGGCCGGAGGTCTGAGCCGTGACCGTGATTGCCGCCGTCTCGCTGTTTGACGGTGTGATGCTTCAAGCAGACTGCCGTGTAACCGTTTCCGGCGGCGGGGGTGGCGTGCGTCACTGCGACATCGCTCAGAAGATATTCTTCCTCACGCCGAGCCTCGCGATTGCCTTCTCCGGAGATGTATTCGCTGCGGCTGTGCTCATTCCCGAACTGAGGCGCCAACTTCGCAGCCGACGGCACCTCGACACCGAGAGCCTGCTTCGATGGATTCCCCGCTTCCTCAGAGCGGGCTACGCGAAATTGAGATCGCCGAAACGCAGACCGGGCCAACTCAACTTCATCATAGCGGGCGCCAACCACGGGCGGGAAAACGTCGTTGAACGCGCCCGGATCGTAGAGATCATGAACAAAATTGCTCGCGGCCAAGGCGTGATGCAGCGCTCATGGATTCCGTCAGTGCTGGTGACGTCGCTGATGACGCCCGCCAGCGTCTCGCACGTCACCATTCCCGGAACGGTGACGCCTATTCTCGCCTACGCTCAATCGCCCGGCTTTTTTCTGCACCGTGTCCCGCCCCTAAGCGCCGTCGCCATCGGCACAGGCGGTGGAGCGGTCGTCGAAATGGAGAAAGCATCCGATTGGCTCTTTGCCGCTGGCGACGATCATATGACGCGCATGGGCCTTGAATGGATCGTCAGCGACTTCGCCATCGACAATGGCATTGAGACGGTCGGCGGGATGTTTCCAGCCATCAAACTCGATAAGCGCGGCCTCACGCCGCTCGGCAGTCAGGTCGACCTTCCCACCGTGTCCGTCTCCGTCGATTTCGACTGGGCGACGAAAAGATGGGTGCAGCGGAACCTGACCACAGGCCGCGAACTGCGACTTCTGCGCCCCGAGGAACTCGTCAAATCGCTGCCGAGAGCCTCGCAGCGATTCGACGACTACACGGAGGCGTGGAAGAAATTCTCGTCACGGCCGACCCAGGTTTGACTCCTGCGTCGCGGCGGCATTAGCGCATCCAGTCGTTAGCTCGCGGCGGTGCAAGCTCAAGTTCGTCGACAGGAATTTCTCCCACGCGAAGTATGCGTCCCTGCTCGGTATGGCATGTTGCAAGGGTCTGCTCGTCATTGATGCTCGAAATAACGAGCACGTCTGGATTCGCCCACGCGGGTTTTTGCAGGACGCGGTCGCCAGCTTTGAACTTGCTCATGTGAGACCTCTCCACCAGAGGAATGCGATGAAGAGCGACGCTCCACCACCCATCAACACGGGGAACAGATCGGACGCCACACGTCCCGGAATAAGATCGGTCGGCTTGGTCCCATCACTCGGATTTTCGAGTGTGTTCGCGACGGGGCTGTAAGAGGAATTAGCGAACGAATTCCAGACGAGCAATCCGACGACCACAGTACTAACGATGACGATGAAAGCGAGCAACAAGAACGCTTGAGCAAGAAGCATGAACGGAAAAATCGGAAGTAGAAGAATCGGCCAGAGGCTGCGCGGCATGAGAAAAACCCTCGTCGCCGTCAAATGTCTCGCAGACCATTCGGGCATTTGCTTAAAGCGCCATTAAGCGTCGTGCAGCCTTCAGTCGCGCAAGCGCGCCTGACACCTCCCCCACTACGTGGTGGAGGGCATTCAGGGTTCACCCTGACTGCAATCCCGCAGGTTAAACGGCGCGTTTTGGAAAATCTTCGCAGCGAATCCAGCGCACTAAGAAAAACAGATCGAAAAGTTATCCTACACCTCCGCGGCTGACGGATAATGCGCCCATCGCATCCGCAGGAGGGCAGTCGGTACCACCTGTTCAACGGCGCGGGTGTGATGTGTTCGAGCGTGGAGTCTTCCTTTCCCTCGAGAAAGGACAGGGGGTGAAAGACCCCCAGGGCTCAGCTCCTGCGTACGCCGCGCAAACAGTGACGGCCAAGTGGGAGGGATTTCCAGGGACTGCGGGGCTGAACGCCCGCAGCCTGCACGCCGGCGGCGCTACCCACGGCAGAGGCGTGAAACGACCGCCTTGTCCGAGGCCGCTGGTCAGACGAACACGGGG
>JAUYPV010000003.1 GCA_030697555.1 Hyphomonadaceae bacterium
GGGAGAAACGACATGACCGACCGCGCCCAGTCTGCCCGACACGACCTCGCCTTCATGAAAGAGCTGGCGGAGGACCGAGGTCCGCTGCCCAGCATACTCGGCGCCCATCTTCTGGCGGTCGGCGCGCCCTATGGCCTCAACGTGATCTACGCGTGCGGCGCCGCGGTGGCGGTGGGCGGCGGCATAGTCGCGATGCTGTTCAGGCAGATGATGGTTGCCGGATTGGCGGCATCGATGACGGGCGTCGGCATCGTCGTGGCCACGGTGCTGGTTCAGGCACTTCACAGGCCAGGGCAACAGAAGGAACGCGGCTGAACCGCGGCGCACACGTCCACATGCATTCGTGACCGCCTCCCAAGCCACAGAAAGGAAACTCTCCATGCGCTTCATCATGATCGCCGCGACTGTCGCCGTCTTCGCCGTTCCCGCCTTCGCGCAGGAACCGACGACACTGCAGTTCGTCACAACCAAGAGCGTCATCATGAAGGTCGCGGGCATGGAGATCCCGGTCACCTACACGCCGGATGGCAAGCTCTCCGCGATGGATGGCGCGGTCACCGGTACTTGGAAGATCGTTGGCGAGACGCTGTGCTCGACCAACAACATGGAGCCGGCCGAGGCCTGCATCCTCTATCCGTCGGGCAAGAAGCCGGGCGACGAGTTCCCGATCATGAGCCCGCAGGGCGAAGTGACGATCCAGATCAACAAATGAGGCGCGTGAGTCTGGTCAGCGCTTAGGTTCGATCAGGTCCCACTTGTTGCCGCAGAGATCCTCGAAGACGGCGACTGTGCCGTAGGGTTCGCGGCGCGGCTCTTCGAGGAAGTGGACGCCTTTGGACGTCATTGCCGCGTGGTCGCGGTCGAAGTCGTCGGTTTCGAGAAAGAGGAAGACGCGGCCTCCGGTCTGGTCGCCGATGCGGGATTGCTGTTCGGGGTTGTCGGCACGGGCGAGGAGAAGGCTCGCGCCCGATCCGCCTTTGGGCGTCGCGACGACCCAGCGTTTTGTTCCCTGGTCGAGATCCTGCTCCAGCGTGAAGCCGAGCTTGTCGGTGAACCAAGCGATGGCCTCGTCGTAGTCGCGGACGACGAGGGCGATGAGACCGAGGGATTGGCGCATGCGTCTTCGTAGCCGCGTCGCGCCAAAAACGAAACCGCCCCGGTTTTGGCCGGGGCGGTTCGACGTTCGATAAGGTTGGCTGACTACTTCGCGACGGACGAGAAGCAGGCGCCGGCGTCGCCGATCGCGTGTTCGGCGAGGCAGAAGGAGAGGTCGGCGCGCGTGTAGGCGGCCGAGACGCAAGCCTGGAGCTGGAGCTGCGACCAGTCGATGCAATCGAAGGTCGGCTTGTCCTTCATCGCGGCTTTCACATCGTCCTTGTTCGTGGCGTCAGCCTCGAGGACGTGGAACGCAGCGAGCGTCACGATGCGGTTGGCGGTGCTTTCGCGTTTCGGCTGGACCTTGAGGGCCGAGGACGAACCAACGGCGCCCGGGACGAGCGTGTTGAGTGCGGCAGCCGGCGCCGAGGCGGTGAAGACCGAGATCTTGTCCCACACCGACGAAGCCTGGCCCTGGCCTTGGGCCGAGGCGAGCACGACGTTGAGGTCCGGACCGGCGAAGAGTTTCTGGGCGGCGTCCGCGACCGGCTTCACGGTCTTGGCGTTCACCTTGAGTTTGCCGGCGACGCCGCCAGCATCCTTGAGGCGCGACTTGCCCCAGGTGACGTCCTGAAGCTTGTAGGCCTGATCCTTGACGAAGGCGGCGGCGCTGGAGATGCGTCCGGCGTCTTTCGAGTTGACCGCGAGCGCCGACTGGAGGGCTTTCTCGCCGCCTTTCAGCGTGCGGGCGTAGCCGACGTCGTTGCGCATGCCGGTCATGACGCGTTCGCGGCCATAGTAACCATCGATGTCGCGGACGGCGGCGGCGAAGTCTTTGTCCTGCGCGGCGACCATCGCCGAATAGGCGATCCAGCCGGAGGAGAGCTGATCCGGGTTCTGGGCCCCGAACGTGTTGAGAGCCTTGTCCAGTTCGTTCGAGCTTTTCAGCGGCGCGGACTGGATCGTGGAGACCTCGCTCTGGTATTCGCCGTAGGCGGCGGCGGCCGACGGCAACAGCCGGGGCGACGCGTCCTGAGCGAAGGCAGGCGTGGCAAGAATGAGAGAGAGCGCAGCGGCGCAGAGCCAGGTTTCGGAACGCATGTGGTCCTCCGAGTACTCGTGATGGCCGCAGGGATCAGGGCACTGTATCAGACGCGGCCCGCAATGTGCTTCCAAATGCAGATTGCGCTGGCATTTATTGACGCGCGGTTAGGATGCTCGATGCAGATCCATGCTTCAAGCCTCGTACCGCACGTGGGTAGTCTGTAATGACGGCCCCACGGGCGGTTTGGTCCGGTCTTGCGACCTTGGCTGCAGCCTGGGCCGCTTTGGACGGCGTGCCAATCTGGCTCACTGCCGCAGCCCTCGGCTGCGCGCTTCTGCCACCCCTCATTGGAACGTTCGTGCGTGGTTCCACCAGCGATACAAGAGTGGCCGAGCTTGAATCGGTTATCTGGATCGCGGTCGCAACGACAGCCACGGCGAGCACGGGTGGAGCTGGTTCACCGGCGATGATCCTGTTTGCTGCCGGTGTCGCTACGGCATGGATGTCGGGTGGAACCCGGCTGACGGCGGAGGTTGCCGGCTTCTCGCTTCTCGGACTTGCTCTAGGTTCAATTGCTAGCGCGGGCGGAACCTGGATCGACAGGCAGGACGCGCATTCCCTGGCTTCGGCTTTCGGCGTTGCCGGGCTGGCGTTTGTCGGCGCCGTTGCCGCGATCGAGGTCGCAAGCCGGCCGAAGATGGTTTCTGCAGCGGAGCTCAACGGACCGCTCAAGCCGGTTGCCGGCGGCAATCCCGATCCCGAGACGACGCTGAAGATCAAGCAGCTCGAGACCAAGGCGCGGAAAGCGGAAGCCGAGGCGGCCGAAGCCAATGCCAGGCTCGACGCCCGCACGACATTCTTTGCGCAGACCAGCCACGAACTTCGTACGCCGCTGAACGCGATCGTGGGGTTCGCCGAGATGATGCGGAACTCGGTGTTCGGCCCTCTGCCCGACAAGTACCAGGAATACGCCGGCCTTATTCACGAGGGCGGGCGGAACCTCACTCTTATTGTCGACGACGTCCTCGATCTTGCCCGGCTGGAAGCCGGGAAATACGAGATCTACCGCGACCTGATCAGCCTGACCGATCTTGCCGCCGAGGCTGTCCACTTCATGAGGGACGAAGCCATTCGGAAAGGCGTCGCGCTCGAACTGGCCAATGGTGGGGATGTTGAAGCTTTTGCCGATTCGAAAGCGGTGCGCCAGATCGCCCTCAACCTGGTCTCCAACGGCCTGAAGTTCACGCCTTCTGGGGGGACCGTGACGGTCGCCGCGCTGGACACGCGGGGCGGCGCGCTGCTGGCCGTGTCCGACACCGGCGCGGGAATAAGCCCCGAGGAGCTGACGCGGCTTTCGCGTGCCTTCGAGCAGGGGGAAGCCGGCAAAAAGCAGAAGGGGGCGGGCCTCGGCCTGTCCGTGGTGCGGGCCTTTGCCGAACTGCACGGCGGGCGGCTTGATATCGAAAGTCGCGAAGGCGGGGGCTCGACCATCGCGGTTTTCTTTCCGGCGGAGGAAGCGGGGGATCCGACGTGACGCAGATCCGTAGCAGAACCGAAACGATCGCGTGGTACGCGACAAAAGCAGCAGCGCACTCATCTTCCTGGGGAGCGCGGTTTGTCTCTCCAGAAGACGTCTCCACAATTCCTTCCGGGACTGCTAGAACGGTCTGTGGCGGGGGCGGCCCAAAGGGGCGGCCATGACGGATATCTATATTGCCTACGCACGCGAAGACCGCGAACGCGTCAGGCCACTCGCCGAAAGCCTCCAGTTCGAGGGCTGGGACGTATGGTGGGATCCATCGGATCCTTCCATCGATGGCAGCGCCGCGCTCGACCAGAAGCTCAGCACGGCGGGCGCGATTCTCGTCATCTGGTCCGCCTATGCGCGCGGATCGGAATATGTCCGGTCCGAAGCCGCGACCGGCCTCTACAAGAACAAGCTGATCCAGGCCCGAATCGACAGCGCGGCGCCGCCGCGCCCGTTCGACCAGGTGGAAGTGGTCGATCTTCATGCGTGGTCGGGTGAACGCGAAGACCCCAACTGGCGGCGCATAACGCAGACACTGCGCGTCTATGCCGGCGCGCCGGGCGCCTCTCGTGGGCAGCAGTCCCGCAAGCCGATCGTGAGCCTGGCGCCGAAGCCGGCGTCGCGGCCGTCGAAGAGATCCTACCTCGAGAGCGAGCGCTCGATCGCCTGGGGGCCGATCGCCGCGGTCGCCCTGCTGATGGTCGCTGGTGCCGGCGTCTGGTTCCTCGACCCGTTCAGTTGGCGTGGCCCGTCCGATGTTGTCGCAACGTCGTCTCCGGACGAAGCCGGAGAGACGGAACTGGCCGCCGGATCCCGCGAAGCATTTGTGGAGACGCCCGAGTCCGTGGACGCCTGGAGGAACATCGATCGCGGCGATTCCATCGGCCTGCGGACGTATGTCAGCACCTATCCGCGCAGCAGCAATTCCGAGACGGCGCAATCTCTGTTGCGCGTGCTCGACGCACAAGCCTGGGTTGACGCGGTGACGTCCGACAATGAAGCGGGCTATTCCGCCTATCTGAAATCATTCCCCGTGGATGGCGACATCCCCGGCGCGATGGCCGGCGATGCGCGCGACCGGCTTGTCCAGCTCACTGTGGAGCGCACGCAGGCCATCGAGGAAATCCAGCGCGGACTGGCGGCGCTTGAACTCTACAAGGGCAAGGTCGACGGCAAGGGCGGCGGTGGAACGACGAAAGCCGTGCGCGCCTTCGCTTCGGCCAACAAGAAGGGATATCCGGCGCTCGACACGGCGGCGCCGCGCGACCTGCGCGCCTTCGCCGACCTGATCGAGAAAGCAGCTAGCGATGCGGGCGTCGATCTGCCCGACGTCGAGCCGGCGCCGATCATCGCCGCCGCGGCGACGACAACCGCTGCCAAGCCGGCAGTGCAGCCACCCAAGCAGACCACCGCCTCAGCCGCACAGGCCGACCGCCAGCGTATCGCCGAGGCGAAGGCGGCGGCGAAGCAGGCGGAAGACGAAGCGGCTGCGACCAAGAAAGAAGACAAGGACGCGGCCGAGAAGCTTGCGGCGCAGACGCTGGCAATCTCCAAAGCCGATGCGACGGCGTGGGGCGATGCCGAGCGCACGGGGACTCAAGCATCGTATCAGTCATATCTCGCGGCCTATCCCGCGGGCCAGCAGGCAGCGGCGGCGCGTGGCGCGCTTTCGCGGCTTTCGCGGCCCGCCGGCTTCAGCCTCGACCAGGTTTCTCCCGCCATTCGCACGGCGGCCGATGCCGCACGGCGGGCGCAGGCCAATGCAAACGGCCGCGCCACCGCAGCCCGGACGGCCGCGGAGAACGCTCTCACCGCTCCAGGTCTCCGCGCCATCGTCGCCGCCGATGGCGACCGCTATGAGACCCAGATCTCCGGCGGCGCCCCCAATGGCCTTGGCACGCGCATCAATGGGTCCGCCAACGACGCGGGCGACCGCTATCGCGGCGAAATTCGCGCCGGGGAGACTGCCGGCGTCGGCGTCTATGAATTCGGCAGCAACCCGAACAACGAAAAAGCCAACGCGCTCCGTTATGAGGGCGAGCACGCTGGCGATGGCCCGACCGGATATGGCGTGACCTACTGGAAGAATGGCGATGTCTTCGCCGGCCAGGAGACAGGCGCTCCGGGCGCGGCGCGCGGCGTCCTCACCTTCGCCAACGGCCAGCGCTATGAGGGCGAGCTGCGCAACGGCCAGCGCACCGGCCTTGGCGTCATCTGGTCGGCGGACGGCCAGGTCCTGATGGCCGGCCGGTGGGAAAACGGACAACTGGTGGAGCCCATGACGGCGTCCCCGGGCGCCATCCAGCTCGCTCCGAACCCCTAGGCGGGTCCCCCAACGCTAGTCGGCGATTACGGCGGCGCGGCGGGCGAGGCTTGTCGCCGGCCAGTATTTTTCGCGGTCATAGTATTCGGGAACTGCGGGCACGCCTTCGGGGAGGATGACCCATGGACGCTTCGTCGATGTGAAGATGTGGATGTCGGGATTCACGTCGTGCGGGTGATCCAGCGTACCGACGCGCAGGAAGGCGAATTTCGGCCCGGCGCCTGAATAGTGACTCCACAGCGCGACATGGCATTTCGAACAGCGAAGGTAGATCTGGCCACGGCCGCTGCTGGACGGCGTGGGAACCGGCTCGGGCCGGTCGGCGGTGAGGTCGACGCGGCTGGTTTCTATCAGGGCGTTGACGGCGAAGGCCGAGCCGCTTTCGCGCTGGCACCACGTGCAGTGGCAGCAATGGACGAACAATGGCGCAGACTTGAGCCGGTAGCGGACCGTTCCGCAGGCGCACCCGCCGTCCATGGAAGTCTCCTACATGCCGGGGAGCACGAGCTGTCGCCGGTCCGCTCCAAGGCGGAGAATATCCCACACCTGCAGTTCGATTGCGCGGGCCCAGGGGGTCGAGATTTCCTCCACCTCGGCATGAAGATCGATCAGTACGGCCTTCATCATGGCGGTGTGTTCGTTCATGGCCGACAATGTGAAGTTTGCGGGCGCGGCTGAAGCGGCGGCGCGCAGGCGGGCGCGCAACTGGTCTGGCAACGACATGTTCGCGGCAGACTCGAACAGCATGCGCAACGCGGCGATCTCGGTCATCAGCGTGTCGGGCTCACGATCCGCCTCGGTTGCGGCGGAATAGACAACCAGCCGGATCATCGAGGCGTGCCCGAGAGCCGCAGGGTTTGTCCGCAGGAACGGGATGAGTTCGGTGTGGAGCGCGTCGGCCGCGCCGGACAGCATGGTGCTGAGGCTCGGCTTCATTGCAGCGCTCCGGGCGCTGCGGCCGAGAGGCGGTCGGCGATGATCTTGTCGTGCCGCACGCGGCAGTACCAGCCGGAGAAGGCGAGGATCGGATCAGGCTCTTGGTTGTCGTTGAAGCGGCGCGCGCAGGACAGCCAGACGCCGAGGCCTTTGACGCTTGAGAACAGCGACCACCATTTGAACGCGACGGGATCGAAGGTGCGGCCGCTGGCGGTTTCCCAGATGCGGATCGCTTCGTCGAAGGGAAGCATGCCGGCGGCAAGGCCGGTCTTCGTCGCCCATAGCGGATCGAGCGCCCAGGCGAGATCCTCGAGCGGGTCGCCGATGTGCGCGAGCTCCCAGTCGAGGATGGCAGTGATGCTTCCTTCCGCGTCGACGAGATAGTTGCCGGTGCGATAGTCGCCATGGATCGCGGCAAGGCGCTTCGGCGGCGGAGGCGGTGTGCGGCGCAGGCGACGAATAGCCGCCATGGCGATCGGCTGCGGTTCCAGTGCGTTCACTTCGATGACGTTCTGCCAGTGGTCGAGTTCATGGATCCAGCACCGGTTGAGCGCGGGCGCTTCGACCGCGGTCGCCAGTTCAGTCTGCATCGGATCGACAGCGTGAATGGCGCCGAGATATTCGAAGAAGGCGCGGCCGATCTTTTCGCGATGCTTGCCGAACGGGTCAGGCAGGAAAGGCAGGAGCGCGACGGCGTTGTCGATCCGCTCCATCACCATGAACGGACGGCCGACGATGTTCGGGTCGTGGGAGAGCGCGATCGGTTTAGGAACCGGAAGGGCGCCGCCGTGGAAGGAACGGAAGGCTGCGTATTCGAGACGTCGATCAGTATCGACAAGTTGCTCGGGTGGATCGCGGCGCAGGATAAGGCGGTGTGTACAATCGCGCGTGCGTGCATCGAAGCGGAAGGTTTCGCGGCTGGCGCCGCCCTGGATACGCACGACGTTTTCGATGGCGACGCTAGGCGCGTTCAGCGTGGTCGCCATGAAAACGGCAAGCCGTTGGATGTCGCTCGAACCAAGCATCGCCCGCCTTTCCCAACGGGAAGGTGGAGGAGTGCGCGAGTCCTGACAATGGGCGCTTTAGCCGCCTTCGGCTGCCAATGTCAGGGCGTCAGTAATACGTTTTCAGCGCTGCTGCGTCGTAGTCCAGCAGTTCATGGTGCCGGCCGGCTTTCACCTTCACGACCCAGTCGGGGTCCTGGAGAATCGCGCGGCCGACGGCGACAAGATCGAACTCGCCGCGATCAAGCCGCTCAAGGGTTTCATCGAGCTTGCCGGCGGCGGAACCTTCGCCGCGGAAGGCGCCGGTGAATTCCGACGTGAGGCCGACGGAACCGACGCTGATGGTCGGCAGGCCGGTGAGCTTCTTGACCCAGCCGGCGAGGTTGAGGCCGTGCGTGCCGTCGATTTCCGGGAACTCCGGCTCGAGGATGCGGCGCTGCGAGCAGTGGATGGCGTCGACGCCGGCATCGACCAGCACGCGCGCCCAGCGTTCGAGTTCCTGTGGGGTTTTGGCGACCTTGTAGCCGTAGTCGACGGACTTCCACTGCGAGATGCGGATGAGGAGCGGCAGGTCGCCGATCGCCGCGCGGCAACGGCGCAGGGCTTCGGCGGCGAACTCGGCGCGCTTTTCCAGCGAGCCGCCGAAGCGATCGGTGCGCTGGTTGGTGACTTCCCAGAAGAACTCGTCGATCAGGTAGGCGTGGGCGCCGTGCAGTTCGACGCAGTCGAAGCCGAGGCCTTTCGCGTCGGCGGCGGCGTCGGCATAGGCCTGCGCCATGTCGAGCACGTCGGCCTCGCTCGGTTCTTCCGAGACCTTCTTGCCTTGCAGCGTGACGCCGGACGGGCCGTCGCTCGGCGCATCGGGGAAGTGGCCGGTGCCGGGCTTGCGGCTCATGCCCTGGTGCCAGATCTGCGGGCCCATCCTGCCGCCAGCGGCATGGACGGCTTGGATTACCTTCTTCCAGCCGTTCAGCGGCGCCTCGCCCCAGAACAGCGGGATGTCGGCGTCGTTGGAGGCGCCCTTGCGGCGGATCAGCGTGCCTTCGGAGAGGATGAGGCCGACTTCGGCGGCGGCGCGGCGGGCGTAGTAGGCGACATTGTCGTCGTTCGGAAATGCGCCGGGAGACCGCGAGCGCGTCATCGGCGCCATCACCACGCGGTTCTTCAGTTCCATTCCGCGGATGCGGAACGGCCGGAAGAGTGGGGAAACGTCGGTCATGGAGCGCCTCGCGTGAGCCGTCTGAAGTGAGTGCGGGCTCACATGTGCGCTGGCGCCCCGTCTCGTCAATGCAGCGGGGCTAAGGTCAGGCTTGCGGCGAATTGGCCCGTTTGCCGTCGAGCGGGAGGGCCGCCAGGGCAGCGACCAGATAGACGGCAAGGACAGTGAGGCCCTGCTGGACGCCCAGCGGGCCGGGCGGCATTGGCGACAACATCGCGATGATCTGGATGGCGACCAGGAAACTCATGAACAGCGCGGCCGGCCAGGCGCTCTGGCCAAGGGCCTTTCGCGTCGATCCCCAGAAAATGCCGGTGATGGCAAGTAGGCCGATCTCCACGGCCTGTTCGGGGACGGGGAAATTCCAGAGGCCGAAGCCCAGCGCCGGTCCGCCGGGATAGACTTCGAGATCGGGGCGGTGGACGAGGAGGTCGAGCAGCCAGTGCGAGAAGACGACGGCGCCGATGACGATCGCGACGCGGGTGGAAAACCGCAGCAGGTATTTGGCCAGGATGGCGGCGGCGAGCGACCAGGCGATCACGCCGGGCAATGAATGCGTCCAGGGCATGTAGCCGAGGACGAGGGTGGAGCCTTCAAGCGAGGGGTCGGAGCTGGCGCGTTCGATGCCGGTGGCGATGAAGATGCTCCAGCCGATGTCGATGAGCTGGGCGCCGGCGACGAGTGTCCACATCGGCGCCTTTGGCTCTGCGGCCTTGGCGGCGATGGCAGCAGCGTAGTGGCCTGCGAACATCGTCGTCCCTCCCTGTCAGGAGGGACCGTAGGCCCTATGGAGATGGTGATCTAGCTATCCTAGCGGAAGTAGTCCGTGGCCGACGGCGTGACTGACGCCTGCGCGGGATGCTGCGGCTGCGTCGTACCGGGAGCGGCGATGCTCGCCGGCGTCTTGTGGCTCGCTGACAGCACGAAGTTCACGGCCAGCGGCGCCGCCAGAACGATCGCCATCATCGCGAGCGTGACGCTTGAAGAGATCGGGCGGATGCGCATCATGGGCGGCCCTCCGGGGCGGATACTTCCAGAGATGAGGATCATGAGGTCGTTCGACAAGATCGAGGCGATGGCGGGGAAGCTTCATGGCGGTCCCAAAGGCATTGCCGCAAAATTGGCGGAATGGGTGGTCGACACCAACGTGGCCAAGAAGAAGGGCAGCCGATTCCTGGCAGGCATGGCCAAGGCGGTGTTTTCGTCGGGATTCTCCTGGCAGGTGATCGAGAAGAAGTGGCCGGGCTTCGAGGTCGCCTTCGCGAAGTTCGAGCCGAAGGTGGTGGCGGGGTATGGCGATGAGGATGTCGACCGGCTGCTGAAGGACACGCGTATCGTGCGCAACGGCGCGAAGATCATGGCGACGATCGAGAATGCGCGCTTCGTTGTGGCGACGGCGAAGGAGCATGGCTCGTTCGGGAAATTCCTGGCGGCGTGGCCCGAGACGGATCAGGTCGGGCTGATGGATCACCTGAAGAAGAATGCGTCGCGTCTGGGCGGGGCGACGGTGCAGTATTTCCTGCGCTTCGAGGGATGGGATGCGTTCATCCTCTCGCAGGATGTTTGCAAGGCGTTGATCCGCGAGGGCGTGGTGGCGAAGGAGCCCACCAGCAAGAAGGATCTCGCCGCCACGCAAGCCGCCTTCAACAAATGGCGGGACCAGAGCGGAAGGCCGGTGCGCGAGATCAGCCGGATACTTGCGCTGAGCGTGGGCTGAGGAGCGCCGGGGTCCCGCAGACCTAGCGCAAGTTGTGATCAGGCTGTAGCTTGGCCCGACCTTCGGCGTGATCGGGCGGGCCATCTCGAACGCTGAGCCACCCCCCACCAGTCCGCCCCCCTTCGGGCGGGCGGGACCCTGTTGGACTGACTTACTCACCGTCTGGCGCCGGTTGTCCCCGCTGTTGCTTATTCGTTGTCCAATTCCTGCAACGCGGTCCCGCCCGCCCGAAGGGGGGCGGACAGGTGGGGGGTGGCTCACCTTGTTTCGATGGACGAGTTCGCGCCGAGCCGGCCCTCGCATGACTCAGCCTGGTCACTACTCGCTCTAATCGCGGTCCTTGTCCTTCTCGCGCCTGGCGCCATCCAGTTTGCGGACGTCGGCGGAGCGCTCTTTCTTCTGGCGATCTTTCTCGGTCTTGGTGCGGCCGAACAGGATGCGCTTGGCGTCAGCTTCGGCCTTGCGCTGTTCGCGGTCCTTGCGTTTGCGGCGGTCGTTCAGGTTGACGATATCCGCCATGAGGCGCCGCTCTCTACGCTGGACCTGCTGCGCTCATCGCGCGGCAACAAAACTTCATCGAACCGGCGATGCCGTCAACACCTGATCACGGTCACAAGTTAGCGCGGCGAGTCCTTGGCGAAGGACGCCTTGAGGGCCGGCCGCGAGTTGCAGCGCGCGAGATAGTCGTCGACCAGCTTGCCCGTGGGCAGCATCGGCCGCGCCCAGGCGCCGAGGCTGGCCACGAGGATGTCCGCGCCCGAGAACTTATCGCCCAGAAGGTAAGGGCCGTGCTTGAGCGCATCGAGCAGCCGGCGCTCCATCTCCGATTTTCCACGGAAAGTGCGTATCAAGGCCGGGTTGTCGCCGAGGCCCGCCGTTTCGAACGTCACCACCGGCTCGATCACGCCCGAATAGTAGAACAGCCAGGTGAGGTATTCCCCGCGCTTCGGGTCGCCCGGCGACGGGCCGATGCCGGCCTGGGGGTGGAGGTCGGTAAGGTAGAGGACGATGGCGGAGGATTCCGTGATCAGGGTTCCGTTGTGGACAAGTGCAGGCACCTTCTTGTCCGGGTGAGGGTTGGCCTCGTCCTCATCGCCCGATCCGTCCATCCGTGAGATGTCGGTGTAGACGATCTGACAGTCAGCGCCGAGTTCCTCCAGAAGCCATAATATGCGCGAGGAACGCGAACGGGGCGCGTGATGAAGTCGAAGCATAGGCGAGTCTCCCAAACCGGGAGAGTAGGCTGGAGGCGAATCGGGGGCAATGCGCGGCTAGTGCCCGCCTGCAGCAGCCGGTTCCGCGGCGGCCAGGGCCGATACGGCAGGTTTCGGGATGAGCGCGAAGACGTGCGCAGCCCTGAAATCGCCGACCTCGATCGGGATCTTCGTTGGTTCCTTGGCCTTCGACATGGGCGAGGGCGTCAGTTCCAGCGAGACGGATTCGCGAGGGTCCATCTTCTCGAGCCGTTCTATGGCGGCCGGGGAGAAGAAGAACACGTAGTACGGTCTGCCGGTCGAGTCCGTGTCCTGCTCCATGTCGCCCGCCCATTCGGGGCGCGAGATCGAGCGCGGCGCAGGCGCAAGCTGCGTCGCGCCGAAGAGCTGGCCGAGCCAGGGATCGGACATCTTGTCGGCGTTGCGCATGAAGAGCTGGACGGCCGACGGCGGGCGGCCATCGGCGGGAACCGAAACGGCAAGCTTCAGGTCGCTGAACTCGTCGCCGCGGCGCAGGCCGACGATCGCGCCGCTGGCCTTGTCGATGTGCATCACGGCCCACTTGTCGTGTTCCGACCGCGACGCCCCCCAAGTCGAGTTGGCGGAAGCGTATTCGAGATAGATGGTCTTGGCGAACTGGCGGTAGCTCGAGCGGATCGTGGCGGCCACTTCGAGGACCGACGGGTGGTCGCAGCCGAGCGCCTTGGCGTGGGCGCGCACTTCGTTGGACAGGCGGGTGAGCTTCGCCCGCGAATAGTTGGCGCGGAGGAGTTCGCCTTCGGACTGGTATAGCCCGGACTTGAGAGCCAGCCGCTCACCTTCACTGAACAGGTTGCAGGAGACATCCGCCTGGGCGATCGCGGATCGCTCTAGGAAGGTGCGCTCGACGCCGGCGGTATCGGCCCAGGCCGCGGGGGCGGCGAGCGCAATGAGGGCTGCAACGGTCAAGACACGTCCCGACATGGAGCGGGATCGTAAACGGCGCCGATTGAGGATGAGTTTATGGCGGCCGCTAGAGGCGGCTGGCCGCCTCGTTCCGCACTTCCTTGATGCAGGAGACGATGCCGGACACCAGAAGGCCGAAGATCGCCGCAAGGACGTAGACGCCCATGCGCTCCTGGCTCGGGTCGATGGACATGGCGATCTGGGTCGTGAAGGCCAGCATTTCAAATTGCCTAAATGGTTTACGGCGGTCTCCATGAACTGGTTGCAATCCGGGCGCCACTCGGGGAAATCGTGGTAAACAGCGCGCCATGCCGAGAGAGATTCCTGCACATATCTGGGTTTCAGCGCTGCTGCGCCGCGCCCAGAGCGGCGGCGCTTTCGCCACCGTTGGCCATCGCGGGGACGCCGACCGGGGCGACGTGGTCATCAAGGTGACAACGGTGCGAGGGCAGGCCCGGCTGTACGCGCCGGCCTTTAACCCGGAGGGGCCGACCTCGTTCGAGCGGCTGGCGCAGGAGGACGAGGTGGATGTGGACCAGCTCATCCAGAAACGACTCAAGTCCGACCGGGATCTCTGGGTCGTCGAGATCGAGGACCGGGAGGGCCGGCATTTCCTGACCGAGACCGTTCGGGACGCCTGAATCCTTGCAAATACATGCCAATAGCATGCGACTGTGCGCAGCAATGAGATTTACCTGCACCGGGCGCGGACGGGCGCGGACGGGCGCCGGCTTGGCGCTTGCTGTCGCCGATGTCCCTGCTGCGTCCGCTTCAACGCGGGGATGTTCGCAGTCAGGCCGATGGAGCGGCGTCCGTCCGACTTGGAGACGCTGTCTGCTGACAGTGTTTTGCCCACTACTGTGGCCGGCCTGCACGCTACAGCTGCGCTCGCTTGTAACGGGGAATCGGCAAGAGTAGATATTCCTCGGCGGCGTCGGGGCATACCATGGTCGAACCTGTAACCGCGTTGGCGATATTCGCGGG
>JAUYPV010000004.1 GCA_030697555.1 Hyphomonadaceae bacterium
GAGGTGTCGGCGACCTCGTAGTCGGCGATGTCCACCTTCTGCACGAGCGCACGCACGACCTCGCGGTTGTGCTTTTCGGCGAAGAAGTCGACCAGCGCCTCGGCCGCCACGGCGCCGAAGCCGTTGATCGCGGCAAGCGCGGTGAGATCATCGCCCGGCCCGCCCTTGGCGGCGGACATCATCTGCGAACGGAATGTCGCCCAGTCGCCGTATTCGCGAGCAAGCGCGGCGCGCGATGTCTTGTTGAGACCCGCAACGCCGCCGAGCGCGCCTTCGAGCGAGTCATCCAGCGACACCGGCGGCTTGGCAGCCAACCCGGGCGCAGCCTCAAGCAGCTTGGCACGGGCGCCGGGGCCGACACCTTCGACGCCTTCAAGGCGACGATAGGCGTCGTTCGGACGCTGGTCCGCAGCGCTGGCGACCGTATCCTGCAACGCCGCGAATGTCCCGAAATGCCGCGCGAGCAGAAGCGCATTGGTCTCGCCGATATGGCGGATGCCGAGCGCGTTTATGAACCGGTCGAGCGTCTGGGCGCGTGCTTTCTCGATGGAGTCGTAGAGCTTCCTGGCGGACGTCTCGCCATAGCCTTCCCACTCCGCCAGCGGCGGCTTGCCGGCCTTCGCGATGCGATCCTTCAGCGTGAAGATGTGTTGCGGCGCTGTGATCACGCCGGCCTCGAAGAATTCCTCGATCTGCTTTGCGCCCAGCCCTTCGATGTCGAAAGCGCGGCGCGAGACGAAGTGCTTCAGCCGCTCCACCGCCTGCGCCGGACAGATCAGCCCACCGGTGCAACGGCGATCCACCTCGTCATCGCCATCGCCTGCCCCGCGCACCGCTTCGGAGTTGCAGTAGGGGCAGCGCGTCGGGAATTCGAACGCCTTCGCATCCTTCGGCCGCTTTTCCTCGATCACGCGCACGATCTGCGGGATCACGTCGCCCGCGCGCTGTATGATGACCCAGTCGTTGATTTTGACGCCCAGCCGCGCGATCTCGTCCTCGTTGTGCAGCGTGGCGTTGGAGACGGTGACGCCGCCCACCGTCACCGGCTGCAACCGCGCCACCGGCGCCAGCTTGCCCGTCCTCCCGACCTGGATGTCGATGCCGAGCAGTTGCGTCATCGCCTGTTCGGCGGGGAATTTGTGCGCGGCGGCCCAGCGGGGCGAACGCGAGACGAAGCCCAGCCGCTCCTGCCAATCCAGCCGGTCGACCTTGTAGACGACGCCGTCGATGTCGTAGCCGAGCGCCGCGCGGCGCGCCTCGATGGCATGATAGATCTTGAGCAGCCCCTCGACGCTCGTGGCGCGCTTCATGTCCGGGTTCACCGGCAGGCCCCAGGCCTTGAACTTCTCGACCGCCTCCGTCTGCGTCTTCGCGAACTCGTCCGATACGAAACCCCAAGTGTACGCAAAGAACTTCAGCGGCCGTGATCGCGTCACTTCCGGATTCTTCTGCCGCAGGCTGCCCGCGGCGGCGTTGCGAGGATTGGCCGGGACCTTGCGGCCTTCCTCGCCCTCCCTTTTCTGGAAAGCCTCAAAGTCGCCCATGGTCATGTAGATCTCGCCGCGCACCTCGATGCGTTCCGGAATTCCGCGTCCCTTCAGCTTCCCGGGCACACCTTTGATCGTGCGGACATTCGCGGTGACGTCCTCGCCCACCGCGCCATCTCCGCGCGTCGCCGCCTTCGTCAGTTCGCCATTCTCGTAGAGCAGGCTGCACGACAGGCCGTCGATCTTCGGCTCGGCCGTGACCGCGACTTCTTCGCTTTCCTTCAGGTTTAGGAAACGCTGCACGCGACCGATGAACTCGCCGACCTCCTCGTCCGAGAACAGGTTGTCGAGCGACAGCATCGGCTTGAGGTGGGTGACCTTGCCGAAACCCTGCGTCGCCCCGGCGCCGACCTGCTCGGTCGGGCTGTCCGCGCGCTTCAGCTCCGGAAATTTCGCCTCGATCGCCAGCAGGCGCTTGCGCAGCGTGTCGTAGTCCGCGTCGGTCAGGTCCGGGGCGTCCTCCTGGTAGTAGGCCGCATCCGCGGCGCGTATCGCCTCGCCGAGCTTTTTCAGCTCCGCCTTGGCGTCTTTTTCGGTGAGTTTGGAAACAGGCGTGTCTGGCATGCCCGACCTATAATGCGGAGGTCAGGCGCCCGCCAACAGCCTTCCCGCGGCCGCGCGCGCTTCTTTGGTGACGCTCGCGCCAGCAAGCATCCGGGCGATCTCTTCCTTGCGGGCTTTTTGGGTCAGCGCATCGACCGAGGCGACAATTTCGCCGCCTGCGTCGGCCTTGGAAACCTTCAACTGCCGCGCGCCGGCCGCCGCCACCTGCGGGGAATGCGTGATCGCCAGCACCTGCTTGTCCCTGCCCAGCCGCGCCAGCCGCTCGCCGATCGCGGCGGCCACAGCCCCGCCGACGCCCATGTCCGCCTCGTCGAACACCAGCGTTCCCGCCGGGGACGACCCCGCCAGGCAGAGGCTTACCGCCAGCGCAAACCGCGCCATCTCGCCGCCCGAGGCGATCCGGTCCAGTGACCCAAACCCTGCGCCGGGATTGGTCTCGATTTCGAACGCCACGTCGTCCCGGCCCAACGGCCCCGGCTCCCGGGGACTGACCGCAATGCGGAATTTCGATTTCTCAAGCTTCAGCGGCGGCAGTTCTGCGCTCACCGCCTTCGCCAGCTTCTTCGCCGCCGCCTCGCGCCGTGCCGTCAGCCTGCCCGCCGCCTCGTCATAGGCTGCCCGCGCCTTCGTCTCGGCTTCGATGGTGGCTGCCAGCGCGCTGTCGGAATGCTCGATCTCGTCGAGCTGCAACCGCAGCCGTTTGTGCAGCCCCGCCAACTGGTCCGGATCGACATCGTGCTTCCGTCCCGCGGCGCGCAAGGCAAACAACCGCGTCTCAGAAGCCTCCAGCGCCGCCGGCGAGAACTCGCAGGACGCCGCCGCGCTATCCAGGGCCGCCCGCGCCTCGCCTGCCTCGATCAGCGCTCGTTCCAGCGACTCGCACGCCGCCCGCACCCGCGCCGCCAGATCGCTGCCGGCCGCCTCGCCGTTCAGCCCCGGCGCCGATAGCGCGCGCGAGACCGCACGACCCGCATTCGCCAGTGCGCTTTCGACATTCGCCTTCGTCAGCAGGTGCGCCGCCGCATCGATCGCCTCGGCGACACGCTCGCCTGCCTGCATCGTCGCACGGTCGAGCGCCAGCCGCTGCGTCTCGCCCTCCTGCGGGTCGAGCGCATCCAGTTCTTCCAGCGCATGCGCCAGCCAGGTGCGCTCAGCAGCCGCCCGCGCAATGCGCGCCTCCAGCGCCGCGCGCGCTTCCTCGGCGCAGCGCAGCGCCGTCCAGGTCCGCGCGGTTTCCTTCAGGAGGTCATCCGCCTTGGCATAGGCATCCAGCAGCGACCGGTGCCGCGCGGTGTTGAGAAGGCCCAATCCCTCATGCTGCCCATGGATATCGGCGAGCAGCCCGCCTGCTTCTTCCAGCAGGCCGGCGCTTACCGGTTTGTCATTCAGGAAAGCCCGCGCCGCACCGCCGCGCTTGACCATGCGCCTGAAGACCAGCGGCTCGTCCGGCGCCTCTTCGACGCCGCGCGCGGCCAGCAGGGCGCGAACCGGATGTTCCACCGGCGCTTCGAAGCTTGCCGTAACGCTCGCGGCCTCCGCACCCGGCCGGATCAGGCCCTGGCCTGCCCGCGCGCCGAGCGCAAAGCCCAATGCGGACATCAGAATCGACTTGCCCGCGCCGGTTTCACCGGTCAGCGCCGTGAACCCGCCCCCGAGATCGAGGTCGAGCGCGCGCACCAGCACGAAGTCGCGAATGGACAGTCCCGTGAGCATGGCCGGAGAGCCCTAGCACGAAAAGAACGAAAAGGGAACAAGCATTTTTGCGGGCGTGTGAGTGAACATTCGCTGCTTCGACCGAACGTCGTACGTGGAATGAAAAAAACCTCATGCGATGCCAGGGACTAAAACGCAGTCGTGATGCTGTCTGCGCGTGACGCCGCGTCAAACTTTGGCGATAACTCGCCGGTTCTTTGGGGACACTGCCCCTTACCTGCTGGGAGAGATCACATGAAGAAACTGCTCGCCGCGGCCGCGCTTGCCGCCGCTGCAATCGGCGCCGCCGCAACGCTCGCCACGCCCGCTTTCGCCGCGCTCCAGAAGGACGCTGTCGCGCCCGACTTCTCCGCCAAGGGCATGCTCGGCGGAACCGAGTTCACCTTCAAGCTGTCCGACGCTCTCAAGAAAGGCCCGGTGGTGATCTATTTCTTCCCGGCCGCCTACACGCCGGGCTGCACCGCCGAGACCAAACTGTTTGCCGACCACGCCGACGAATTCAAAGCCGCCGGCGCAACGCTGATCGGCGTCACCGCCGGCGCGCGTCTCGCTGACGGCAAGATGGCCGGCGCCGCCGAGAACATGGCTCGCCTCGCCGAGTTCTCGAAAGAGCATTGCCGCGACAAGTTCCCGATCGCCGCAGTCGATGCCGCGACGATCGCCGCCTACAACGTCGTGCTGCCGCAGCGCCCGGACTGGAGCGACCGCACCTCCTACGTCATCGCGAAGGACGGCAAGATCGCCCTCGCCTATACGGACCCGAAAGCCGACGACCACGTCACGAAAACGCTGGAAGCGCTGAAGGGCCTCGCCCACTAGCGCTGAACACGGCTGAAGTCTGGAATGAAAAGCCCCGCGATCGCTCGCGGGGCTTTTTGTTTGTTGCTCTGGAAACAACCTAGAACGGCAACACCTTCCACGCTCTTTCGAACATGTTGAAGCCGGCCTTGCTGTCGGGGGCTTTGGGCAGCTCGACGCCTTGTCCCTGCATCAGGGCGTAGCTGTCCTGATACCAGGTCGAGCCGGGATAGTTGTGGCCGAGCACAGCGGCGGCGGCTTGCGCCTGGCCGACGAGGCCGATCGAGAGATAGGACTCGACAAGACGGTGCAATGCTTCCGGCGTGTGGCTGGTCGAGTCGTAGGTCTGGATCACCTTCTTGAAGCGGTTGATCGCGGCGAGCTGTTCCGAACGGCGCAGATAGTAGCGGCCGATCTCCATCTCTTTTCCGGCGAGCTGGTCCTTGACCATGTCGGTCTTGAGTTCGGCATCGCGCGCGTACTCGCTGTCCGGGAAGCGCGCTGTCACCTCGTTGAGTGCGGCGAGCGCGAGCTCGGAACGCGCCTGTTCGCGGCCGACGTCGATGATCTGGTCGAAGTTGCAGACGGCGACGAGATAGTACGCGTAAGGCGCGCCATCGCCGCCGGGATGCAGCGAGATGTATTCTTGTGCGCTCTTCACAGCGTCATCGTAGTCGCGGCTGCGATAGCGCGCATAGGCCGACATCAGCATCGCGCGCTGGGCCCACACCGAATAGGGGTGCTGGCGCTGCACTTCGTCGAACTGCGCGGCGGCCAAGTCCCACTGGCTGCGGTCGAGGCTGTGGGTTGCGTCCTCGTAGATCGTCTCGACGGGCCGCTCGATATAGGCGAGGTCCTCCTGTCGCGACGAATTGCCGGCGCAGGCGGCAAGGGCAAGAAGGCCAACGCCTGCGATCAAGCTAGCCTTGGCGCGGAAATAACGCATGCAAAGTAACTCCGAAACCGGACCTTAGCCGATCAGAACAGGGCCCTTCTAGACCAGTGAATGGGGCCAGTCCAAGGCCATTCGCTGCGGCCCAGTGCTGCTATCTGCGCGGCGATCCCAGTTGCGATCACGGACCCGCGCTTTGCGGGGGTTTCGCGGCAGGGGCGAGCTTGCCCGGCTTGGCTTTACGCCGCCTGCCCAGCCAGCGGAACAGGGCGACAATGGCCCAGATCCCAAGTCCGCCGAAGATGACAACGGGCAGGATCATGCCGATGAACTCGACGATGGCGGCCAGCGTCTGGGCGAAATTGGGCGCGAAATTCGAGAACGCGTCGCCCAGAGGCCGCCAGATCGATTCCGACACCGCAGTGTATTTCGGCTGGTAGCCTAGCGTCAGCGACGACATCGCAACGCGCAGCTTCAGCGCGGCGAGCACGGACTCGCGTGAATCGATGTCGGCCTGGACACGGGCCAGCTCACGCTCGATCTCGAGCAGATCCGACAGCCTGCCCGGCCTGTCCTTCAGGAGACCCTGCAGCCGGTCGCGCATCGTCTTCATCGAGTTGAGCCGCGCCTCGCCATCGACGATCTGTACAGTGAGGTCCTCACCCGAGCGGCTGTTAGAATCTAGCGTGCCGTCGAACGGCTTGAGACCGTTCTCGACCCCGGCCTCGAATGACCTCACCCAGTCTTCGGAAGCGCGCAGGTAGAGGCTGCCAAAGCTCGACTCCTGGCCGAGCCCACTGATGCCGCTGTTGACCACGTAGCACTTGGCCGGGCCGGCATCCTCGCAGAGCTTCTTGTGGGCGTTGAGCAGGCCTTCCATGTTGCCCGTCGGGACCTGGAAGCCCCAGGCGTAGGTGTAGGCCATCATCTGGCCGGGCGGCTGCACGGGCTGGCCCGGTTGCCCGCCGCCGGGCTCCTGCTGGTTGAACGACTGATCCTGGCGTGCCGCCGTTGCGCCGCCGACAGCATCAAACGCCATGACAGGCGCCGGTGGAGGCGGAGGCGGCGCCATCGCGTATTCCGTTGCGGTGATCTCTCCAGCCTTGTTCGAGTAGTCGTCGCTGTTCCCGCAAGCAGCCGCGAGAAGCGCGAGACCCGCCACCATCGAAATGCGCAGCATGTCCATCCACCCTGTCTTTGTTATTGCCCGAAGCATGGCGCGCCCTTCGCGACAGAATCAAGGCGAAAACAGCCAGTTGGCAGTATCAGCCGGCTTCCCACGCGAACGCGGCGGCATCAGCGAACAGCTCCCGCAGCAGGCGATTGTTGAGCGCATGGCCCGGCTGTTCGCCCTCGTACAGCCCCTCGATCGGCCCACCGGCGAGCGCCAGGTCGCCGATCACATCGAGCAGCTTGTGGCGCACGAACTCGTCGTCGGCTTGCAAGCCGCCTTCGTTGAGTATGGCGTCGTCCTCGATGACGATGGCATTCTCCATGGATGCGCCCAGCGCCTTGCCCTGCGCATACATTGCCTCGGCGTCCTTCTTGAACCCGAACGTGCGCGCCCAGGCGACATCGCGCGCGAATGCGCCGGGCTTCATCTCGAATGCGATAGTCTGCCGGCCGATGACCTTCGACGGAAAGTCGATCAGCACGCGCATCACGAAGCCGCGCCCCGGCGACAGGCGCGCGAATTTCACTCCGTCGCGTACCTCGACCGTCTTCAGCACTTTGAGCGCGCGGCGCGGCGCCTGTTGTTCTGCGATACCCGCCTGCTCCAGCAACTCGACGAACGGCTTGGACGAGCCATCGAGGATCGGCAGCTCCGGCCCGTCGAGCTCCGCTACGATGTTGTCGACGCCCAGCCCCGCGCATGCCGCGAGGAAATGCTCCACCGTCGCAACGGACACTCCGGCGTCGTTGGTCATGTTGGTGCCGAGCATGGTGGTCGAGACGCGCAGCGCATGCGCCGGGATCACCGCCCCGCCCTGGTCCTTGCGCACGAACGTCACGCCCTCGCCCGGCGCCGCCGGACGCACCGTCAGCGTCGCCGGCTTGCCGGAATGGACGCCGATGCCGGACAGGCTCTGCGGTTTCTGGATCGTGTGCTGCTGCATGGCCGGGCCCTAGGCTGCAGGCGCCCGCCCCGCAAGACAAGCCTTGTTGCCCTTTGTTTCCGGGAGTCCTTCGGCCTGACGCCCTCCGCGCAGTCTGCTAAGCGGGGCCATGGAACTCCCGCCCCGCTTGCGACAGGCCGTAGAAAGCGCTCTCGAAGGCGTGCCACTTTCCGAACTCGCTGCTGCTGCCGAGGCGCTCTCCCAACGCTATCGCAACGAGGTACGCGACGGGCGGCTGCATCTCAACAACGAGCATTCGGCGCTGGCCTATCTCGCCACCCGCATGCCGGCGACCTACGCCGCGATCCACGCCAGCCTCTCCGCAATCGCCGAAGCCCTTCCCGGTTTCGCGCCCTCCACAACGCTCGACGTGGGCGCCGGTCCCGGCACGGCGCTGTGGGCTGCGCATGCCGTGTGGTCTGGGCTCGAAGAGGCCGAGCTGATCGAGACAAGCCCCTCCATCCGGGCCTGGGGCGAGAAGCTCTCAGCCTCTTCCGGCGTTCCGCGCATCTCGTGGCGAGCCGCAGACCTGCGCAGCGACCTCGGCGGCAAGTCGCGCGACCTCGTCACGCTGGCCTATGTGCTGGACGAACTTGCATCGGCGGAGCGCGGCGATCTGGTCGATCGCCTCTGGCGCCTCGCCTCCGGCGTGCTGCTGATTGTCGAACCCGGCACACCGAAAGGCTGGGAGCGGATCCTCGCTGCACGCACGCGCCTCATCGCCGCCGGCGCCAGCATCGTTGCGCCCTGCCCGCATGCCGCCGCCTGTCCGCTGGTCGCGCCCGACTGGTGTCACTTCTCAGCCCGCGTCGCACGCTCACGCATCCACCGCCTCGCCAAGAACGCCGAGGTCCCCTGGGAGGACGAGAAGTACATCTACCTCGCCGCGTCTCGCATGCCCGCCGCCGCCCACGCCGCGCGTATCATCGCCCCACCCGAACCCGGCAGCGGCCGCGTCCGCCTGAAGCTCTGCAATCCGGATGGCCCGGCCACCCACCGCCTCGTCACACGCCGCGAAGGCGATACGTTCAAGCGCGCGCGGCGAAGCGATTGGGGCGACAGGTTCGAGGGCTAGGCTGGCCTAGGTGTTGGCCGAGCGGCGCAGGAAGGCCGGGATTTCGAGTTCGTCATCGAACGACTCGTCCTCGGCCACCGGCTTGGGCGCTGGCGCCGCCACGGGCTCTTCCGCCGGCTTCTGCTTCCAGCCGAACAGCGAGGCGAACGATTTGGGTTGCGGGGCTGCTTCCGGCTGCGGTTGCGGCGCCGGGCGCAGGATCAGCGGCGGTGGCTCCGGCGCGCGGGCTATGGGAGCCTCGTCATACTCGGGCTCGACAATCGGCGCGGGACGCGGGCGGATGATCGGCGCCGGCTGCTGGCGCGCTTCCGGCTGCATCATCGGCTGGGCGTGGCCCGGGGACTGTACGTAGGAAGGCTGCGGGATAGTCGCAGGCGACGGACGCGACAGGCCAAGCTCGGCGGCGGGCGACGGCGCATTCAGCGCGGCGGTCGAGAGACCGCCAACGATCTGCTCGCGCATCGCATGCGGCGCAGGACGCGCCATCACGCCCGGCGTCTGCTGCAGGCCGGCGGCAACCACCGACACGCGGATCTTGCCGTTCATGCGCTCGTCGAAGGTCGAACCCAGAATGATGTGCGCATCGACATCGACTTCGCGGCGCACTTCGTTCGCGGCCTCGTCGACTTCGAACAGCGTCATGTCGTAGCCGCCGGTGATGTTGATGAGCACGCCCTTGGCGCCCTTCATCGACACATCGTCCAGCAGCGGGTTGGCGATGGCGTTCTGCGCGGCTTTCAGCGCGCGGTTCTCGCCCTCGGCTTCGCCCTCGCCCATCATCGCCGAGCCCATGCCCGACATGACCGTGCGAACGTCCGCGAAGTCGAGGTTGATGAGGCCGGGCATGACCATCAGGTCGGTGATGCCACGCACGCCGGAATAGAGGACCTTGTCGGCCATGCCGAACGCCTCGGCAAACGTCGTGTCCTTGTTCGCGATGCGGAACAGGTTCTGGTTCGGGATGATCAGCAGCGTATCGACTTCCCCGCGCAGGTCGACAATGCCCTTGTCGGCCACCTGCATGCGCCGCTTGCCCTCGAAGTCGAACGGCTTGGTGACCACGCCGACGGTGAGGACTTTCTGTTCTTTCGCGATGCGCGCGATGATCGGGGCAGCCCCGGTGCCGGTGCCGCCGCCCATGCCGGCGGCGATGAAGCACATGTGGGCGCCGGTCAGCAGCTTCTTGATCTCTTCAGCGGATTCCTTGGCGGCTTCCATGCCGACTTCAGGGTTCGCCCCGGCGCCGAGGCCGGCCGTGCGGGCGACGCCGAGCTGGATCTGGGTGGGGGCCTTGGAGCGGACGAGGGCCTGCGCATCCGTGTTTGCGACAACGAATTCAACGCCCTGCAGGTTGGCGTCGATCATGTTGTTGACCGCGTTGCCGCCGGCCCCGCCGACGCCGATCACCACTATCCGGGGTCTCAACTCAACCGCCATAAGGCAACCCTCAACACGCCCGATCGCTGGCCTTCTGGCCGCGGACTTCAACAAGATCGCGGGTTTTGCCTAAGCGCGTCTTAAAAGCCCGGCCGGTTCAGAAATTTTCCTGAAGCCAGCCGGTGACGCGTTTGAAAAGGCTGGCGCCCGGATCTCCAGCGCCCCGGTCCGATCCTCCGCGCGAGGAGGAGTCGGGAGCGCCCATCAACTCCCACCGTAGCAGCCCTGCAGCGCTCGCGAAAGCAGGTGAACTGTACGTCTCGCCCAATCCTTTGACATTTGCAGGCCGCGCCAGACGCACCGGCGCGCGGAAAACGTCCTCCGCAAGTTCTTGTAAACACGGAAGTTGGCTCGAACCACCCGTGAGAACGATCCGTCTCGGCAACGGCCGCCCGGCCGCAGACGCCTTTGAGAGGCGCATGTCCATCAGTTCGAAGATTTCCTCGATCCTCGGACGCAGGACCTGGGCGATTTCCGCTCGGGAACACTGGTGTGCTTCCAGCCGCCCGTCAGGTCCGAGCTTGGGCGCATCGACGAGTTCCAGCGCCCCGACCTCCGAGAGGCCGACCGCCCCGTGCAGGGTCTTCATTCGCTCGGCGGCGGCGAAGGTGGTGCCCAGTCCCTGGGCCAGGTCGGACGACGCCCGGGACCCGCCCATGGGCAGGGTTTCTACGTGGATCAGCCCGCCATCCATGAAGGCGGCCGCCGACGTCATCCCCGCCCCGAAATCGATCACCATCGCCCCCTGCTCGGCCTCATCCTCGACCAGCACGGCAAGGCCGGCGGCAAACGGGGCGGCAAGGATGGCGGACGGGGCCAGATGGGCCCGGGATACGCACTGGACGATGTTCCGCAGCCCTGACGTGGGGGCAGACACCACCAGGAAGCTCGCGGTCAGCGTCTCGGCGAACATGCCGCGCGGATCGCGGATGCCGCCCGTGCCGTCGACCGTGAAGCCCAGCGGTGCGGAATGGAGGATTTCGCGGCCCTGCCCCTGGAAACCCTGCAAGGCGGCAACGCGCGCGTCTTTCACATGCTGCGGCAGGATTTCCCGGCCGCCGAGCGCCACCTTGGCCCGGACGACGTCACTGCGCAGATCCGGCCCGGAAACGCCCAGAACCACATCGGTGATCCGCGTTTCGGCAGCCCGTTCGGCCTGTTCCACCGCCAGCCGGATCGAGCGTTCCAGCGCATCGAGATCGACGACGGCGCCGGCCTTCACGCCCTTGGTTCCGTGGACACCCACGCCCGCCACGCGCGGCTCGCCGTCGGTGGCGTCCGCGCGGCGCGAGATCATGCAGGTGATCTTGGAAGAGCCGATGTCCAGCGCAGCCATGACACCGCCACGACCGCTGTTGCGGTCGCGCACGGCAGAGCGTTGCGCCAGACCCGACATTGAGCTCATGCACCCCCGGGTGGAGGCGGCGCGCCCGGCGTCGGGCGCAGGGCAAAACGCTCAGGATGGCGGGCGTCGATCCGCGTGACCGGCAGGTCGAGCACGGCCGTGTTGGCCTGCATCAGGTTGAGCGCGCCGAGCGCCTCGACCAGACGGGCGTCTTCCGGCAGCGCCACTTCGGCGCCGGCGCGGAACTTCACGTCCCAGCGGCGTCCGCCCATGCGGTAGGCGGTCTCCATCCTGGCGGCGAGGTCGGGATAGTCCGCCATCGCCGTCACCAGCGTCGCGGCGGCCTCGGATGCGTCCTGCCCGACGATGCGCGGCAGGTGCATGTATTTGGCGGGGTCGGCTTCCGCGAAGGTGCGGCCCTTCTGGTCGATCACGCGCCAGCTATCGCCCTCGCCCTGCCACAACGCGATCGGCTCACGCGGGTCGGCGATGATGGTGATCTGGTTCGGCCACAGGCGATGGACCTTGACGCCGGAGACGGCATCGAGCCGCTCGACGCGCGCCTGGATGGCGTAGGGATCGGCCGTCAGCATGTTGCCGCCGACATGGACCTGCGCCGCCGCCCGGGCGCGCTCTTCCACCAGCGGGTCGAGACCGATGACGCTGATCTTGGTGATCGACAGGCCGGCCGAGCGGAAGATGACATCGACGCCATTGCCGAACGTCTTGCCGAAGGCGCCAAGCGATCCGCCCATCCACGCCGCCAGCGTCAGCATCGCCGCGCCGCAGATGACGGTGCCGAGCGCATAGGTCGCGACCCGGTCGCGGAACCACGCCACCGAGTATGGAATATTGCGCGCGTGGACAGGACGCGGCGCCGGGCCGTCATCCATGTCTTCGTCGTCGTAGTCCGGGCCCTTGATACGCGGGCGCTTTACTCTCGGCATGACGCATCCTCGGGAAGGTCTGCAGGATCGACATGACGCGATCCTCCACCCTTCATTTTGCGCGTCTGTCGTAAGATTCCCTTAAAAGAGGGCCCTGCCGCAGCCCGCCCACAGCAGGACCGCGCAATCCCCTGCCTGGAAAGAATTTTTCCCGTGGCGACGCGATGCCATGCCGCAGCAATTCCGCAGGTTATTCCGGTCGCCGGAGGGATCACGCGTTTACCGCTGGTCAACACTCCGCCGCGGCCGGGGGCGCCGGCAAATTGACGTATCGGCCAAAGCCGCTAAGACGCCGCGCCATGTCACTCACGATCATCGGCATCGATGCGGACGACACGCTCTGGCACACGGAGACGGTCTTCCGGCTGACGCACAAGCGTTTCAACGAGCTGCTGGCCGACTTCGCGGACGAAGACGCGCTGGAGGCCAAGCTCTCCGCCGTCGAACGCGAGAACATGAAGACCTATGGCTATGGCGCGAAGGGCTTCACCCTGTCGATGCTGGAAACCGCCTTCGAAGTCAGCGACGGCAAGGTCTCGACGAAAGTCATCCAGGAACTGCTGCAGGCCGGCAAGGAGATGATGACTCATCCCATCGAACCGCTGCCCGGCGTCGAGGAAGCGCTGAAGCCTCTGGCCGACCGCCACCGCCTCATCCTCATCACCAAAGGCGATCTCTTCCACCAGGAGAGCAAGCTCGCCGCCTCCGGCCTCGGCTCATATTTTTCAGGCGTCGAGATCGTTTCGGAGAAGACGCCAGCGATCTACACCCGCGCCTTCGCCCGCCACGGCGCGTCCGCCGACACCGCCCTGATGGCCGGCAACTCCGTCAAGTCCGACATCCTGCCGATGATCCAGGCCGGCGGTTACGCCGCCCTCATCCCCTACCCGCTCGTCTGGGAACACGAGCGCGCCGAGAAGCCGTCCGGCAATCCCCGCTTCCGCGAACTGGAAACCCTGGCGCTCCTGCCGGGCTGGCTGGACGAGATCGGGTAAGATCGCCTTCCCTTGGAAAAGGGGAGGTGAACCGTTACTGCGCCGGTTTCACCTCAGGCAGATCACCGCTCGCGGGCAGGCCCTTGCCCGTCAGGAACACGGCAATCTCGCGCTTGTTTTGGTCCGTCAGCCCGGCCGCCATGCTCGCCATTGTGCCGGTCGTCATCTTCTCGACGATCGCAGCCGGATCGAGCGCCTTCAGCGCGTCGGTCATCGGGGCGCTGTTCTCTCCGGTGGCATGGCAAACAGCGCAGCGCTCCTCGTACAGCGCTTTCGCGTCCTCAGGCCCGGCAAAGGCAGCCGGCGCCGCCAGAAGTCCCGCGATCAACGCCCCCGCGAACACAACTCTCATCCTGTTTCTCCAGTCACGCGCCTGACTTAGGCGACGCCTCGCCGCCTTGCCACGGTCAAAGGCAGGTCAATCGCACATGCAAACGCCGCGGCGATGAAGCCGCGGCGCTGCAATTCAGACATCCAGATCAGTTCGGCGCTGGCGTCGTCGCGGGAGGCGTCGCCGGCGGGGTGCGCGGCGCAGGCGGCGGCGCGGCCGGATCGGCCTGGCCGAGACCGATCACCTCGCCCGAGGCCACGACGTGGCCTTTGATCGGAGCGATCAGCTCGTCATAGTTTTTCGGCGCGAAGTCCGCCGGCAGCATCGTGTCGAGCGCCAGCACCTGCATGTGATAGCGGTGCTTCGGCCCCGGAGGCGTGCGCGGCCCGAGATAGGGTTTCCCCGCGCCCTGGTAGTTCGGCCCGTAGATCGCGCTCGCCGGTTTGCCATCCGGCGCCATGCCCGCTTCCAGCTTCGTCACCGTCGGCGGAATGTTCACCACCGACCAGTGCAGGATCGGCGAACCGCGCATCACCAGATCCGTGTCCTGCATGATGATGGCGTAGGACTTCGTCGCCGCAGGTCCCTTGCTCCACTCGAGCCCGGGGAAATTGTTGCCCTGATACTGCGTATAGCGGAACGGGATGTCCTCCATGTTCTTCCAGCCCGGCGTCGAGACGGTGAGCTTGGCGCCGTCCTTCGCAGGCATGGTGACCGTGGCGAGCAGCGAAGCGCCCGGCTCCACCGCCGGAGGCGGCGGCGATTGCTGGGCCACAGCCGGCGTCGCCGGAGCGGCGGGAGGCGGCGCGGCGGCGGCAGGCGCCAAAGTCGATGTCCCGCCCGATTTCGCAGCGACGCGCAGAAGACGCGCCGCCGGCCCATCGGTCAGCACATAGAGCGCGCCATCCGGTCCGACGCCGATGTCGCGATAGCGTTCCTTGCCTTCGCTGAACGTCATGCGCTCCTCGCCGCGAACCTTCGCGCCGTCCATCGTGAGACGCGCCACATAGTTCGAGTTGAGGCCGGCCGCGAAGACAGAGCCTTTCCACGGCTTGATGACGTCAGAGTTGTAATAGGCAAGACCGCCCGGCGCGATCACCGGATCCCAGTAGTAAATCGGTTGTTCGATACCGGCCTTCTGCGTCAACCCTTCGCCGATTTTGGTGTTGGCCGGGCCGTATTCGACACCGTAGGTGACCGAGGGCCAGCCATAGTCCTTGCCCTTCTTGGCAATGTTGATCTCGTCGCCGCCCTGCGGCCCGTGTTCCAGCTCCCACAGCTCGCCCGTGGCCGGATGCAGGAACGCGCCCTGCACGTTGCGGTGGCCGTACGACCAGATCTCCGGGCGCACATCGGCGCGGCCGACGAACGGATTGTCCTTCGGGATCGACCCGTCCGTGTTGATCCGCACGATCTTGCCGATGCCGCTCTTCAGGTCTTCCGCCTGCACGCGGCCCGGAAGGATCGAGCGGTCGCCCTGCGTGACGAACAGCGTGCCGTCCTTGGCGAACACCAGCCGCGAGCCGAAATGCAGCGGGGACGCCAGCGACGGCGTCTGATGATAGATGACCTGCACGTTCTCGAGCTTCGGCGTTGGCCCATCCACCAGCTTCGCCTTGGCGACAGC
Organism: Hyphomonadaceae bacterium; assembly: GCA_030697555.1. Lineage (GTDB taxonomy): Bacteria > Pseudomonadota > Alphaproteobacteria > Caulobacterales > Hyphomonadaceae > UBA7672. The sequence goes on from JAUYPV010000004.1 coordinate 15,389, forward strand.
GGTGTTGTTCATCCGCTCTTCGCGCGGCTCCGAATAACTCCAGTAGATCATCTGGTTCGTGGCGAAGTTCGGATCGAGCGCGACGTCGAGCAGGCCGCCCTGCCCCTGCGCGGCGACTGCCGGCACGCCATCCTTGATCGGAGCGGAAAGCTTGCCGTCCTTGTCGGCGATGCGGAACTGGCCAAGCGTGCGCTCGGTGATCAGCACCTTGCCGCTGGGCAGGAATTCGAACGCGAACGGCGCGTTGAGGCCCGAGGCCACAACCGGCGTCACATCATACGACACATTCGCCTTCACTTCCGGCGCGCGCGTCTGGCCTTCGAAGGCAGGCGTGTAGTTCGCCTTGTTGGTTGGACGGGTTTCCGCTGGCGGGCCGGCTGCTGCGATCGCCGCCTTTGTATCGGCCGAGGCTATTCCCTGAGCCGCGCTGGTGCTGCAAGCAGCCAGCACGAGGCTCGAAGCGGCGGCCGCAAGGCCGAATGCATGACGTAATTTCATCAACCTCAAGCTCCCTGATATGTGCAAGTAAGTAGCGGGAAAACGGTCCGGGGACAGTCCAGGCCGCCATCACGCAAATGCGAGGCTGCGCTGTATCTGTGCGGAAGTAGCAGCCGCACCGCCTGTTTCCCCCAACAGTAACTGCGTTATACTTTATGGACTATAACGAAAGACCGATCGCCGCCAGTCAACAATGCGCTATTCCGTGTGCGAAAAGCGACCTGCAGTCTGGCGCAGCAGCTTCCGCGTATTGAAAGCGCCCCATCTGAACAGGCATAGTGGACCCATGCGGTATTTCATTCTCCTCCTCGCCCTCATCTGCACGCCTGCAGCCTTCTCGCCCGCGGCGTTCGCGGAGAAACAGCAGGCCGTGTTCGCCGGCGGCTGCTTCTGGTGCATGGAGCACGACATGCAGGGCGTCCCTGGCGTGCTGAAGGTCGAGTCCGGCTACACCGGCGGTCACCTGAAGAATCCCACCTACGAGGACGTCACCTCCGAGACCTCGGGCCACTACGAAGCCGTGCGCGTCACGTTCGAGTCGACCAAGATCACCTACGAACAGCTCCTGTCGCGCTACTGGCCGCTGGTCGATCCCACCGATGACGGCGGACAGTTCTGCGACCGCGGCCCGTCCTACCGCACCGCGATCTTCGTGAAGCCTGACCAGAAGGCCGCGGCCGAAGCCTCGAAAGCGAAGATCACCGCCTCCGGCCGCGTGCGTGGAAAGATCGTCACGCCGATCCTTCCCCTCGGCCAGTTCTACGTCGCCGAAGACTACCACCGCGACTACGCCAAGAACAACAAGGCGCGCTACGACAGCTACCGCAAGGGCTGCGGCCGGGACGTGATCCTCAGCCGCGTCTGGAAGCCCATCGGCTAGCCTTCTTCCGTCTTCGGCCCGGCAGGCCGCGACGCGACGAACGCCGCGCTCGCCAGCAGCACCGCGCCTGTGACCCACAGCCAGAGCGCCGGCGGATGCGCGACCGCGAGGATCACGAACGACACCGCCATCATCCCGATCGCGACGATCTTCGCCTTGCGTGGGATAGCGCCGTACTGGCGCCACGCCACCACGCTAGGCCCGAACTTCGGATGATTGATCAGCCACGCTTCCAGCCGCGGCGAGGACCGCGCGAAACACGCCGCCGCCAGGATCAGCCAGATCGTCCCCGGCAGCACCGGCAGGAAGTAGCCCGCAATCCCCACGCCCACGAGCACCACGCCCGCCGCGAAATAGAGCGGACGCATGAGCTTGGCGCTTTTGGGTGGAGGCGGCGGAGAGGTCATTGCTACGGTCATAGTGGAAATCTGAAGCTCGACCCTAGCTACGCCAGAGTCTTTTGCAATTTGTTCGCAAGGCAGCCTCGATACCCGGGAAGCCCAACGGAATCGGGCCTTCACGCTTTCGGGAACGCCTCGTCACGCGCTTGGCTGGCCCGTCGAAACCGGCCTATTGTCCCGCCCACAGCGGCCGGACGAGTCGGACCCACACGGCCGATACACAGGGGAGAAAAATGTCCAACCACGCCTGGAGATTGGGCGCGCGCGTCTTATTGGCCGCCGCGTCGCTTGCAGTGATCGCCGCGTGCGATCCGGCAAAGCCTGTCGAACCCGGAGCAACCGTCGCGGCCAAACCGTCGGATGATGCCGCATGGCCAGCCGCCGCCGTCGCCGATGCAAGCACACTCGGCCTCTCCGCCGAAGGCCTCGCCGCGCTCGATGCGCGCATGGCGAAGTCCGTCGCCGACCAGGACGTCGCCGGCATGGTGACGCTGCTCGCCCACAAGGGCGAAGTCGCGCAGTTCAAGGCGTATGGCGTCCAGTCGGGCGATCCAAAGACCGGCGCGCCGATGACGCAGGACTCGCTCTTCCGCATCTATTCGATGTCGAAGCCGATCACCGGCGTCGCGATGATGCAGCTCTTCGAACAGGGCAAGTGGAACCTGGATGATCCAGTGACCAAGCACGTGCCCGAACTCGCCAACCTGAAAGTGATGACCGGCGTCGACAAGGCTGGCAAGGCGATCGTCGCCAACCCGACGCGTCCTCCGACGATGCGCGAGATCATGAGCCACACCGCCGGCTTCGGCTACGGCCTCGGCGGCAACGACCCGGTCAACAACGCATTCCGCGACACGGCTGTCCTCGGCTCGGCCAACCTCGACGAGATGATGACAAAGATCGAGGCCATTCCCCTGCTCTACGAACCCGGCACGCGCTGGTCGTACTCGGTCTCGGTCGATATCCAGGGCTACATCGTCCAGAAACTGTCGGGCCAGAAATTCGGCGACTACCTGAAGACCAACATCTTCACGCCGCTCGGCATGAACGACACGTCCTTCTATGTCCACGAGGAACAGAAGTCGCGTTTCGCCGACGTCTATTCGTGGGACAAGAAGAAAATCGGCCTCAACATGAACCCGGAGCGGCCTGACCGTCCCGGCTTCACCGATCCGAACCGGATGGAATCCGGCGGCGGCGGCCTTGTCTCGACGACGCACGACTACGCCCGCTTCTGCCAGATGATGCTGCAGAAGGGCATGCTCGGCGGCAAGCAGGTGCTGAAACCGGAAACTATCGACCTGATGGCGCAGAACCATATCGGCGACCTCGGCCTCTACTCCGACGGCACCACCGCCAACCCCGGCCAGCCCGGCATCAAGTTCGGCCTCGACTTCGCGGTCGTTGAAGATCCCGCCGCAGCCAAGACCCAGCAGGGCAAGGGCACGTACTACTGGGGCGGCGCCGCCGGCACCTGGTTCTGGATCGATCCGGCCAACGATCTCTTCTTCATCGGCATGATCCAGCGCATGGGCGGCGATCCGAAGCCGGATGGCATGAACTTCCGCGCCGACTCCGCCAAGCTTGTCTACGACGCGCTCGGCGTTCCGGCGCCAGCTACGGCTGAACCGGCGACAGCGACTACCGCCGGCCAGTAGGACCCGGGCCAGCAGGAATCGACGCAACGGGAAACCGCTGCGACGAACGTTAGACCTGACAATGGCGGCGTCCGGCTCACGCCGGGCGCCGTCTCGTCAAAGAGAGTCAACAGGGAGAGATGCGGGCATGTCGCAAAGACTTGGAGTGAAGAACGCCCCAGGAAAAGGGATGAAGGTCTGGCTCGTCGCCGGCCTTGCAACCGTTCTCGTCGCCTGCGCCAGCATGGGCGGCGGCTCATCCGCCTCAAGCGCATGGCCGACGAAAGCAGACGTTGCGCCTACAACCGCGTTCACCGCCGACGGCCTAGCCGCGCTCGATGCGCGCATGAAGGAGGCGGTCGACAAGGGCCAGGTCGCCGGCCTCGAATACGTCCTCATCAAGGATGGCAAGGTCGCCGCCTACAACATCTTTGGCGCCCAGTTGCTCGGCGGTCCGCCGATGACGCCTGACACCCTCTTCCGCATCCGCTCGATGACCAAGTCGATCACCGGCGTTGCGATGATGAAGCTTTGGGAAGAGGGCAAGTGGAAGCCGGAAGACCCGGTCACCAAATTCCTGCCCGAGCTCGGCAACCTGAAAGTCGCCACCAAGGCAGACTCGATCACCGAAGGCATCGTTCCGGCCAACCGTCCGCCGACGATGAACGAAGTGATGACCCACACCGCCGGCTTCGGCTACGGCCTCTCGGCCGCGTCCGCCGTCGACCGCGAATTCCAGCGCGACAATCCGCATGCCCAGCCCAACCTCCAGGCGGCGATGAACCGCCTCAAGGACATCCCGCTTCTGGCCCAGCCGGGTGAAAAGTGGAGCTACTCCTACGCCGTCGACGTGCAGGCCGCGGTTATCGAGAAGATCACCGGCATGACGTTCGGCGAATATCTCGAGAAGACCATCTTCACGCCGCTCGGCATGAAGGACACCGGCTTCTTCGTGTCCGAAGAGGACTACAAGACCCGCATGGCGACGGTCTACCAGCGCAACGCCACAAGCGGTCAGCCCGAAGTGTTTCCGGACGGCTACAGCTTCACCGTCCGCAACCACCACGAATCCGGCGGCGGCGGCGGCGTCTCGACGATGCACGACTATGCGCGCTTCGTTCAGATGATCCTCAACGACGGCGAACTCGACGGCCATCGCATCCTGAAGCCCGAAACGGTGAAGGTGATAATGTCCAACCATATCGGCGACATGCCCGGCGTCTTCAGCGGCGGCGGCTTCGGATATGGCGGCGCGGTGCAGACCAAGGCGCCCAGCGCCCGCTCGCCCCTTCCGCTCGGCGCGTTCGACTGGTTCGGGATCGACGGCACCTGGTACTGGACCGACCCGGTCAGCAAGATCGGCTTCGTCGGCATGATCCAGCGCCGCGGCGGCGCCGGCCCAGGCGCCATCAACCTGCGCGGCGAGTCCGCGCAGCTCGTCTACAAGGCGCTGGCGCAGTAGCCTTGCGTCTCACCTGAACGACAAAGCCCGCGGATCACTCCGCGGGCTTTTTTGTTTCCCGCACCCCGTAGGGTGCATGGAGCGGAGCGGAATGCACCATCGCGCCACGTCCACGAAGAGGTGCATTCCGCTCCATGCACCCGACGGGCGCAATTCAGCCGAATCTATTGCGGGATAACTCCACCCGATTCCGCAAAAACCCCAACACTCTCAACGCCAGATGCGGGGGCGAGATGTGGGACAAACAAAAACTTATCCCCGCCCCCTCCGAGCGGCCTGATACTCGCCGCGATGACCCAGGCGGATCACATCGCAGAGGACGGCCTGCATCTGGAGCTTCACCAGCTCTGGATGCTCCCGCTCATCCTGTTCCGCATGATCTGCAGTTTCT
>JAUYPV010000022.1 GCA_030697555.1 Hyphomonadaceae bacterium
ATGCGGGAACCCAGCAAAAGGGGGGCCTTCTTCCAGAGCATAGGCCGCTCGCGAGGCGGTCGAACGACAAAGATCCACGGCTTGGTGGACGATCAGGGCCGCCCTCGTGTGCTGCTGCTCAGCGCCGGCAACACCAACGACATCACCATGGCCTAGGCCCTCATCGACGCGGCCGGGTCCTTCCAGAAGCTGCGCGTGACCCAGGTAGCAGAGCTTGGCGGGCTGGCCGTTGCCCTTGCGGTAGAGCCGGGCCTCGGGATCGGTCGTGCTCTGATGTGTCTCGTTGGAGCGCTTCTCCGCATGGAAGCCGCGCTCGGCGGTGCGGCCCGGACCTTCCGGATCGTTGTCGGAGCCGTCTTTCCGGCGGAAGCTCTTCAGCGAGGCCCAAGCCTCGATCAGCGTGCCATCCACCGAGAAATGATCCGACGACATCAGCCGCTTCACCCTGGGCTGAGCCAACACCGCGCGCAGGAACTTGCCCGCGATCTCGCCTTCCAGCAGCCGGTCGCGGTTCTTGGTGAAGCTGGAATGGTCCCAGGGCGCATCGTCAACGCCCAGCCCGACGAACCAGCGGAACAAAAGATCGAACTCCATCCGCTCCATCAGCTGAGGTCGGCAAGCCAGCTTGCACGGCTTGGGGCGCAAGGCCCGATCCCAGGCGGCCTGATCGGAACGCGCTGCTCGATAGCTGTCTGGCCCGCCATTGCGCAGTATCTCGCGACTGATCGTGGACGGCGATCGTCCCAACCGGCGAGCGATCCGACGCAGCGGACAATGGGCGCTGAGCCCGCGGGATATCTCCTCCCGCTCGCCAAGACTGAGCGCCCGCGCAGCGCGCCGCCGGATGGCAGGTCGAATGCCGCCGGTCGGCGAGATCACCGAGAACACTGACGAAGATTCTCGATCGAACCGTCGCCCGATCGAACTCATGGACTCGCCGGCCTGCCAACGATCCCAGATCTCAGCCCGCTGGGCTGCAGAATAGTAGATACGACGCCGCTGCTTCATGACTCACGCTCCACCTCTAGCAAAAGGTTAGCGTGTTGCGCTCACCGGTTGAGCCCACCGCCCAAGTCAGTCAATCGATCGGCGCCCGGATCGGATGCCATCTTTAGCAGAAGCCATCTACCCTACGCTGTGATACTTTGCCGACGTCTCAATCGAGACGCCGCCGTGAGGAGGATGCCATGTCCGACGATCCGAACAGCGCCGGCTACCAGACGATCAAGGACATCCAGGACAAGCAGGAGCGAGACAAGCAGTACGGCGTTTCCCTTCCCGGCCACAGCGGGCCTAACTTTGGCGCCAACGATCTTATGGTATACGGCATCCTGCTGGGGATGTTCTGGGGTCTTCTCGACAGCGGCGGCGGGATACTTGAGGGGTTGATCGGCGCCGTCGTCGGTGCCGGGTTAGGGCTCGCCCTCAAGTTTGTTCTCTCCCTGCCGTTCCGGCTCTTGGGTTTCATCATCAATGCTTTCAGGCCAAAGCCTGAAGCTCAGCCGCCGGCCCAACGCCGAAAAACTGCCGCTGATAGCATCGATTGGGAAGCCAAGCGCCGCGCCAAGTACGGCAAGAAGTAGTATGTTCGGTTCCGTCGCCGCGTAGTGGCGCGAATGGCGGCGATGCCAGCTTCGACCCTCGGACTGTTAAGATTGAGGCGGCGCCAAGCCCGCTCCGCCTGTACTAGCTTCCACCTCAGCCAGCGTGCCGTCTCGATATGCCTCCGCCCATCGCCCCAGCTCGCCCAGCGTCCAGGAAAACTACTCTAGCCCGCACACTTCCTAAGGGTCGTCGCGCCGGTGCTCAGCGAGCCATCAGGCTGGCGCATGAAGGTGGTGGTACCGCCGGATGGGTTGGTGATTAGTACCTTCTCGCCGTCCAGAGTGTAGGAGCCATCGCGGCCTTCCGAGGTTACGACACCCGCCTTGAGGACGATCTTCATGTCGGCCGTCGTGCAGTACGTTCCGTCGATCCCGCCTCCGCCATCAGCTCCGCCGCAGCCGCCAAGCATCATCGCGCCTGCCGACGCAAGCATCCATCGATTGTAGGTCATTTGGTGGCCCCTCCCAGTCTAGGCGCAGACCATAGGCGAAACCTGTCCCGTTAGTCCAATGCGGAGTATTCCCTGGCATAGACGGTTTCCCGACGTAACGAACCGCCGAGTCGAAGAGTACCGCGTCTTCCAGCACGCGTTCGCCGCAGCTTCATCGCTAACGTGCGAGACCGAAGATTGCGAATGACGGCTTACGGCGAGTTCGAGCCGCACAGTCTGGGGAAGGCGAGTGGCAGCTTTCAGGCCACGCAGACATTCGTAAGAATATGGCGATCCGGGCGGAGCTGGCCCTGAGCAGCCATTGGCTGCACGCCTCACCCTTCCTGCGTGGGCTAACGTTGCGACACGACGCCGACAAACTGGCGAATGCGTTCGCGGATTTCGGGCGCCTTCGTGAAGATCATGTAGTGGTCGGCCCCCTTGAAGGTGACGAGTGCTGCCCCGGGAATGCGAGCTGCGGCGCGGGCGGAGCCTTCGTAGGGCGAGTTCTCATCAGCGTCGCCGTGCAGGATGAGGACAGGGACGGACATCGCCTCCAAGGGCCAGTTCTCGACGCCTAGATCTGCATACTGGGCGCGGTCGTTCTCGTTGCCCGCGTTACGGCCGCTAGAAATCAGCGACTTCATCATGCTGCGCGCCGAGGCGACCTGCTCGGGATCTTGTGCATCGAAGCCGGTGATGACCACGCCGGCCGTCTGCTCCAGCGCGAGTTGGCCGCCAGCCCACATGGCAACGTCCCGCGCATAAAGCACGGGGCCGAAAGGCGTCTTCTCCGCGGCTTCCTTTTGGTCGGAGACAAGCTGCGGAGCAACGAGAATGAGGCCCATCGTTCGATCTGGATGCCGGATGGCGAACTGGAGCGCCGACGCGCCGCCGCCGGAGACGCCGTAGATAATTGCACGGCGCACACCGAGTTCATCGAGCAAGGCGGCAAAGAGGTCGGCTTGTTCAGCCGGCGTGCGCTGCTTCTCAAGTGGAGTCCGGAGATAGCCTGGGCGCGAAGGGGCGATGGTGCGCAGGCCGGCATAGTCATTTGGGCGGGAGCGGGGGCCAGCGATCATCTGGTCGTAACCACCCGGACGCCCATGGAGCGCCAGGATCGGCGTCCCCTCGCCGGCGGTCGCATGCTCGATGTCGCCAAGCGGCGTGTGAGCTATCTGGCTGCCGGCCGTCAACTCTTTGGCGTAACCCTCCATCCAGAAGTGAAAGGCGGTTGCGAGTCCCGCCACTATCAATAAGGCGAGTGCAGCGAGGCCGCCGATGATCTTCAACGCCAGTTTCAGCATTCGCCGGTCCCCCTCGGACGTCATATGCACTCTATTGCTGTGGCCTGCTGGCGCCAATGCCGCAAGACCACATCGAAGGGTCAACGCAACTGTCGTGGCCTCGCGTCAATGCCACGCGGGCTCTATGTCCCGATGGCCAAGCTTGGATGACCGCTTCCGGCGAAATTGCGCCTGTCGGGCCGGATAGGGTGAATGGCCGACGCGGCTGCAACCGGCCATTCCCTGTGCGCTAGAGATCGACGCCTTCCGAGATTGCCAAGGCATCGTCAACGTCGACGCCCAGGTAGCGGACGGTGCTCTCAAGCTTGGTGTGGCCCAGCAGGAGCTGGACTGCGCGCAGGTTGCCGGTTTTCCGGTATATCAATGCGGCCTTGGTTCGCCGGAGGGAGTGCGTGCCGTAGGTCGCCGGGTTGAGGCCGATGGAGCGCACCCAGCCTTGCACGATCCGAGCGTATTGGCGCGTGGAGAGGTGAGGGGAGTCAGCAAGGCGGCTGGTGAAGAGGTATTTTCCGGATGCAAGGCCACCCTGGCGGATCAATGCGCCGACCGCCGTGCGGGTCTGTTCTGTAATTTCGAACTGGACCGGGCGACCGGTCTTCTTCTGGACGACAGCGCTCCGGGCTTTGATCTCGCCCCCGGCAGCCACGTCTTCGACTTTGAGGCGCACGAGATCGCACCCACGCAGCTTGCTATCAATGGCAAGGTTGAACAGCGCCAGATCCCGGATGCGTCGCTTAAGCTCTAGGCGGGCCCGAATCGACCAGACCTCTTTCATCTTGAGAGCCGGCTTCTGTCCGGTGAGCTTTCCGGCCGTGATGCGACGAGGCCGGCGACCGGCGGGAGCCGGCGGCTGTGAAATCAGTTCGTGTGTCATGGTTGTGAGCCTTCTGCTCACCCGCCCGCACCATGCAGGCGGGCGGCAAGGGTGCCGCCGCCGGCGCCGGGGTCGCCAATGACTTCAATTGATGGACGCGGTCATTCGTTCACGATGCCTGCCAAGGCTGGGTTTGGCCCTTAGGCGACAGCTGTCGGATCGCACTTGCACAAGACCTATCCGATGTAGTTAGGCGATCACCTCGCGTATCAGAGAGTGCGCAGCGATGAGCTTCGCAAGCCGGTTTTCGAGATCATCCGTAGGCCGATAGGCGCGGGAACCGGCCCGCCACTTGATCAGCGCGCTGATCAAGTTGGCCGCGGTGGTCATATACGCTTCAATGTCACGCCCATTCAGATCGTGCGCGTGGCGGTCCGCCCCTCGTTCGAGCAAAACGCGGACAATGTCGACATGGCCTTCACCGGCGGCCGCGAGTAAGGGCGTTGCGCCGTTGGCGATGCGTCCATCGGCGGGGACATCGGAGGCGAGCAGACGCGTGACGATGTCAGCTCGCCCGACCCGGGCAGCCTCATGCAGTGTAGCGGTTCCTTGCCGACCGAGATCGACTTTCCGATCCAGGAACCAATTGAGCATCAACAGCCCATCGTGCTGAACGACACCGGCCAGTGCCGGCCGGCCGAGGACATCGGCGCCGTTAACTGAGGCGCCGCGCTCGAACAACCGCCTCGCGAGATCGGCCTGACCTCCCCAGACGGCGGCGGCGAAGGCGCCATCAACGTCGCTCGTGCGTTCGGCGAGCAGCCACGCAGCTGTCCCGCTTTTGCCGGCAGCAGCGGCGAACGGCGTCTCGCCCAGGCTGGATCTGGCATCCGGCGCTGCACCAGCGGCGAGAAGGAGCGCAACGGTATCGGCGAGGTCGTGGTAGGCGGCGTGCCACAGCGGCGTCTTGCCTTCATGGTCGCGAGCCTCGATGTCTGCGCCCGCCCCGACAAGCAGTCGTACCGTCTCGGTTCCGCCGTAGAATACGGCCAGGTGTAGCGGCGTCTCCTCAAGGTATTCGGTCTTGACGTTTGGGTTTGCTCCCGCCTTGAGCAGAAGCTCAACGATGGCAGGGTCTCGGCCTAGCGCAGCTTCGTGCAGGGCCGTGGTCTCCGTCTGATCGCGTCGGCTGACGTCCGCTCCGCGTGCGAGAAGTAGGCAGGCGGTTGCCGCATGACCGTTCCGCACGGCCTTCATCAAGGGCGTTGCGCCATACGGATCCTCTGTGGAATCCGGCGGCGAGCCTGCATCCAGGAGCAGCCTGGCTGTGTCCGCACGACCGTATTGCGCCGCCCACAGCAGCGCCCGGTCTCCGTTGTGATCGCGATGCTCGGTCCTGGCGCCGCGCGAAAGAAGAAGCTGTGTGAGCGCTATGTCTCCGTCGCCGGCCGCGAACATCAGCAGGGAGTATTCCTTCCCGATCGGATCGACATTCATGCCGCCGTCGAGAGCGGCCTTGGTCTCGATAAAATCTCTCGGCCGTATCGGCTCGCGTGGGCGGTCCTGGTACGCAGAACACTCCTGCGCGAACGCAGGCGCGGTTGCCAGCACGACCGCAAGGATGGTTGGGCCTAGACAACTGGCTATCGACCGCATCGGCATGGGAGTCCCCCCAGCGAAACAATATCGTCGTCGAGAATTGCTCGCGATCATGGCAATAGCGCGGCTGCTACGCGTCCCTGCCCGAACGACCGTTATCGGCGGTGTGTCACGAACGCACCAACAATAGAGGAGGTGCGATGCTGTACGGAAGATGAGGGCAGGTCCCTTAGAGCCGGCGGTCAGGCGCAGGCTCTAAACCCCCGCAAGCTGCGATCGTCAAAAGCGATGGTGGTGAGCGTTGCGGAAAAGTCGGGACCAGATCCCGGCAGGTAAGATGCGGTAAGGCGAGCGCAAGCGAACCGTTGCTGAAATGCCGAAACTAGTCAGGCGACGTCAAAACCGGGGGAACGCCGAAACCCCGGGACAAGTTCGGGGGATGACCTGATCCTGCCCGAGCGGCGTCCGGCATGTAGACGGCGCGAGACCGCATCAGGCTTTCGTATGGAACGTGAGAACCTGTCGTTCCGATGCAAAGGGAGACATCCAATTGGCTGAAACCGAGAGGACCAGAGTACCGATGCGGAGCACAGGGGCGGAGCGGTTCGTAGTAGGGAGGAAGGTTCTGTAATGGGACTGGACCGAAGGGACCGCATTGTTCAGCCGCGGCCCAGAGCCAACCGATAACGGGAGGAGCCCTGTGGACAAGGCAAAGCCGTTCGACATCCCCAAGCGGGAAATCTGGGAAGCCTTCAAGAAGGTGAAGGCGAACCGGGGAGCGGCTGGAATAGACGGACAAACGATCGAAGAGTTCGAGGCTGATCTTGCAAGCAGCCTCTACAAACTCTGGAATCGAATGTCTTCAGGCAGCTACCATCCACCACCGGTGCGACGGGTGATGATCCCGAAGTCCGGCGGCGGTGAGCGACCACTGGGAATCCCCACTGTCGCTGACCGCGTTGCACAAGAGGTCGTGAAACGGCGCTTGGAGCGCGTTCTTGAGCCGATCTTCCATGAGGATTCCTACGGGTATCGTCCAGGTCGTTCGGCTCTCGATGCAATCCGACAGGCTCGTCAGCGGTGCTGGCGCAGTGACTGGGTGCTGGATATCGACATCAAGAGCTTCTTCGACACCATCGATTGGAGCCTGCTGCTCAAGGCTGTCCGAAAACACACGGACTGCCCGTGGGAGCTGCTCTATATCGACCGGTGGCTGAAGGCGGCCGTGCAGCTGGAAGATGGAAGCGTCGTTGCGCGAACTGCGGGAACGCCACAAGGCGGCGTCATCAGCCCTCTTCTGGCAAATCTGTTCCTGCACTATGCGTTTGATACGTGGATGGCGCGGACTTATCCCGCCATTCCGTTCGAGCGTTACGCGGACGACATCATCTGCCATTGCCAAAGCGAAGGGGAAGCCCGGGAGTTGTGGCGAGCCATCGACGCACGCTTTACGGCGTGTGGGCTCATGCTGCATCCGCAGAAGACGAAGCTCGTCTACTGCAAGGACTGGAACCGGCGCGGGGACTACCCGATGATCAGCTTCGACTTTCTTGGCTACGCCTTTCGGCCACGCAAGACGATCTGGCACGGGCGTCTCTTCGTTCATTCCTTCCTGCCCGCCGCTAGTCCCAACGCCTTGAAGGCGATCGGATCCACGATCCGCCAATGGCGTTTGCACCATTGGACGCAGATGAGCCTCGAGGATCTCGCCGGGCGCTACAACGCCTACATCCAAGGCTGGATCAACTATTTTGGCTGTTTCTATGGGTCTCGACTGTCGCACACGCTGCTCCAGATCGATGCCTTCCTGACGCAATGGGCGCGCCGCAAGTATCGGCGCCTCAGGCGGCGCCCGAGAAGCGCAAGAGCATGGCTGCGTCGCGTACGCGCCGCAGCTCCTCAGCTCTTCGCCCACTGGCGCTTCGTGGCTATCAGCGACCGAACATCGGGAGCCGTGTGAACCGAGAGGCTCACGCACGGTTCTAGGAGCGCCCGGGGGTGAAAGTCCTCCGGGCGACTCGCCAAATCCCGCCGGAAGCATATGGGAGGGCAATCGGCCGTACTTGGCTCCTCTCCGATCGTAAAACGAACCTCCGCGAGAGCGTGCGCTGCCCACTCCGGAAGATTTGGCAGGCGGCCGAGGACTGGCTAGAGTTGCTAGCCGCGATTGAGACCGGGCTGGCAATTGTCGTTGCGCAGGGCCCGCGCAAACGGAGATCTCCATGACACCCAATCGGCACGAGAACATCCTCTCCACGATCGGCCGCACGCCGGTGGTGCGGCTGGCCAAGTTCGAGCGGCCGGGCGTGCGTCTCTACGCCAAGGTCGAGGCGTTCAATCCTGGCGGATCGGTAAAGGACCGCCTGGCGCTCGGAGTGATCGAGGACGCAGAACGGCGTGGCGCGTTGAAGCCGGGCATGACCGTGGTGGAGGCGACCAGCGGCAACACTGGCATTGGTCTCGCGCTGGTCTGCGCGCAGAAGGGCTATCCGCTGGTCATCACCATGGCGGAGAGCTTCTCCGTCGAGCGGCGCAAGTTGATGCGCTTCCTCGGAGCCAAGGTTGTTCTGACGCCAGCGGCGCTCAAGGGCACCGGCATGGTGGCGAAGGCGCGCGAGCTCGCCGAGACGCATGGCTGGTTCTTCACGCGTCAGTTCGAGAATGAGGCCAATCCGGCCATTCATGCCGCGACAACGGCCCGGGAAATCCTTGCCGCTTTCGAAGGTGAGCGGCTCGACTATTGGGTCACCGGCTACGGTACTGGCGGAACACTCAAGGGCGTCGGCGGCGTCCTGCGCGCCGAGCGACCCGACACCAAGATCATCGTCTGTGAGCCCGACAATTCAGCATTGCTGGGCAGCGGCGGCCCGCAGGCGCGCAATCCCGACGGATCGCCCGCCGAGAGCCATGCCGCATTCCGGCCGCACGTGATGCAGGGTTGGACGCCGGATTTCATTCCCAAGATCACCGGCGACGCAATCAGGCTGGGGCTGGTCGACGACGTGCTGGCGATCCACGGCGCCGATGCGATGCAAAATGCGCGCGACCTGGCGCGCCAAGAGGGCATCTTCGTCGGCATCACCTCCGGTGCGACGCTGGCCGGCGCCCTCAAGGTGTCCGAGACAGCCCCCGCAGGATCGACCGTGCTGTGCATGCTGCCCGACACCGGCGAGCGCTACCTATCCACGCCGCTGTTCGAAGGCGTCGGCGAAAGCATGACTGAGGAAGAACTGGAAATCTCCCGTTCGACGCCGATAGCGCGCTTCGACGCTCCGACGCCCGCGCCGGCGACTGCGCTCTACTCGTCCAAGCCAAGCGCCCAAGCCATGACTTTCGTCGAGGAAACGGTCGCTTCCAGCGCCGAGCCGGTGACGCTGTTTGCGCTTGAATGGTGCGAGTTCTGCTGGTCAGTGCGCCGATTCTTCGAAAGGTTCGGCATTGCCTACCGGCCGATCAATCTCGACTCAACCGCCTACCAGAAGGACGACTGGGGCGGGAGCATCCGCACCGCACTGCGCGAAAAGACGGGCAGCATCACCATTCCGCAGATCTTTGTCGGTGGCGAGTTCGTCGGTGGCTGCACCGAGCTGTTCGACGCCTGGAAGTCGGGCGCGCTGCAAAAGCTGCTCGAAGCCAACGGCGTGCGCCATGATGCCGGAGCTGGCGTCGATCCCTATACCTTCCTGCCGAAATGGCTGCAGCCGCGCGCGACCTGACGCTTAGGGAGCCGGAAAACTTGACCAGAGTCCGACTTCGGCGAGATTCAGCCGCAGCCGCAGCCGCAGCCGCAGCCGCAGCCGTGCGGGAAGGGGACTGGCTCCTTTGGATCGACCCTGCCGGTCGGCAACAGCGGCCGCTACGCCGTGATCTGGCCCAAATCTGCCGGACCAGACCGGGCTTCCAAATGGCATTGTCGGCGCTTGTTCCTGCCGGTCGCCACTGCCAGGAAAACTCGGTCGCGCCATCGTCGGGGAAAAACCTGTTGCGGCCACGCCCCGAGCCCATCAAGAGATAAGGAAACAGGAGCCCGCGCTCGCGGGCTGTAAAAGCCGTTGCAAGGCCTAAGAAAGGGTCCTGGCGACACGGACGCCCGAGTAGTTGTTCCGGATCGTCGGTTCGTCCGCGTAGCGGTACGCCGAGCGGAGGTACTGCGGAAGGTTTTCCCAGGAACCGCCGCGGATGACGTGGATGGGGCACGAACCCTGGATGTAGGCGCGGCCGTCTGTTGGCTGGCCGGCAGAGTAGTTGTCCGCCCAGCAATCCTCGACCCATTCCCCGACATTGCCGTGCATGTCGTGGAGCCCGAAGGCATTGGAGGAATACTGTCCGACCGGTGTTGTTTTGCGGGGACCGTCGCGCAAGTTGGCCTGTGAGGTGGAGATCGAATTTCCGAATGAATAGGCGGTCGTCGTACCGGCTCGCGCCGCATACTCCCATTCCGCCTCGGACAGCAGGCGATAGGTCTTGCCGGTGTCGCGCGACAGCCAGGCCACATAGGTTTTCGCCTCGGTCCACGACACGTACGTCACTGGCCGCGAGCCGCCGCCAAAACCGTCCGCCGTGAGCTCCGCGCAACCACCATCAGAAACGCAGCGCTCCCACTCGGCCCACGTCACCTCGTACTTACCGGCGGCAAAAGCCGGAACAGAAACGCGCCGCTGTGGGCCTTCAGCGTCATTCCGACCGACCTCGTCAGCGGGCGACCCCATAGTGAAACTGCCTGGCGGGATCGTCACCATCTGCGGGCAGCCCGTACAGTCGCGGAACGTCTCTCCAACGCCGTATGTTGTGATCGTGGCGACTTTGGGTGCCGGATTCAGAATGGCGGGCGCCGGAGCAGCCGGCGCAGGTAGGGACGCCGTGTCTGACGAACCCAACGAAGGCGGGTTATCTGTCTGCCCAGTGTTCGGCGCCGCGGTCTCCTCGAACAGTTGAGACCCGGCCGAAGGCACCCCACCCGTCCTTCCCAAGTCACCTGAATTGGCGAGCCAGATCCACCCGCCTCCGCCGATAATGAGGAGGGCGCCGAGGGCGACCAACGGAGTGATCTTGCCTGCGCCGCTGCCGGCTGGCGGACTACTTTGCGACGGCGCTGCGGCGGGTCTCGCCTCCTGCACGATCTCTTTCAGCCCCAGACCGCGGATCAACCGCTCGGCATCGTCGTCGAAACTGGCTCGGCGAACTTCGACGCCATGGCGCCGCGCCAGCGCTTTCAGGTCTTCGGGCAGGTCCTCTTTTGACGGGATGGGCGCGCCGTCCAGCAGCACCGGCGCCACAGGAATGCCGCGCTTCAGCGCCGACGCGATTTCGATCCGCACGAAATCCTCGGGATCGTCCAGGCGCCTTTTGCCAGTCTTTGGGTTTTGCACGTTGAGCCAGTTCGGCCCAATCACCGCCAGCAACACGTCGCACTGGGCAACTTGTCGGTCGAGGTGCTCCACGAAGTCTACTCCGACGGGAATATTGTCCACGTCGATGAAGATGTCGCGTTTGGGATTGCCAACATGCGGCTTGAGCGCGGCGTGCAGCCGGTCGGCCTGATACTGGCTGTCTTCGCGGCGATAGCTGATGAATATCTTGGGCATGGGCCCTTCCCGATCCGAGGCCAGACTACGCGCAGGCGCGGAAACGGCAATCGGGATGCCGCAGGGGCCGAAAACGAGGTATGGACGAAGTCGGCCATACGGGACGGGGAGCGTCTACGTCCGTCATCGGCGAGAGCCGGCCGTTCGCCGAGCTGAGGGGGAGCGGCGCGACCTGGCCCAGTGCGGACATTGAAGAGGAGTCAGGTGGCTCCCGATATCAACTGGCCTTTGCCAGCGTTGCATCGGGTCGATCAGCGCTGCGCACCCGTGCAATTTCGGAGAGAAGATCGCGCTCGGCCAGCGGCTTTGAGAGATATCCGTTCATGCCCATGCCGAGATAGCGCTCCCGGTCGCCGCTCATGGCGTCGGCGGTGAGGGCCACGACCGGGACGTCCTTCCACGGGCGTTCGCTTGCGCGGATGTGCTGGATGGTCGTTGGGCCGTCCATTACCGGCATGTGCATATCGAGGAGGACGACATCGAACGCCTCCTTCTCCAGAGCAGCCAGCGCTTCCACGCCGTTGACCGCTTCGACGACCCGGATGTTGAAGGGACGCAAGAAAAGCGAGACCACCTGACGATTGATCGGATGATCGTCCACCACGAGGACGCGCAGGTTGGATTGCTTCAGACTTTCGCGGATGTCGCCGGCCTCGGGGCGCACGGCGATCCCGGCCTGGGGCTGACTCGATGCGAGCGCGGCGTGAAAGGAGACGCGGAAGGTCGATCCGCGGCCGGGTTCCGATGTCGCGCCTGCGCCGCCCCCCATGAGTTCGGCGAGGTGGCGGGTTATCGAGAGGCCAAGGCCGCTGCCGCCGTGGGCGCGCTGGATCGTCTCATCGGCCTGCGTGAAAGGCTTGAACAACCGCTCCAGCGTCTCGGCGTCCATCCCCGGGCCCGTGTCGGTTACGCGAACCTCGACAAGATAGCCGCCGTCATCCTGCTTCCTGGCTCCTGCGAAAATATCGACACATCCCTTGGCGGTGAACTTGATCGCGTTCGAGACGAGGTTGGAGATGCACTGTTGCACGCGCACGGCGTCGAAGGAGAGGTAGGCAGGAAGCTCAGAGTCAAAGGCGAGAGAGAGTTCGAGGCCTTTTTCCTCCGCGCGCGGCCGCCACAGCTTCAACTGTCGCTGGAGCAGATGATGCAGGCTGGCGTCGGCCGGAACAATGTCGAACTTGCCAGCTTCGATCTTGGATAGATCGAGCACGTCGTTGAGCAGCGCCATCAGATTGCGGCCAGCCTCGAGGATGGTGGAGACGTACTCCCGGTGTTCGGCAGAAAGGCCGACGCCTTCGAGCACCTGCGCCATGCCCATGATGCCGTTGAGCGGCGTGCGGATCTCGTGGCTCATATTGGCGAGAAAGGCCGATTTCGAGATGTTCGCGGCCTCAGCCGCTCGTTTCGCCCGCTTGAGCTCCTTCTCGCGCTGGCGCAGCTCGGTCACATCGACCGATATCGCCACCTTGCGGCCGTCCGACATCGGACGGTACGTGACCTGAACAATTCGACCGTCATGTGTCGCTTGTTCGTAGGTCTCCCCGCTCTCGGCGTAACGGCCGATGGTTATCGTCCACTCTTCCACTTGTTCCGCTGTGAAATCAGGACGCGATAGCTCTATTGAGCGGCGGAGCGCGTCTGTGTAGCTCGGGGCGCCGTCAATGAACGCCTGGTAGAGATGCGGAAAACGCCGGGCCGACGCCTGATTGCTCAGGATCGGGAGGCCGTCCCGATCAAAGATCGTGAGGCCGTCTGGCAGACATTCCACTGCTTCCATGAAGACTGGATCGAGGTCGAGATTGGGCTTGTCCGGCGCCATGATCTGCAGTCGCTCCAGCGGCCCGCCCTTCTGGCGGCGCCGAAACCGTTCAGGCGAAATGTCTCGTGGCCTGGGGGGCGTAACGACATCGCTCCCAAGTCTCGATCAATATCGGCAAGCCCAATGCAGCTTGATGCCTGCCCCTTGACAGGCAGTTAACAACGGCGAGCCCGATCTACACACCTTGGGCGTGATTTGGCCGCACGACCGCCTGCGGCTGCGGGCCTATTTGCTGCCGCTGGCAGCTTTCGGCGATCATCCGCCGCAGGGCTACGTCTCCTCCTCTCCCGGCCTTGGTTCGATACTGCTGCCTTGGCGCGCCGATCTCGTTGGGCTAGTTGGAACCGACATCCTGGCGCCGGGCGCGGTGACGGCGCTGATCGATCATACCTGTGGTCTGGCGATCATGGCTCATTTCGGAACGCGCGCCGCGCCCGCCACACTGGATCTCTGAATCGATCACATGCGGCCGGCGGCGCCGGGCGCCTCGGTCGTGGCGTCGGCGCATTGCTACAAGGTCACCCGCTCGATCGCCTTTCTCCGGGCTGAGGCGTGGGATGCCTCGCGCGAGGATCCAGTGGCCACAGCCCAGGCGGCGTTCACGTTGAACCGGCGCGAAGCCCGGTGACCGAGGTGCCTGATCTCAACCGCCTCCTCGCGAGATCGCCATTCGCGAGCTACCTCGCGATCCAGGCCGCTGTCGACGACGCCGGCGTGCTGGCCACTCTGCCGGCGCGCGACAGCCTCGTGGGAAATGTGTTGCTGCCGGCGCTGCACGGCGGGGCCATTGCAGCGTTTCTGGAGATCACGTGCCTGCTGCAGCTCGCATACGAGACTGGAACGACTGTCCCGGCTCGCACGCTCGATTTCAGCGTCGAGTATCTGCGGCCGGGAAGACCGGAAGCGACGTTTGCTCGCGCCAGGATACGTAGACTCGGCCGCCGGGTCGCCACGGTGCATGCCGAAGCCTGGCAGCGCGACGTGAATGCGCCTGTCTGCCTCGTGCAGTGTCACCTTCGTCTG
The DNA here is from genome assembly GCA_030697555.1 of Hyphomonadaceae bacterium. Lineage (GTDB taxonomy): Bacteria > Pseudomonadota > Alphaproteobacteria > Caulobacterales > Hyphomonadaceae > UBA7672. The sequence continues at coordinate 14,186 of JAUYPV010000022.1, forward strand.
CCCGCGGACGTGGCCGGAGCTGCGACAGTAACCGGAGCTGCAACGGGATAGCTGGTGGAGGAATCTGCAATGCCTGCCAACGAACAGATTGTTCGGGAGTTCATAAAGACCTGGTCGACCCTCGATGCCGATCGCGCCCGTCTCAGGCAGGCCGCAGCTGCGAGGTTTCATTGCGGCGTTCGTGAAGACCTGGTCGGCGACAGAGTGGGAGATAGTCAATCTCGTATCCGCCGGATCCGTTGTGATCGCCGAACGGATGGACCGGACCAGGGTGGGCGACAAAACGGTGGATCTGCCGTGCTGCGGCGTGTTCGAGTTGCAGGATGGAAAGATTCGGATATGGCGCGCCTATTTCGACATGGCCACCTATGTGAAGGCCCAGGCAGGCTAGGCGACAGAGAGGAACTCGCCTTCATTGCGGCTCCTAGCTAGCACTTCCAGGAAGCCGCAAGCCTCGCCGCCGAAATCGAAACGCATGAAGCTCTCGCCCGGCTGGCAATTGACTGCTCCGACTGGGCGAAGTTGCAGGAGCAGGAACTCGCCATCGCTCGCTTGCGGGTCCGCCTCGCGAGCTGGCTGACCAGAGCGCGGCGCCCGATCCGCCGCTCAGCAGCCTGTGATCCAGCCCCATCGCTTGATCTGGATTGAGCCCCGCAATTTCATCGCCGCAACCGCGTTTCAGGTGGCCGCCAGCTTCCGCCGAACCGTCGTCTTGAGATGCATCGCCCAGTATGATGTGACTGCACCCTAGCTGGCGAAGGTTTCATGCGCATGACGACCAAGCGGACGAAATCCAAGCGCCCATCTGAGCGCGGGCACGCGAATGATTCTGCCATCGGAGGTTCCCGCGCCAACCGCCCGGCGAGAACCGGCGTGCGGTCTTATGGCGACGAGTCGCGCGAACTCATCCTTGCCGCGGCGCAGAAGCTTTTTGCCGCGCGAGGCCTCGACGCCACATCGATGCAGGAGATCGCAGAAGCCGCTCGTCTCTCTCGCGCCACGGTCTTCAACCAGTTTGGCTCCAAGCACCTGGTGCTGGACGCCATTACGGCCAAGTCACTTCGCGCCTACCGGGACATGCTCGCCGCCGCGCTTGTCGACGAGAGCACGCCGACCGCCGAAATTCTGCAGGACCTCTTCGTGAAAATGAGCGTCGGACTTGAACGGAACCGGTCCCTATATCGCGAGGTCTTCACCGAGATCCGAAAGATATCAATGGGACTCGACGCAGAGGGCGAATCTCCCGGCTTGAAGCGCGAGGCTTTCGAACTTCTTGTCCGCATCTTTGCCCGCGGGCAGGCGCGCCGCGAACTCAGTCGCGATCATCCGGCGGAAGTTCTGGCGACTGCCTATGACAGCCTGCTCTCTGGGGCCGTCGCCCAGTGGCTGCATGCGGCGCCGAAGTCGCCGCTTGGCCCGCTGCTGACTTCGCTGGCTGCAGTGTTCCTCAAGGGCGCCGCTGCAAAACCCTGAACGCGCGCGCCGATCACGTTCGCGTCGTCGCCGCCTTCCGCTTCTTGCGCGGCAGAAAAACTAGACTACGGTCTAATTTAATCGCCCGGACGGGGCGGACGCATGCGGGGACGCAGGGCTCGATGAACCAACCACACTGGCCATGGCGGTCCGCGCGCATCGCAGGCTATCTTCTTTCAGCGGCGTTCGTCGCGGGCGCAAACGTCCCTGCGCTCGCCCAGCAGGCTGGTCCTGAACCATCCGCCAAGGTCTTCGCGGCCGATTTCTTCTCGGCGTTCAACCCGGTTTCTGCGGAAGATATGGTCCGTCGCGTGCCGGGGTTCAGTCTCAGCAATGGAGAGGATCGCAGGGGGTTTGCGGGCGCCGCTGGAAACGTCCTCATCAACGGCGAACGGCCAAGCTCCAAGACCCCGATCTCGGAACAACTCGCCCGTATCGCCGCGCGGGACGTGCGGCGGATCGACCTTTATTCGGGTGGGGCAGATGCAGGGGAACTCGGCGGACAGACGCTGTATGTCGACGTGCGCCTGCGCCCGCGCGATGCCGCGGCGACCAACACCTTCGTCGTCCAGTTCAGCCGGCTCGAACCTTCCGGCACGATCAATCCGCTCATCGTGGCGAACAGTGCGTTCAAGGTCGGCGGGGCGACGGTCAGCCTCGCACTGCAGGCGCAGCCTTCGCGCCGGGGCCGCGTCGAATATGAAAAGGAGCTTGACGCGGCATCGGGGGCCCCGATCGAACACGGGCAGGAATTCCTCCAAGGCAGCTACCGGGAGTACAAGATCAGCGGCCGCGCAACGTGGAAGCTGTCGGATGCCGATTCCTTCAGCGTGAACGCCCAGGTCACCCCGTCGCGCGATGGCCGGCACACCTATTCGGAGACCCTCAATCCGGCCGGCGCCCTGTTGCATGCCGACGACAGCAAGGTGACCGGCGACAATGTCTGGGCCGGCGAAATCGGCGGCGATTGGGAGCGGAAGCTTTCGGGCGATGCATCCTTCAAGCTGATCGGCCTCGCCAGCCGGAAAGAGACCGGATCAGACGAGCGCTACACGACGCGGTTCGCCAACGGGACGCTGCGCGACACGCTCATCGACCGCGGGGCCAGAAGCGGGGAATATATCAGCCGCGGGGTCTATACATGGCGTCCGGCCCCAGGAAACACCGTCGAATTCGGCGGCGAGGGCGCGTTCAACTACCTCGACAGCCAACTCGATATTCGCGTCCGCACGGCGGCCGGAACGGCCAACGCGACACCACCCGTGGCCAACACGCGCGTGGAGGAGTGGCGCGGCGAGGCCTATGTCTCGAACTTCTGGCAGGTGAACGACAAGCTCAAGCTGGAAACCAGTCTCGCCGTCGAGACGTCGCGCATCACGCAGTCCGGCGATGCTGAGCAGGAGCGCGACTTCACCTTCCTCAAGCCGAGGGTACGGGCGATCTGGAATCCGGGAGGCGCCAACCAGTTTCGCCTTCTGGTCGAACGGGACGTCGCGCAACTCGACTTCACCGAATTCGCGAGCGCCGTATCGCTGTTTGACGGTACGCAGAACATTGGCAACCCCAATCTCGAACCCGAGAGGACATGGCGCGCCCAGATCGACTGGGAGCGTCGCTTTGGAGGCAATGGAGTCGTCGTCGTGTCGCTGTTCCACGACGAGGTGCAGGCCGTGCAGGACCAGATCCCGATCGCCGGTCTCGATGGTCCCGGGAATCTTGGCGATGGCCGTCGTTCCGGCGCCAAGCTCGACGCCATGGCCCCGCTCGATGTCATCGGCCTGCGCGGTGCAGAACTTCGCGTGAAGGGGTTGATCCAGCAGACCCATGTCGATGACCCGGTGACCGGTCTGTCGCGGCGTTTTTCAGACGAGGTCGACTGGAACTATTCGATCGATTTCCGCCAGCCCTTTCCAGAGTGGAAGCTTCTCTGGGGCGCGCTTGTGGAACGGGCCGACGATGCCCAACTTTTCCGCCTGCGAGAGCTGCGCACGACCGGCTGGGACCAGACCAACCTCGACCTATATGTCGAGACGACAGCGATCAGCGGGTTGGTGGTCCGGTTCACGGTGCAGGATGTGCTGCTGCCTGTCGAGGTTCGCGAGCGGGTGTTCTTCGCGCCTGACAGGTCGACCCCGGCCAACCTGTCGTCGGTCGAGACGCGGCGCGCCACGGGCGGTTATGGCACGCGCTCGTTCGTCGTCAAGGTTTCGGGACGTTTCTGAGTTGCCTATTCACGGCTCATGATTCCAGAAAAGACCGGTCTCCCGCGCGGGACCCTGCGCCGCAAGTGCCGGGCACTCATCCGAACGGAACACCTTCACGCAGATGGGCAGGACCGCCTGCGGATCACCTCGGACCCGGCGAACACAGAACCAAGAGAATGCTCGAAGCGATGCATTCAGCAGTGGCCCGATATTGGGCGAGTGTTCGAAGTTTCGGAGTTGCTTGCTGACCAGAGGCTTGCAGCGCTCGCGATCCTGAATGTCTATCCCGTCCGCCGCTCGACCCGTTTCGGCGGCATCGGCCCGCCGACGCCCCTAGCCGAGTGGACGTCACGATCCGCCGGTCAGGTCGATGGGTGTCTCGAAACGCAGGCCCGCCGCGCCTCGCTCCTGCCAGACGACATAAGCCCTCACCTTAGGAAGGGCGGGCGAGGCCGAGAGGAGAACCGGAGTCTCGTCGAATATGACCTGCCGCATAAACTCGACGCGCGCGCCGGTTTTGCTCAGATCCTTGACCACGACCGGCAGTCGTTCACCGAACGAGAGTGTTAGAATGCCGGAGACATAGCGGGACTCACGGCGAGCCCGGTTCTCCTTCGCGGCAGCCGAGAGACTATCGAGGCAATCTTGTGGTTTGGGAGAATGAATGGCGGCCAGGCCCACTATGCGCGCGGACAAAACGGCCTTCTGATTTCTGGCAGATTTGCCGAACATGGGTCAAAACGATCCGCGCTAGCGAATACCCTGCGTCGAAGAAGGGAAATAGACCGTGAAGATTTGCGAGGTGCATACCTATTTCGGGTAGAAACGGCAGCACTTTCTCTTGGACTTGAGTTGCCGCCTTTACAGAAGGGGCTGGCTGACTGTGAATCGGCTTGGGGTCCGCGTGCCGATTGGCGCGTCACCGCACTGAATCTGTTTGGGGACGGAGGGGCATTCAACGGCGCCGATGCACAGTTTGGCGATACGTGGGACTCGTTTGAAGGTCGCTATTCCGGCGTCACGCCGACGAGCGATATTGTTGAGCTCGGGAGGCCATTGGCCGGGCCCTGCGTGCTCGCTCGGAATTGGGATAGTGGGCTCGTGTTAGGCAGGGTCCTGCTTTCTCAGCAGCCGCCCGAAGTAGCCCCGGCGCGCTGAGCACCAACACCACAGCAGGCACATGCGGACTAGATAGCGTCCCGCCCTTGGGCACCAAACGGCGCATACTCAAAGACGGGGGATTCCGATGTGCCAAAGGTGGTAATCGTCGCGAGACGCTTGATCGCCGGGCTCCGGCTAGCAGCATCGTGGACCTGGCCTGCCGTCATGCTAAGCGCCGCCATGATCTGCTTGGCGGAGCGCTGGCCGTTGTCTCCCAGTTTGCGTTGGAGTCGCAGGTAGGTCTCCATCCGCTCGCTGCGCTTGCGGCCCATCGCCTCGCGGACCAGCCAAACGAGACCGCCTACACCGATGACGAGCGCGGCGATCAAAGCAGCAGCCAAATTGTCGATCGACATCTCCGCCTCCGGCTCCCCCGCAAGGGCTATCGGAGGGGTGTATCGCGGATTGAGGGGGAGAAGGATTCTATCGGAGTTGGAGGGTGAGCCCGCTCACCAGCAGATAGCCCGCCGCCCCATCAAGGCGGGGTGCTGACAAGTTAAGTAGGAAATCGGGCATTTCCGACTCGATCGCGCCGAAGCGGCTCCTGAATCTGTGCGAGAATTTGCAAGCAGCGATATGCCGTTCGGGGCCAAAACCACTTAACTTGTCAGCACCGGCGCGTGGGGCAGGGCGAACGGCTAATTTGTAGCGGCGCTGCCATCGGCAATCTTGATGGGCGATGGCGGGACCGGGGCCCATTTGCGACAGTCGCCCGAGCGGTCGGCGCCTGATCTCTAGAAGCCAAGTCTGCCGAGCATTCCCGTGACGCGCTCTCGCGTCGGCAGGTCACGAAACGGGAAAGCGCGCAGGAAGTCGGCCTTGCTCAGATGTCCTGCACGGGCACGGGCAGATTCGGCCCAGGCCTTCGAACGGGCATCGTTGCCGTTAAGGCCGTGGGCGACAGCCGCGATCATTTCGATGAGTGCATGGGCGCCCGGTGAATTTGCCGCCCGCTCGGCCCAATCAGCTGCCTGCGCCGCGTCTTCGAGCACGAGGTGAGACAGGGCCCTAACCCCCAGCATGCCATATACGAACGGATCAAGCGGGCTCAGGGCAAGAGCGGCAGCGATGTTGGCCTGGCTGGCGTCGGCGCTCCCAAGCAGGGCTTCGGCCCATCCTCTGGAATACTTCGCCTGTGCGTAGTTCGGATTGAGGGTGTTGGCGCGCTCAAGCCAGGGAAGGCTGGCTTCAAGATCGCCACGCAGCCAATGCGCCCGACCCATCGTGAAATGCCCGAACGGATCGAGAGCATCCCGCTCCAGGCATTGCGATGCATAGCGTTGTGCGAGCTTCGTCGCTTCGGAATTCTCCGCATAGCGCAGGAAGGCGTTCTGGAAGTGCGTGAATGAAAGCCCGGCATAGGCGCGCGCGAAGCCAGGCTCCATGGCGATGGCGCGTTCAAACAAACCAGTCGCAGTGTCATTGTCCACCTTGTTGAAGCGATACATGTGATGCAGGCCCAGGTGGTAAGTTGACCAGGCGTCCAGGTTCTCGGGCGACTTCAGCAGCGCTCGCTGCGCTTCGTTGAACGGGATCCTCACTTCTACGGCGCTCGTTACCGCATTGATGATCTGGTCGCGTATCTCGTGGACGGCGCCAATGTCGGCGCGAAACCTCTCACTCCAGACAATGCCCCTGTCCTGCGTGTCGCTGAGCTCGACCGACACAGACATGGTCTTGCCGGACATCTCGACGATGCCGGTCAGACAATAGTGGACGTTCAGCTTGCTCCGCACCTCGTCGAGTCTTGCGTCAGCTCCGCGAAGGCGGAATGACGAGCCCCGCGCGATCACAAACAGCCAGTGCAGCCGCGACAACTCCGTAATGAGATCATGTGGCAGCGCTTCGGCGATCGGAAACCCCGGCTCCGCTGCTCCAACTAGGCGAAATGGCAGCACGGCAATGCTCGGCCGCGAATGCCGGCGCGGCTCGCCGCCGGCCGCCTCGCGCGACCCGGCGAGGGAAACTGCCGCGCGCGTTGTAACATCGGCCACGAAGGAGAAGCCCATGCCGTGAACGGTCCGAATGATGGCCTGCGCTCGGCCGTCATCGCCGATTGCCCGGCGGGCAGACTTGACCCGGCTGGCGATCGCCGAGTCCGAGACGATCCGGCCGTTCCAGACCGCGGTCACGAT
>JAUYPV010000023.1 GCA_030697555.1 Hyphomonadaceae bacterium
GCATGCGCCGAACGACAGGTGGGGGGTGGCTCAGCGTTCGAGATGGCAGTCGGTCCAGATCAGGCCGACGGTCGGGCGATGCTTCAGCCTGATCACAACGTGCGCTAGAAGTTCGGCACCAGCTTGAACGGCTTGTCTTCGGCCGCGGGCGCTATGTCCGGAATGTACTTCACGCGTGTCCGGAAATGCGCTTGCCCATCGTCGCCGACATTCATCTCGGTCGTGTTTATGAACACGCCCAGCGGCACGACGGCGCGGATCGCCTGCCCGTCCATGCCCACCTGACAGCTTGTAGCCACAACCGTGATCCGGCCGGTGCGCGCGCCTAGCGCCAGCGCCTGGTTGAGCCCGTTCAGGGCGGCATCGTTGAGAAGGCCGAACACGTATTCGGACGTGGCGTTGTCGCCCACCGCGCCCGCCGAGAAGTTGTTCTGCAGCATCCTCACCGGCTCGCCGGAGGCCTGCTGGAAGACCAGGTCGACCTGGGCGCTGATGGAAATGGCGTGCTCGATGGGCCCTGAGCCGGACTCGGGCCGGACTTCCTGCGCCCCGGCCGCAAGGGGCGCGAAGGAGATCGCTGAAGCCATCAGCGCGTTCCGCGCAATGGCAGGCACGTTCAAGGTCGGCAAGCGTCGCGAAAACATGCGTCCTCTCCCGGCAATCCAATCCCTACCCACAGCCTCACGGCCATACATGGCGGAATCATGCCGGATTGCCGGGAGAGCGTCGCAAATTGTCTCAGCGACGCGATATTTATGGCCGCGCCTTCCGGCAGGACAGTCCAGGCCATGCAGCGCATCGAGCATACGCCCCTCTTGCCTCCGCCAGCTTGACGTTAACCCTGCCCGCCCCTACGCCGCGAACATCAGATCCAGAGAGATCGAGGAGCGGCCATGTCGGACTGGACCTTCCCCAAAGGCGACCTGATGAAAGGCAAGCGCGGCCTCGTCATGGGCGTCGCCAATGACCGCTCGATCGCCTGGGGGATTTCGCAACAGCTCGCGGCCCAGGGCGCCGACATCGCCTTCACCTACCAGGGCGAGGCGCTCGAGCGCCGGGTGCGTCCGCTGATCGAATCGATCGGCATGACCACCATGATCTCCGCCGACGTCACCAACGACGCGGAGATGGACACCGCCTTCGCCCAGTTGAAGGACAAGTTCGGCGCAATCGACTTCCTCGTCCACGCCATCGCCTTCGCCGGCAAGGAGGAGCTTCAGGGCTCGTTCGTCGCCAACACGACGCGCGAAGGCTTCCGCCGCGCCATGGACATTTCTGTCTATTCCTTCGTCGATGCCGCCAAACGCGCCTCGGCAATGATGCCCGACGGCGGCTCGATCGTGACGCTGACCTATCTCGGCGCCGAGCGCGTCATTCCCGCCTATAACGTCATGGGCGTTGCAAAGGCAGGCCTCGAAGCCGCCACTCGCTATGCCGCGCGCGACCTGGGCAAGCAGGGCATCCGCGTCAACGCGATTTCAGCAGGCCCGATGCGCACGCTCGCCATGGCCGGCATCCGAGGCGGCAAACAGCTCATGACCACCGGCCGCGAATGGTCGTTCCTGAAGGAAGACACTTCGATGGAGGGGGTTGCGGGTTGCGCGCTTTACCTGCTCTCGCCTCTTGGACAATCCATCACGGGCGAGGTCGTCCACGTCGATGCCGGCATGCACGTGATGGGCATTCCCGAAACGCCCGAGGGCGGCAGCGCCGCCTAGTTGGCCCCTAGTCGGCTGAAGAGACGTCGTAGGAAATCAGCGACACATCTTCGCCGGACGCCGCGCTCTGCGCGGCCTTGCTCGCCCATCCATCCGGCGAGGTCAGCAGAAGCATCACACCGAAGGCGAGGCCGACAAGGGCTGCCGAAGCCAGCACCAGCACGATGGCCCCGCGAATGTTTTCGCTGACCGGGATTCTGTGCTCGCCAGCGTTGTCGCTGTCATAGTCCCTGCTCGATACCCAGTGTCCCGTGGCCATGCCTTCCACCTCCAACTACGCCGGAACGCAGGAGATATCCCTGCCGTTCCTTCGAGCCGCCGCCGGGTCGCCAGCACTAGGCTGATGACCGCAAACCCAAGCGATGGCTGCGAGCCCGAAGGCCCGCCTGCGACGGGGAGGATGTCTTTGGAGAGGTGAGGCCTTGTGGCGTTTTCGCCTTCGGGCTCTATGCCAGGCGCGCCCGGCTCATGTCGTAACCTAGCTCACGCCCCCGCGAGCGGCAACGCGACTCGCGCATCCAGAGGCGGAGACTTCGCAGTTTCCTAGTCCCGCTCATAAGGCTGGGGCGAAGACTGTCCCGGCTGCGGCCCGGTTTGCTGCGGCGCACCCGGAGGGGCCTGCGTCGTCGGCGCCAAGGCGGCTTCGTTGCGGCTCGCATTAACGACTGAGCTGGGCTCGCTCTGCAGCGCCAGCATGATCGCGTAGGCAATCACCACCAACAACATGCCGACCACGAGTACGGCCAGCATGCCCTTGATGTTCTGCCCCTAGCGCGCGCGCTGGCCCGACACTTTCGGGGCTGCATCGCCCGGCTGCATGTCGTCCTGCGGGCGAGTGTATCCGGTCTTCGCCATGACGCTCCCTCCTGGCGCCCTGATGGGGGCTTACCAGAGCGGAACGTCTCGATTGCGGGCGCAGTTCCCCCAGAAGGACTTAACGCAGAGGCGCGTCTAGACGACGCCTTCCTTCTGCAGCTGCGTCCAGACCGGCGCCACCAGCCGGTCGATCGAGTCGCCATCCGGCGTCGCATCGTGATTAGGCGGCGCAGCCTCGCACACCACGACGATGTCGCATTCATGCTTGGCCGGCTCGATGAAGCGCGCATGCGCCCCGCGCACGAAGCGCAGGTATTGCTGGATCACGCTTTCCGCGCTGCGCGCGCGCTCCTGCTGGTCGCGGCGGATACGGCGAATGAGGCGCAGGTCCGCCGGCGCATCGACAAACACGGTGAGATCGAACAGCGGGAAGAACGAGATGTCCGAGAGCACATGTATGCCCTCGATGATCACGATCGGCCGTGTATCGATGCGCTTGGTGGCGCCGGGTTTCCTGTCGTGCGTCGGGAAATCATAGACCGGCTGCTCGATGCTCTCGCCGCGCTTCAGCGCTTCGATGTCACGCCGCAGATGCTCCATGTCCTTGCCGGCCGGATCGTCGAAGTCGAACGTGACCTCGAGTTCCGCATTGCCCATCTTCAGCGCATCGGCGCCGTAGAAGGAACGTGGGCGATAGTAATTGTCCTCGGTCACCAGCACGCACTTGTCAGGTCCGAGCCTCCTGAACAGCGCATGCGCCAGCGTGGTCTTGCCCGAACCCGACCCGCCGGTGACGGCGATCATGAAGGACTTGGCCATCTGAGCTCAGTCCTTCGTCTGCCCGAGATCTCGCCGTACGCGCTCCGACGACAGAAGCTGCTCGATCCGCCGCGCCTCGTCATAGCTGTCGTCGGCGATGAAGCGCAGCATCGGCGTGTAGCGCATGTCGATCTCGCGCGAGAGCCGGCCGCGCAGGAAGCCCGCCGCACGGTTCAGCGCCTCGACGGTCTTGGCCGTCTCACCGCCCCCGAGGGGCGCGCAGAAGGCGGTCGCATGCTTCAGGTCCGGCGAGCAGCGGACCTCGGTCACGGTGATCGACTTCCCATGCAGGTCCGGGTCGGCGAACTCTTCGCGGGCGAGGATATCCATCAGCGCATGCCGGATAAGTTCCCCGGCGCGCAATTGTCTCTGGGAGGGCGGTTTCATCGTCCTGTAAAAGTACCGGCAGGGCCTGCTGTCAAGGATAGGATGACCATGTCGTTTTTCCGGCCCCGCGGCCTGCCGGGATGCCTATCTTGAGGGTACACCCCATCTTGAGGGCTATCGGCGAGACCCCAATTGAGACGCACATGCTGAACCAGCTTCCCTCCCACGACACGCTCTACCAACACATCCTGCGCCGCGACCCGGAACTGGACGGCGTCATCTATGTAGGCGTGAAAACCACCGGCATCTTCTGCCGCCCGGTCTGCCCCGCACGCACGCCGCTGTCGAAGAACATCACCTTCTACGGCTCGTCGGACGACGCCATCGAAGCCGGCTTCCGCCCCTGCAAGCGCTGTCGCCCTCTGGATGCCCCCGACGCACCCGGGGTCGTGCTCGAGAAGCTCCTCCGCCTCGTCGAAGAAGACCCCTCCCGCCGCTGGAGCGAGGACGACCTGCGCGACATGGGTATCGAACCCGCCACGGCGCGCCGTCAGTTCCAGAAGCGCTTCGACATGAGTTTCTCAGCCTACGCCCGCGCCCGGCGCCTGGGCCATGCGTTCAACACGATCAAAAAAGGTGACGCCGTGATCTCCGCCCAGCTCGACGCCGGATTTGAATCCGGCTCCGGCTTCCGCGAAGCCTTCTCCCGTCAATTTGGTGAAGCGCCCCAAAAGTCCCGCAAGGCCCAGGCCTTCGCCATGGACTGGATCGATACGCCGCTCGGCCCGATGCTCGCCATCGCCGACGACAAGAAACTCCACATGCTGGAGTTCGTCGAACGCAAGAAGCTCGAAGGCCATGTCGAGCGTTATCGCAAAGCGTTCAACGCCACGGTCCTGCCTGGCGAAACCCCCGCGCTCAAGCTCATCAAACAGGAGCTGAAGGACTACTTCGCCGGCAAGAAGCTCACTTTCACTTCGAAGATCGCCGACGCCGGCACCGAATTCCAGAACGAGGTCTGGGGCGAGCTGCGCCAGGTGCCCCCGGGCATCACGCGCTCCTATCAGGAGATGGCCGAACGCATCGGCCGGCCGACCGCGGTGCGCGCCGTCGCCAACGCCAACCGCCTGAACCGCTGCGCCATCATCCTGCCCTGCCACCGCGTCATCGGCGCCGACGGCACACTCACCGGCTACGCCGGCGGGCTCTGGCGCAAGCAATGGCTGCTCGACCACGAACGCCGCCACACCGGCCAGACGCTGCTGTAATCGCGGCTAAAGGATCGGCGCCCATGCCCGACATCATCCTCCACCACTACGCCCTGTCGCCCTACTCGCAGAAGATCCGCTCCCTGCTCGGCTACAAGGGGGCGGCCTGGCGCTCCGCCGTCGTGCCGATGGTGCCGCCGCGTCCCGAACTCGTCGCGATGACCGGCGGCATCCGGCGCATTCCCGTGTTGCAGATCGGCGCCGACATCATCTGTGACTCCAACCTCGCCCTGCGCGTCATCGACCAGATGTTCCCCGCGCCGAAACTCGCGCCCTCGCCGTTCGATCATGCGGTGGCCCACCTGTGGGAGCCGCGGCAGATGATCTACCTCGGCACGATCCGCTTCCGGAACCGCGCCGATATCGCCAGCGGCTTCTCGAGCGAAGACGAGATGAAAGCCTTCCGCGCCGACCGCGCGCCCTTCATGGCGCCCGCGACCGACATCTCGAAAAGCCCGGAATTCGCGCCCAGCGCCCTCGCCCACATCCGCCAGCAGGCGCAATGGACCGAAGACCAGCTTGCCTCCCGCGACTTCCTCGGCGGCGCCGCGCCCGCCCATGCCGACTTCTCCGGCTTCCACGGCTTCTGGTGGCTCTAGCCCGCCTCGGCCCGCACCGACCTTCTGGGAGACTTCCCGCGCCTGTGGGCATGGGCCGACCGCATGGCCGCCTTCGAAGCGCAAGCCGAGGCCGGACCAATCTCGCAAACCGATGCCCTTGCCGCGGCCCGCGTCGCACAGCCCGTGCTCAACCTTCCCAACGCGCCCCTGCAACTCGATCCGCCAGTAGGCACACGCATCACCGTCACATCCGACGACTACGGCCAGGATCCGGTCACCGGAGACCTCGTCTCCATCGGTCCCGACCACGTCTCGCTGCGCCGCGAGACGCCGGAGACAGGCGTGCTGCACGTTCACTTCCCGCGCTGGGGCTATCGCATCGTCACGGCCTGAGCCGCGATCCAATAAATTTCATTGAAATTTGGCCTCGCCGGCCAACGCGCGATTCTCTTCGCGCGTGCAGCCTCGGCGGTATGAGCACCGTGACCGCAACCGCCCTGTCCGGAATGAACACAGCCACGCTGCGCTTCAGCACTGCCGCCGGCAACATCGCCAGCGGGAAGTCCGACGATATGGCGAAGGACATTGTCGAGCTGCTCACGGCAAGCCGCGACTTCGAGGCGAACCTTCTGGTCCTGCGCATCGACGCCGAAATGTCGGACAGGCTCCTCGACATCGTCGCCTAGCCCAGACTGGCCAGAACAGACTAGCCAGGACAGGCGCGGTTACTTCCCCTCGCTATCCTTCACCTTCACGCCCTGCTTTTTCAGCGCTTCGCGCAATAGGAACTCGATCTCCGCGTTGACGCTGCGCAGCTCCTGAGACGCCAGACGCTCGATCGCGGCGTGGAGCGCCGGATCGAGCCTGAGGGCGAAGGATTTCTTGCCGGGCGATGGCATGCCGCCCTTCTTTCCTAATAGAGCGAACCCGCATTGACGATCGGCTGCGCCTCACGGTCGGCGCACAGCACAACGAGCAGGTTCGACACCATCGCCGCCTTCCGCTCGTCATCCAGCTCCACGATCCGGCGCTCGGAGAGCTGCTGCAGCGCGCTTTCCACCATGGACACCGCGCCATGCACGATCTTGGCGCGCGCCTCGAGAATCGCCTCGGCCTGCTGCCTGCGCAGCATCGAGGAAGCGATCTCCGGCGCATAGGCGAGGTGCGACAGGCGCGATTCGTCCACTGCGAGGCCGGCGATCGAGACCCGCTCCTGCAGCTTGGCCTGCAGCATCTCGCCCACCTTCACACCGTCGGCGCGCAGGGTCGGCTCGTCCGCATCGCCATGGTCGTAGGCGAAGTGCGAGGTGATCTCCCGCAGCGAGGTCTCGACCTGGATGTTCACGAACGTCTCGTAATTGTCGACGTCGAACAGCGCCTGCGCGGTATCGACCACGCGCCAGACGATCACCGCCGCGATCTCGATCGGGTTGCCCTTCTTGTCATTCACCTTGAGGGTTTGCGAGGTCATGTTGCGCACGCGCAAGCTGATCTTCTTGCGCGTGTACCACGGCACCACCCAGCGCAGGCCCGGCTTCTTGTCTGTGCCCTTGTAGTTGCCGAACAGGCTGATCGCCGCGCCCTCGTTCTGCTGCAGCGAGTAGAGACCGGAGAGAATGAGGATCGAGGTGAGGATCACCACCACCGCGCCGCCGATATAGATTGGCACGAGTTCGCCCGGCCCGCCGGTCTCGGCCGTGTAGATGCCCTGGAAGAGCATCCATGCCGCGGCCACGAAGCCGGCCAGCGACAGCACCAGCAGGAAGCCGCCCGACCCCGTCGAAGCCAACTTCTCCGGTGTACTCTTGTGGGAGATCATCAGTCCCTCCATGAACTCGCCTGACATATCGAAGTGATATCACTTTGATATTGACTCCCGATAATGTCAAGCGCATTGTGGAAAACAGCGAAGGGAGGACGCGCATGACGATGACGCTTGCACTCTGGCTGGTCGGCGGCGCTGTCGTCCTGCTCCTGATGCTCCTCGTTATCGTGCTCATCGCGCGCAGCCTTGAGACGAAATCTTCGCCGGCCGCAACAACTCCGGCTTCAAGTAAGGCTGACGCCGCGGCTGCAACCGCGATGAAGGCCCTGTTCGGCGCCGCCCTTGGCGAGAAGATCGCCGGAGCAAACAAGCAATCCGGCAAGACCTCGGGCAAGCATATCAGCCTAGCGATCGGCGGCGCGGTCGGCGCGATCTTCATCGGCAGCGCCATCGCCGAATTTGTGGACAGCAGCAGACCAGATCCCGCGTCCCTGGAGCCCATTGAGATTTCCGCCGGCGACCTCCACGGCACGCTGCTCTCCCCGAAGGCCAAGGCGCCCGTGGTCCTGATCGTCCCGGGCTCTGGCCCGACGGACCGCAATGGCAACAGCCCGATGGGCGTCAACACCGACATGTACAAGCTGCTCGCCGAAGGCCTCGCGCGGGAAGGCATTGCTACCGTCCGCGTCGACAAGCGCGGCATGTTCGGCAGCAAGGGCGCTGGCGACCCCAACACCGTCTCGGTCGACATCTACGCCAACGACTATCGCGGCTGGATCCACACCATCCGCGAACAGACCGGCCGCAAATGCGTCTGGCTCCTCGGCCATTCCGAAGGCGCGCTGATGGTCTCCGCCGCAGCCCAGGGCCGCAAGGATGTCTGCGGCCTCATCCTCGTCTCCGGCATGGGCCGCAAGATGGGCGACGTCCTGCGCCAGCAATTGCAGGACAATCCCGCCAACGCTCCCCTGCTCGACCAGGCCTTCGCCGCCATCAGCGCGCTCGAAGGCGGCCAGCACTATGACACCACCAACATGCATCCCGCCCTCCTGCCCCTGTTCGCGCCGCCGGTTCAGGATTTCCTGATCTCGGTCTTCGCTGTCGACCCAGTCGAAGCCGTCCGCAAGGCGCGCGTTAGAACGCTGATCGTCCAGGGCCGCAACGACCTGCAGGTGACGGTCGAGGACGCAAGGCTGCTCAACAAGGCCCCGCGCACGAAGATGGAGCTGATCAGCGACATGAACCACGTCCTCAAGGACGCCCCCTTCGACCGCGCCGGCAATCTCGCCACCTATGCCAATCCAAGCCTCCCCGTGTCGCCCCGCCTCGTTCGCGAGATCGAGGATTTTATAGAAAACGACGACTGAGCGGCCTGACCTTCACAGAAGCCGCCAGACACAAGGAAGCCTCCCCATGAAACTCCGCGTCACCCTCTTGCCGCTTATCGTGCTTTTCACTGCGCCAGCCGCGCTGGCTGAAGACGCCGCTGGAAAGTGGACGGGCTCCCTTCACCGCGGCGAATGGCCCGTGCCCCTCACCGTCAGCATCGCCAGGAATGCCGACGGCAGCCTCACCGGAAGCGCCGAAGCCCCAAGCGGCTCGGTGACGCTCGACAGGATCGCCTCCGACGGTTCGCAGCTCACCTTCGACCTGCCCGGCATGACCCGCTGCAAGCTGACATGGGACGAAGCGGCGAAGGTCTGGAAAGGCATTATGACCCAGAACGGCCTGGACTTCCCCCTTGAACTCTGGCGCGCCAGCTAGCCTCTCTCATTTCACACCGGCGCCATTGTTTGGGCGCCGCCTGAAGGCCAGTGTCGCGCCGTCAGTTGCCTAATGTGTCGGGGTCCCGTGTCGCTTCTCGATCTTGTGTTGCTTGCCGCCATGCTGGCCGTGTCGGCGTGGTGGATCTTCTGGCCCAATCGCGGGCGGCGATGGCTGCGTCTCGCGCCCGCCGCGCTGGCAGCCCTTGCGGCGCTTCAACTGGCCGTCGAAGGCTTCTACTGGCAATTCCTGCCCGGCTACGCCCTGATCGCCGTCCTGGCCCTGCTCTCGCTCTTCAGCCGCCGCGCGCCCAGAGCAGGCTTCGCGAAACTCGCCGGCCATCTCGGCCTCGCCGCGCTGGCGATGACCGCAATCGCGCCCTTCATGCTGCTTCTTCCTGTCCCGGTCCTGACAAAGCCCGACGGCCCCCACACGGTCGGCACGCAGATCTTCCGCTGGGTCGACGAGGCACGCGACGAGCTCAACACCGCTGATCCCAACGACCGCCGCAACGTCATCGCCCAGATCTGGTATCCGGCAGCGCTCGGATCGCAGGTCGAACACTCCACCTATCTCGACGGCCTCGACGACCTGCCAGATGAGGTAACGCTCTTCCCGGGCTTCCTCCTCCGCAGCTATGGCGCGATCGATACGCACGGCTATCCCGGCAATCCGATCCTCCGGCCCGACGGAGGCGTGCCCCTCGTGATCCTCTCGTCCGGCTATGGCGGCCCACGCGCCTTCTACACCAGCCTTGCAACCGGCCTCGCCAGCCGTGGCTATGCCGTCATCACCCTCGACCACCCTTACGAATCCGCCGTCACCGAACTCGCTGACGGCCGCATCGCCGCCGACGCAAAAAACTTCCCCGGCGAGGGGGAAGGAAAAGCCTTCATGGCCTCCCAGCTCGACACCCGCGTCGCCGACATCCGCTTCGTCCTCGACAAGCTCGAACAGCCCGGCGCCATCGGCGAACTGTCCGGCCATCTCGATCTCCAGCACATCGCCGCCATCGGCCACTCCTTCGGCGGCGCCGCATCCGCTGTCGCGATGGACCGCGACCCGCGCATCAAGGCCGCCGCCAACATTGACGGCACGCTCTACGGCGACATCGACAGCAGGCAACTCACTCGCCCCTTCCTGCTTCTCGACAGCGACCATGTCGAAACCGGCCACGGTGAGGACAACCTTGCCCGCAACCAGCGCCTGCTCGACAATGCGCAAGCCCCCGCCTGGCGCTACGAGATAAAACGCGCCAACCACTACAGCTTCACCGACGCTCCCCTCTTCTTCGCCCCGCCCGGCCGCTTCGCCCTCTCCCTGCTGATCGGCGGCAGCCGCGGCCCCACGGAAACCCACCGCGCCACGCTCGACATCCTCGATGCGTTCCTCTCCGGCCCGCTCGGCCGCGAAGCCCACGACATCGAAGCCGCCGTTGCCAAGTACAGCGACATCACTGGCGGGCCGGTGAACTAGCAAGTGGGGAGCGCCAGGCGCCTGCCTGGCCAAGCCCATCGACCACGACAACGCCCATGGAAACGTTTTGCCGGGCAGGCGCCCGGCGCTCCTCACCTTCACCTTCAAAGCAAAACCGCCGGGCTTTTGGCCCGGCGGCTCTTCGTCATGCATGGTCGTTGAACGCCTAGTACCTCTGATACGTCCCCTTGATCAGCGAATAGCCGACGCTGGGTTTCGACCAGTCGCACACGCCATCGGCAAAGATCTTCTTCATCCGCTTCTGCTGGCTGCCCGAGAACTTCACCTTGTACCCCGCGAAGTCGACCGGCTTGAGCTGGCACTTCACGATGTCGTTGGCGACCGGCGCGCCGGCGATGATCCGCGGCTCGACGTGCAGCGGGTAAGTCTTGTTCCAGCTCGTCGCCGGATCCCAGCTTGCGGCTTCGTTGACGCGCTTGCCGTCCTTCGTCCAGTAGGCGTCCGTCGCATCCGCCGGCTTGGTCTTCGCGACCTTCGCGGCAGACAGCGGCGCGGGATCGGCCGCCATCGCATCGAGCCATTTGGTCATCGTATCCAGCGCGATCGGCGCAAGGTTCACCGTCGCAGCCTGCCCGCGCGACTGCGCCCGGTCCGCCACCCAGATCACCTGGTTGGCCGACGTACCCGTCGCCTTCTCCAGCCGCGCCCGGATGGTGAGGTCGCGGTGACGGTCGTGAATATCGCCCGGATCGGTGTCGTCGGTGTAGCTGCGATAATGCAGCATCGGCGCCGTCTCGAGATTCTTGAACGTGTTGAACAGGCCCGAATTGTAGATGGCGCTGATCGCCGCCGGATCGCCCACCGTGCGCTTCGACACGAAGCCGCCATCCACGTCGTTGCCGCCGACCTTCTCGTTCAGGGTCAGGAACTCATCGACGCTGATCTTGCCGTCATTAAGTCCCTTCAGCCCGTACTCGACGCCGATATTGTCGATCGGACGGCGCGCGAACCCGGTCTTGGGGTCCTTGCCATAGATGTTGACCCGCATCTCCTGCGTCGTGCAGCGGATGCCTTTAGGATTCTTCTTGGGATCATAGACAAGGCTCTTGTCGCTGATCGCACAGCCATCGGCGAAGCCGGCCTGGATCGTCCGCACGAAAGACCGCTCCCACGACCCGCACGTGCCGACGGCATAGCCCTCCACCGCCGACTTCTTCTCCTGGCTCCATTTCTTGCCGTCCTTCGACTTCCAGAAATTCTGCAGCAGGCCGCAGTCCGCCGTCTGCATCGAGCTATCCGGGAAGCTCAAGGATGGCTGGAGACCATCCAGCAGTCCCGGATACATCTGCGTGATCACCATCTGCTGGATCGATCCGCCCGAGCCGCCCGTGCCCACCGTCCATTTCGGAACGCCATAGCCTTCCGTGAAATGCTCCTTGAGCATCATCAGCGTCTCGCCCTGCAGCACCTGGTTGCAGTGCTGCTGGTTCACCAGCTCGGTCGAGTTCATGTAGGCGAAGCCGCGCGACAGGTAGAGATCCGACAGGATCGAGTTCGCCTGGTTTGTCCCCTGGTTGTACTGCGTGCCGCACCCGCCGCCGAAGGTGACGCCCAGCCGCCCGTTCCAGCCTTCGCTCGCGCCGAACCCCTCCGTCGCCGGGTTGTCCAGCACCGCGATGCGATATATCGACCGGTCGATCACGCCGCTCTCGACCCGCACGATGTAGGGAACCGACTTGCCGTCGATCGTCGTCGTGGTCGCAAGATCCGCTGGGCGCTGCTTGGGATCGGCCAGCGGCTTGAACTGCGTCGCAGCCGGCCCCGTGCCCGTCGCCGGGCCGGTCGACTTGTAGAACCACTCATACTTCGTCGGCGCCGAGCAGTTGGCATCCTGGGGCTCCCCGAGGCCCGACTCCTTCGTCCGGCACTCATAAGGCGTCATGTGCGGGCCCGAGAGGATCGGGCCGGTGATGGGATAATTCACCAGCGGCTGGCTCACCGTGTAGCCGGTCGGCCCCGACACCTGCAGCCAGTTGCCGCCATTATCCAGTCCCGTCACCAGCCCGCGCAGCGTGTTGGACGGCTGGTCGAATTTCAGCGGCGTCACGAGCTGGCGCCCGTTCAGCGTCACCCGCAAATCGCTCGCCTTCGCCCCCTCGCTCGCCTTCACCTCGACCAGTGCGTCCCCGCCCGAGACCATGTTGTATTTCGAGGAGAGGACTTTCACCTCGATCTTGCCCTGCACGGGCTTCGCCGCCGACGCCTCGGCAACCGTCGTCGCAACCGAAGGCGTCTGCGGTCCCGTGGTGCAGCCGGCCAGCACAACGGCCATCGCCGTCACCGCGCAGCAGCCAAGCGTTCTCGTTTTCAGGGCAGCCATAGGTATCCTCCCGCCAAAGACCTTTATGGTTCTGGCGGGAATTTAGACCCTGGCGAAACGGAAGTCGCGCACAAAACGGTGAGTTCGCAGGCGCATCAAAGCCCGTTCCGGGCCGTTCATGCCTCTAGGTCGCCCCGCAGAAAACTATTGCGCCGTCTCGACGATCGCCGCCGGCTCGGACGCCTCGGCGCTGTTCTCGGAGAATTCGTAGAGCGCGACCCACGCCACGCCCATCAGCATGACGAAAGCGGTCATGAGGATCGATGCCTGGTGCATTGTCCCGCCTCCTGCACATAGTTCCCACGGCCCCGCGATCGGCGAGGCCCGATGATGCGCCGACAATGCCAACCTGTGGTGAATATCCGGTTCAGCCGGTCGGTGAAGTTTCATCGATCGCGCCCCAAGCCCCGTCAGTCTCGGGTAATGGCCGCAGGCCCGCATCCCGGGAATGACGGCGCGCGGTGCAACTACCTCAACTCGCCGCTCCTCGCGCACGCTTCCAGACTTCGACTTCTACATGGCGCGGATCGCATACAAGGTCGCGTTGCTGATCGCATAGACCCCGCCGTCGGCGCCGACCAGCGTCGGCGTGTACGCCTGGCCGAGGCCAGAGTTGAGCCGAATGTCCTCGGTCAGTGTGTTGGTCGCGAGGTCCCAGCGGTACAGGATCCCGTCCTCGTTGTTCGCGAGGACGGACCTGCGCAGCGGATCGGCGGCCATCGTATTGATGCACCATTCGCGGCGCGAGTTGGCCGAATTGCCGTCCCGCGTGGGACCGAGGATCGTCATCACTTCGCGCATCACTTGCACGCTTGGCCTGATCGGGTCGGCTTGGGCTCCGCCCGGGTCGAGCACCGCGAGCCGGTTCAGCCCATCGCCCGTGCCCACTGCCCAATAGTTGTTGTACTTCTGCGCAAGCAGGTAGGTCGACGCACCCGTATACGATGTCACGATCGACGCCGGGATCACGCTGGGCGACACGTCCCAGCCGAAGCTGCCGGGAACGCCCGCCGGATTCAGCAGCGCATCGAACTGCAGCAGCCAGCCGCGCGCGTTGTGCGTGCCGAACTGCGCTTCGAGCACGCCGTAGAACACGCGGCCGTCCGGGCCGACCACCGGCGAAGACGTCCCGTCGTCGCTGATGCGCGCGGGGATGAGCAGATATGGGTCCGTCAATGCGATCCGCGCGCGCACCGCGAGCGTCGTGCTGTCGAGCGCGAGCAGGTAGCCCCTCTGCGTCCCGGCCCCGGCCGCTGTGTTGACCGCGATGTAGACCGTGCCGCCGTCGTTCGAGAGCGCCGGGGCGCAATTCATCGCCGGCTTCTGGATCGAAGCGTCAGCCGCCGCCGTGGCGGCGCCGACCCACAGCCCCACGCCATCGGGCGAGACACGCGCGATGCCGCTCACCAGCCCCGCCGGGTTCGCGGCCGTAACCTGGAAGCCGAAGAAGACATTGCCCTGCGCATCGGCCGTGAGCGGCGTGTTGATGACCACGCTGCCGTTGAACGCCGCGGGATTGGCGTTGTACGCCGCAGCGCCGTAGAACACGTGCGTTGCGAGCGTGCTGCTGGCCGCGTCGGCGTTGTCGCGCACCAGCAGCTTGCCGCCGGCGCCGGGTGCATAGACGCGGCCCTGCTGTGTCAACAGCACGTTGTAGGGCGGCAGCCAGTTGTGCGGCGGCGTGAGATAGTCAGTGGCCATCGACCACAGGAGCCCGCCGGTCACTCCGTCGCGGCCGTCGATGCGATAGCCGCCGTTTGCTCCCGTCTTCACCGGGATCACCACGGTGTTGTTCGTCGACACGACGGGCGATCCGTAATGGGTGAGCAGCGCGCCGTTCGGCGAGTATTGCGGCGCGAGGTCGACGGCGGTGGTCCAGGCAATGTCTCCGAAAATCTGCGATGCGATCGCGCTCACGGCCGTGTGCTGCGCATCGCGGCCGTAGCCGAACCATGCGGGGCCCGACACCGGCATGGGTGGAGGCGGAGGCGGCGGAGGGGGCGGAGGCGACGGGGCCGGCGTAGACGACCCGCCACCGCCACATGCAGCGAGCAAGGCGGACGACGACAGCATCACCACCGTGCTGCGGCGCGAAACGAGAGAGGTAGGAAGAGGAGCGGACGTGCGACGACTCATGGCGTCCAGCATAGCCGTGTCTTCGATGAAATGCACCGCGTCGGTTGAACTGTCAGGACCGGGCCATGCAACGACTCTCTGCGGGGATGAGGGCTCTCTCCACGTCAGAATTCTCTCGAAGCCCTCATGGTCCAGCTTATCCTGAGCTTGTCGAAGGATCGAAGGACGAGGGCGGCAGGCGTGACCTCTCCGCGACCTTGTGCGATGCTCCCACCTGTTGGGGGAACGTCATGCGCTACTGGGTCTACATCCTTCTATGCGCCGATGGCCGCTACTATGTCGGCAGCTATCGCGGCGAAGACCCGGAAGTCCGCGCCTCCGAGCACAACAACGGAAAATATCTCGACGCTTGGACATCGAAGCGCCTGCCAGTGACCCTGGTCTGGTCCGGCGAATTCCAGCGCATTGTCGACATGGTCGATTTCGAGCGCCGCCTGAAGCGCTGGCGCCGCGCCAAGAAGGAAGCGGTCATCAATGGCGAATGGAGCGCGCTTCCTGGACTCGCCATGGCCCATTCGCGCAAGGCTAAAGAGGCTGGCCGATAGACCTGTGAGCCCGCCCCCGTCCTTCGACGGACGCGCACTTCGTGCGCTGCTCAGGATGAGGGCTACGAGACATCTGCGATTCTAGAGAGAGAGCCCTCATCCTGAGCAGGCCCGCGAAGCGGGCCGTCCGTCGAAGGACGAGGGCGGCGTCCACCTGCTTCATCCTCGCCAAACGTATAGTCGACACGCCGCCCCTCGATCTCGTGCCCGCCCCGCGCCCGCTTCGCCAGCCGGCGCCTCAGCCGGGAAGCAACGAAACGTGAGAGCAGGAACGCGAGCCCCACCCCCACGATCAGCGCCGCGCTGGAAAAATCGCCCCACCATCCGAGATACACCCCGGTAAGCGTGATCCCCAGCACCACCACAAACGAAGCTATCAGCACAGCGGCGTAGGTCGCCCGCGCATTGCCGTAGAGCGTGCGATTGAGCGCACGCGCATTCGCTGCAGCTTCGGACGTCGAGAACTCCCAGGTGAAATTCGTCTGAACTGTCATGGTCCGGCCATGCAACGACTCTCTGCGGGAATGCGCAAGTTGTGTCGCGTGTGCGGTCTGCTACTTGCCCTTCCAGCTTGCCGCGGTGGCTGAGCTATAGCGCTTCCACAGCCAATTCGGAATCGGCACGCCTGACGACACCACGCAGTTGTACTCCGCAACAAGCCGCATGACGCTGCCTGTCTTTGGTGACGTGAGCTTGGCCTCTCTCTCAAGGTGTGGCGACAGGCTCTTGAGTTCCCCAATGGCGCGGTTGAGCTTCAGGACCATGCCCAAGAAATCGACGGTCAACACAATTGGCGCGAACAGGAACGCCGCGTAAGCGAGCGCGGTCCTTTCATCAGTTGGCACAAATAGCGCCGCAGCCACTAGGACGGCAACAATCAAGGCGGCAGCCACCAGCACAGCGACCAAGTAGCCGCGCATGTGCCTGTATAGGCACTTGGTCCAATGCGCAGACTCAAACGTCATTTCAGCGAGCTTCTTCGCGCCCTCACCAAGCTTGTTGTCGTAGTAGTCATCAGGCCGGGGATTGAGCGCCGCCTTGTCTATTATTTTCTGACCAGCCCGGTTGCGCCATTCCGTCAACTCAGCGCGACCAAGCTCCCAACCCATGCCTTCGCTCAGGACCGCTTGACGGCGCATCGTCTCAGCGTCGTCATACGTGCCGTTGGCCTTGTAGCGAAGGATGTAGGCAACGAGGATGACGGCCAACACGAACATAGCGCCAGCAAGATTGGCCTCGGCCGGAAACGCATTGAGGGACAGCCAAATGCCCACAGCGCCAGCAAACAACTCAAGGCCGACTGACCACTGCCAAGTCAGTGCGGTCTTGTCGAACATCAGCCGAGAAAGCTGATTGAGCCCAACTGCTGTGTCACCCGTAGACAGGAAAGAACTCCCCGAACAACGCCTTCCACTGGTCAATGGCAGTTCTGGCGTAAGCACCGCCCATGTAGTTGCCCATCTGCTCTGCGTCGGCGGCAGCCTTTGCAGCGGTCTGCGCACGCTTGACAAGGGTTTGGCGGTCTGTGGGCTGCGTGTTGTTGTCCAAGTATGCGTCCAACCTGTCGCCACTGATGGGGTCATAGATCGCACCGGCCAGATACGTGGCAAGACCATTGAACACCACCGGCATTAGCGAGTTGTAGGAGTATCGTTGCCGGTACTGTGCGCAGGCGTGAGCAATCATGCACTCAAGGTGGAAACTGCGAATGCGCGTTGTTGTCCACTGTGCATTCCACGCCTTTATCATTTTCACCAACGGCACAAAGCTGCCGTCCATGTTCTTATTGATGGCAGTGATGCGCTCGCGAAATTCCTTGGGGCGTGTGGGCAACCACTCCCGGCGGTATGTGTCGGGGATGCGGTAATGACCATCTGTGAAATAAAAGGCAGGCACCACGTCCAACCGAAACTGGGTGTATTTCAGCGTGACACAGTTGCGATCCACACCGCATGGCGTTTGCGGAAACGCTGCCGCGAGCACGCGCTGAAACTTTTGCAGCGCATACGCTGTGCCGTCTGCCGAATACCAGCCTTGGTTGTTGGTGTAGTGCATGACCACCATCACATCCACGTCGCCCTTGTTGAGATACCTCGGCAGCGTGTCGCGGTCATACGAGCCAATGAGCAGTGACTCTTGATCGTAAAGTGAGATTTCCGCCTTGAGTTTTGCCACCACGTTTGAACGGCAGGCGCTGACCGTCTGCGCCTGACGGTCAGTGATGTTCGTGTTGGTCGAAAATTCCGCAAAGCTCTGAGTGACGGTCGTTGCCATAGGCTAAGATTAGCCGATTCGCTGGCGTCGAGTCCCACGCGAGAATCGCAGGCCGGTTACTGGCCCGCTTCGCAGGCGTCCAAGAATGCATCCAACTTGTTGAACTGATCGCGTATGTCCGCGAACCACCCGCGGTGCTTCTCCCTGTTCAGCTAAACAAAAAGCCTCCCGGCTTTCGCGCGGGAGGCTTCTGTTGGATCGCTTTGGCGAAACCTACTCCAGCTTCCGCTCGATCAGCTCCACCTGGAAGCACTCGATCTGGTCGCCTTCGCGGATGTCCTGGTAGTTGGCGAAGGCCATGCCGCATTCCGTGCCCTGCTTCACTTCCGGGACTTCGTCCTTGAAGCGCTTCAGGGTGGACAGCGTGCCTTCGTGGATCACCACGTTGTCGCGCAGCAGGCGGACGCCAGATCCACGGCGGACGATGCCCTCCGTGACGCGGCAGCCGGCAACCTTGCCCGCCTTGGAAATCGAGAACACCTGCAGGATCTCGGCATAGCCCAGGAACGTCTCGCGGCGTTCCGGCGCCAGCATGCCCGACAGCGTGCCTTTTACGTCGTCGATCAGGTTGTAGATGATCGAGTAGTAGCGGATCTCCACGCCTTCACGCTCGGCAAGGTCCCGCGCCTGCTTGCTGGCGCGGACGTTGAACGCGATGATCGGGGCGTTGGCGCCGGCGGCAAGCTGGACGTCGCTTTCCGAAATCCCGCCCACCGCGCCCAGAACGACGCGTGCGCGGACCTCGTCCGTCGACAGTTTTTCCAACGCCTGCGTGATGGCTTCGACAGAGCCCTGCACATCGCCCTTGAGGATGAACGCAGCCTCTTTCGGACCGCCGCCGACCGCAGCCCCGCCCTCTTTGAGGCGGACCAGCATCTGGTCGAGCGAGGTGCGCATGCCCGCGCCCGTCTTGTTGCGCTTGGTGCGGACGCGGTAGTCGATGATCTCCCGCGCGCGCTGTTCGGTGTCGACGATCACGAATGCATCGCCCGGATCGGGCGAGCCATCGAGGCCGAGGACTTCGACCGGCGTCGCGGGTCCCGCCGTTTCCAGCGACTGGCCGCGCTCGTTGTTGAGCGCCTTCACCCGGCCCCACTGCGCGCCGGCGACGATGATGTCGCCGCGCTTCAGCGTGCCGCGATTGACCAGCACGGTCGCAACCGATCCGCGGCCCTTGTCGAGCTTGGATTCGATCACCACGCCGTCGGCGTCGCGGTCCGGATTGGCCTTGAGTTCGAGCACTTCGGCGAGCGCCGAAATGGTCGCGGTCAATTCGTCGAGCCCGGTCTTCTTCAGCGCCGAGACCTTCACGGCCGGCGTCTGGCCGCCCATCGCCTCGACCTGCACGTCGTATTGCAGGAGCTGGGTCAGGACCTTGTCCGGGTTGGCGTCGTGCTTGTCGATCTTGTTGACCGCCACGATGATGGGCGCGCCGGCAGCTTTCGCGTGCTGGATCGCCTCGATCGTCTGCGGCATCACGCCATCGTCCGCCGCAACCACGAGGATCACGATGTCGGTGGCGTTGGCGCCGCGGGCGCGCATCGAAGAGAAGGCCGCGTGGCCGGGCGTGTCGAGGAAGGTGATCTTCTCGCCCGTCTTGAGCTGCACCTGGTAGGCGCCGATGTGCTGGGTGATGCCGCCCGCTTCGCCCGACACGACGTCGGTTTCGCGCAACGCATCGAGCAGCGAGGTCTTGCCGTGGTCGACGTGGCCCATGACGGTCACGACCGGCGCCCGCGGCTGCAGGTTCACGTCCGTGTCGGTATCGCCCTCGAGGCCGATCTCGACGTCGGACTCGGCAACCCGCTTAACAGTATGCCCGAATTCCTCGACGATGAGCTGGGCGGTGTCCGCATCCAGCACGTCGGTCGAGCGGACGAGTTCGCCCTGCTGCATCATGAACTTCACGACGTCGGCCTGGCGTTCGCTCATGCGGTTGGCGAGGTCGGCGACGGTGATGCTCTCCGGCAGGATGACTTCGCGGGAGACTTTTTCGGATGCGCCGCCGGCCATTTTCAACCTGCGGTCGCGTTCACGCTCACGCGCACGTTTCACGGCCGCATAGGAACGCTGGCGTTCTTCGTCATCGCCCAGGGCCGCGGAAATGGTGAGCCTGCCCTGCCGGCGCTTGGGCTCGTCCTTGGCCGGACGGTGCGCCTTGTCGCCGGTGGGCTCGTCGCCAGGAGCTGCCTTGCTGACGCGTTTGACGCGCCCGCCAAGTTCGCTCAGCGGCGTCAGTTCATCCGGATCGAGCGGGGCAAGTGGACGCGGCCCGCCTGGACGTCCGGGACCACCGGGACCGGGACGAGGACCGGGACCACCGGGACGAGCACCGGCGGGACGAGGACGATCGCCACCGGGACCACCGCCGGGACGAGGACCGCCATCAGGACGAACCCGAACAGCCCCACCGGGACCACGAGCGGGAGCAGGACCACGACCAGGCGCAGCGCCACGGCCAGGACCACCAGCATCGCGCCTGAAAGCGCCACCACGACCGCCACGCTCTTCTTCTTCGCCGTCAGCAACAGCCGGCTCGGCGCCACGCGTCACGGCAACTTCGGCGCGGCGTTTTTCATCTTCGGCAATGCGCTTGGCTTCTTCCTGGCGGCGCTTGTTGGCTTCCTCGAGCGCTTCGGCCTCGACCTTGCGCCGCTCCTGGTCGGCGCGCGCCGCGGTGATCGCGACCTGGCGCGCCTTCAGTTCGGCTTCGGAAAGGCCCCTGGAGCGCGCGTTGTCTTCGGCGACCGAAAGCGGCGTTGGCGCGGCCGCCTTCTCAGGCTCCGGGCGTACGACCTTGGGCTGCGCGCCGGGTGTCACCACCACGCGCTTTTTCTTGACCTCGACCGAAACCTGTTTCGAACGGCCGTGCGAGAAGCTCTGCTTCACGGTGCCTGTATCCGACCGCTTGAGAGTCAGCGGCCGGCGTCCAGTGTTGTCCGTGTCCTTGGTATCGCTCATTCACTCACTTCGGTTGCAGCACGCCGGTCCGGAGGAACGCCCCCGGAAAAAACGGGCCTGGGTCTCGTCAATTCTTCTGCCCTGCTGCGGCGTCGTGCGAGGCGTCCGCTTCGGGACGCCCCCCGCCACGCGCGGAGGAGGGCTGCCAGTCTTCAGGCCACACGCGCCGGAACCCGGAAAGCCTTTTCAGCTCCCCCATCCAGCCCTGCGCAAACCGGCCCTGTTTGAGGCATGCATGTATCACACGCTCGCGCCCCAAGGCCATGCCCAATTCGTCGGCCGAAAAACACCCGATCACCGGCGGAAATCGTTGGTTTTCAGCCTGTTCATCTTGAACCACCGCATTGCCCGAACCGTCACGTTCGGGGCCATGCACGGCGCGAAGCAGACCGAGCATCTTGCTTCGGCCATCCTCCGCCCCGTCCGAGGCCTCGATCACGCAGCCGGGCGTCGTATTGCGGATCGCCTCACGTACCTGCTCAAATCCCAATATGAGTTCGCCGGCGCGTTTTGCGAGGCCTAGCTGGTCGAGCACGCGCTTTGCCAACAGGTGTTCGACCTGCGCGGGCAGATCGGGCGGCGTTTTCGCCTGTGCCTTGAAGGCGCGGCTGAAGGCGCCTTTTTTGACGGCCCCCTCGATTGCGTCGCGCGTGGACGTGACCCACGCCCCGCGGCCCGGCAGGCGGGCCGCCAGGTCCGCGACCGCTCCCCCGTCCGGAGACAGGACGAAACGGATCATCTCCGATTGCGGGTGATGCTCCATCGTGACGATGCAGCGCCGCTCGGGATCTCGCGCCCCCTTGCCGACGCGGGGAGGCCCCCCATCCGTTTCAGGAATGGGAGTTTCGAGCGCCGGGTCTATGCCGGTCAGGTCATCATGACTGTTCGCTGGCGGCGGCATTCGCGCCTTTCAGGTTGAACAGTTCGTCGCCGCGGGTGCGGGCGTCGGATTCCGGCTGGCCGGTGGCGTCGAGTTCGGCTTCCTCGGCGTCGAGCGCCGCGGCGCGCGCCGCCAGCGCATCTTCCAAAGCCTTGGGCTCGACCCAGCCGGCGACCACGCGCGCCTTCAGGATGAAGAGTTCGGCGTCCTCGCGGCTCATGTCGGCCTTGGCGATCAGGCCGGGTTGGAATTTCGGCTTGCCGTCCGGGCCCGGCTCTTTCCAGCCGACCAGGTCGTCCGGCACCAGGCCGGCGAGATCTTCGATCGTCTTGATCCCGTTCTCGCCAAACTTCACCGCCATCGGCGGCGTCACGTTCTCCATGAACGCAACCTCGTCGGTGACGCCGAGCGACTTGCGCTTCTCGTCGAGTTCGCGCGTCAGCTTCTCGAGATATTCGCGCGCACGTTCCTGAAGTTCGCCGGCGACTTCCTCGTCGAAGCCTTCGATCGCGGCAAGCTGCTCGATCTCGACATAGGCAATCTCTTCCACCGTCTCGAAGCCTTCGGACGCCAGCAGCTGGGCCAGCGTCTCGTCCGCATCGAGCGCCTTCTGGAACAGGTCGGTGCGCTCCTTGAATTCGCGCTGACGGCGCTCGCTGTCCGCGGCTTCCGTCATCAGGTCGATCTGCCAACCGGTCAGCTGGGAAGCCAGGCGCACATTCTGACCGCGGCGGCCGATCGCCAGCGGGAACTGGCTTTCTTCCACCACGACTTCCACGCGGCCTTCTTCTTCGTCGATCACGACCTTCGAGACTTCCGCCGGCTGTAGCGCGTTGACGATGAACGTCGCGTCGTCGCCCGACCACGGGATGATGTCGATCTTCTCGCCGCCGAGTTCGGACACGACCGCCTGCACGCGCGCGCCGCGCATACCGACGCAAGCGCCGACCGGGTCTATCGAATTGTCATGGCTGAACACGCCGATCTTGGCGCGCGAACCCGGATCGCGGGCGCAGGCCTTGATCTCGATCACGCCCTCATAGACCTCGGGGACTTCCTGAGCGAACAGCGCAATCATGAAGCTCGGGTGCGAGCGCGACAGGAAGATCTGCGGCCCCTTGGCCTCGGCCGAGACCTTGTAGAGATACGAGCGAACGCGGTCGCCCGTATTGAAGTTCTCGCGCGGGATGCCGTCATTGCGGCGGATCACGCCTTCGGCTTTGCCGAGGTCGACGATCACATGGCCGTACTCGACGCGCTTCACCGTGCCGTTGATGATCTCGCCGACGCGGTCCTTGAAGTCGTTGTACTGGCGGGCGCGCTCGGCTTCGCGCACCTTGCCCGTAATGACCTGCTTGGCCGTCTGTGCGGCGACGCGGCCGAATTCGAACGGCGGCAGCTCTTCGCGGAATTCGTTGCCGACCTCGGCGTCCGGATCCATCTTCTTCGCCTCGGCGAGCGTCAGCTGCGTCACCGGGTTCTCGACCGTCTCGACGATCGTCTGCACGCGCCACAGCCGCGTCTCGCCGCTGTCCGGATTGATCTCGGCGCGGATGTCATGCTCGAGGCCGTAGCGCGAGCGCGCGGCCTTCTGGATCGCTTCTTCCATCGCATCGAGCACGATCTTCTTGTCGATCGACTTCTCCTGCGCGACCGCGTTTGCGATCTGAAGGATTTCCATCCGGTTTGCGGAAACGCCTACGGTAGCCATTATCTGCTCCTGTTGTCCGACACCGGGCCGTCGGCCTCGGCGTCCAACCCATCGTCAATGTTCTCGACTTCGACATCGTCGAAATCGTCGCCGAGGCTTTCGGCAATCTCGTCTTCTTCCACGTCGGCGACCGGGGCCTGTCCCCTCGCCCGCGCGTCCTGGATCAGCTTGTCTGTGAGCATGAGATGAGCCTTCACCATGTCGGCGACGATCACCTTCGCTTCGCCGCCGTCCTTGAGCGTCAGCTCCAGAACGCCGTCCGCCTCGCCAACGATCCAGCCATGGAACCGCTTGCGCCCTTCAGGCGTCGGCGTTCCCAGCTCGACCTTGGTTTCGTGCCCCACCCACTTGGCGAAATCGCCCTCGCGCGTCAGCGGCCGGTCGATGCCGGGGCTGGAGACTTCGAGGTGATATTCGCCCGCGATCGGGTCTTCCGTTTCCAGCACCGGAGAAATCGCCCGCGAGAACTTCGCGCAGCTTTCCACCGTCATCGTGCCGTCCGGCCGCTCGGCCATGATCTGCAGCGTCGGCGACTGCGAACCGATGATGCGCACCCGCACCACGTCGAGACCCAGGGCTTTCGCCTCCGGCTCGATCATGTCGAGGATACGTATCTCGAGTTCGCTCTGCGCCCGCATGAAAGCGGTTTTTCCTTCAAAAACTGAAGCCCAAATGCGAAGCGGCGGCCCAGTTCCCGGGGCCGCCGCTTCGATGTGAGAACTGGTTCGAGGGGGCATATAGGCGCGATCCCCGGCCCTGTCGAGTCCCCACCTTTCGTCACGACAATCTCGACATTCGTCCCGGCGCGGGACAATCAGGTGCGCACCGGGATCAGCCTCAGGAGGGATCGGCCATGCGCGCCACCAGGAAACACCAACCCACGAAGGGCCAACTATGGGCGGCTACATCCGCCGTCATTCTTGCCTTCGCCGTCGCCTGCTCGCCAAAAGCGGAAACGCCTGTCGTCGCCGAGACGCCGCCGCCTCCGCCGGCCGCAGACCCGACCGTCACCTCGCTCGCCTTGGCCGCCAATCCGGCCGCGCTCGGGTTCGATAAGGCGGTGTTCGACAACGCCCGCGCCGATCTCGAAGCCGACGTGAAGTCCGGCCTCATCCCTGGCGCCGTGCTGCTGGTCGCCAAGGGCGGCCAGGTCGTCAACGTCACCACGGTCGGTCAGCAAGGCCCGTCCGACGCGACACCGATGTCGCCCGAAACCATCTTCCGCATCTACTCGATGACGAAGCCGATCACCTCCGTCGCCGCGATGCAGCTCGTCGAGGAAGGCAAGCTGTCGCTCGAGGATCCGGTTTCGAAATACATTCCCGAATTCACCGCCCCGAAAGTGCTGATCGGCAAGGGCGAGACGCGCCCCGCCACGCGCGAGATCACCATCCGCGATCTTCTGTCTCACGAATCCGGCCTGATCTACGGCTTCTTCGATCAACAGTCGGAACTCGGCAAGATGTACATGGCCGCCGGCGACACGCGCTTTGACTTCACCGTGCTCGACCTCTCAAAAGCCATCGCCGCCCTCCCCCTCGAATCCGATCCGGGCTCGACCTGGCGCTATTCGCGCTCGACCGACGTGCTCGGCGCCGTGCTGGAGGTCGCCTCGGGCAAGATGCTCGACGTGCTGCTGCAGGAGAAGATCTTCACCCCGCTCGGCATGGACGACACTCACTTCTACCTCGAAGCCGATGAAGGCGCCCGCCTCGCCGAACCGCCCGCGACACTGAAAGCGCCGCTGTCGACGCCCAAGACCGCCGAGCCCATGCTCTCCGGCGGCGGCGGCCTCAACTCGACTACGGAAGACTATTTCCGCTTCGTCGAAATGCTGCGCGGCAAGGGCGAATACCGCAGCGTGCGCATCATCAAGCCGGAAACGCTCGACGCCATGCTGGTCGACCAGATCGGCCCCAACGTCGACCGCAAGAACTGGTTCTACGACAAGCTCGGCGGCTTCGGCCTCGGCTTTGGCCTCCTGCCGATCAACTTCGCCGACCCGGCCGCCGGCAACGTCTTCTCGTGGTCGGGCTATGCCGGCACCAACATGTGGGTCGATCCCACGAACGACATCACCATGGTGTTCATGATCCAGAACAACGAAGCCTCGGCCAACTATCCCGCCAAGCTCCGCCAATGGGTCTACGGCGGCTACAAACCCGCCGCCGCCCCGGCCGCAACGACGCCGGCGCAGTAACCAGTCGAGAGTTGACCCAGTGCGAAAGGCCCGCTCGAAGGAGCGGGCCTTTTTGTTTCCGCTAGCGGCTGCCCCGAAATAGGGGGATGAAACCGCTCAAATCCGCAGGTTAAGGACGCGCGCCGAAAGTTTTTCGGGAAAAAAGATTCGCTTGTCCCTCAGAGGCTTGCGTCGATTTCGCGAAAAAACACGCCCAAAAAACCGTGCAACTTATCCTGCTGGGTCGCCACGCCTTTATAATCGCCCCGTCGCCACCGCAGGAGGGCAGCCGTGCACGCTGTTCAACGGCGCGGGGGCGATGCGTGTCGAGCGTGAGAAGTCCCCGCGAAAGCAGGATTTGATCCCAAGCCAAGCGAGGGAGTTTGCCGGGACCGTGGGTTGAACAGCCCATGGCC
>JAUYPV010000024.1 GCA_030697555.1 Hyphomonadaceae bacterium
GGCCATGGGCTGTTCAACCCACGGTCCCGGCAAACTCCCTCGCTTGGCTTGGGATCAAATCCTGCTTTCGCGGGGACTTCTCACGCTCGACACGCATCGCCCCCGCGCCGTTGAACAGCGTGCACGGCTGCCCTCCTGCGGGGACGATGGGCGCGATTATAAATGCGTGGCGACCCAGCAGGATAAGTTGCACGGTTTTCTGGGTGTGTTTTTCCGCCAAAGCCGCGCAAGCCTCTGAGGGACAAGCGAATCTTTTTTCCGAAAAACTTTCGCTGCGCGTCCTTAACCTGCGGATTTCGTCGTTTGACCCCGCAGGTTAAGGGCGTCTCCGGCGCTTGTGAGCCGGCCCGCGTGGTTGGCGAAGTGGAGAGAGTAGCCGCTACTTCTTCACGCCCTTGAGGAAGATCGAGACGGCGCGGCGGGCTCGGGTTTCGATGAGGTGGGGGGGCATGGTGGCGGTGGAGACCATCATGAGGCGGAAGCCGCTATCCTGCATCACCATGCCCAGCAACATGGCGGCGGCGTCTTCGGGGTCCTCGATCTGGAACTTGGCGCGCACCACGGACGAGCCGAGCCAGTCGGCGAGGATTTCACGCGGGAAGCCCTTGGGCTTGCTGGCGTTGAGCAGTTCCGGATAGCGGCGGACTTCCGAGATCAGCAGCCGGACGAGCGCCATGGAGCGCGGGCTGGTGAAGTGGGTCACCATGCGGACGAGCATGCCGTAGAGTTCGAGCTCGATGTCGGCACTGGACTTGGGCGGCGGGAATTGTCCCATGTCGGCGACGTTCTCGGCGAGAAGCGCACCCAGAAGCTCAAGCTGGCTTTTGAATTCGCGGTAGATTGTCTTCTTGGACATGCCGGCCTGCTGGGCCACGGCGTCCATCGTTGCGTGCTCGGGAGGACCGTCGAGGAAGATCTTGCGCGCCGCCGCCAGGATCCTCTCGCGGGGAGAGGGGGCGTCGGTATGTTCCTGAACGGCCTGCATTTTTGCCCCTGCACACGGGAAACTGATCAGTTTAACGCGATTTCCAGCTTTGCAGTCTATAACAGAATGCGATATGGAAACGCCAGAGTTTCCGAGACGGGCTGATGGACCTCCCCAAAGACACCCCCGCCGGTGGCACGATTGCGTCTGCTTTTGCGGCCGACGGCGAAGCTGCGTCTTGCGCAAACTCGATCAAAAACCCTGTCGAAAACGCGGAAAACATGGCTGTGACCCCTGTGATCGCGGGATCCGAGGCCACATCTGGGGCCAAAGGGGGCGGCGCGGAAAATATTTCGCGAACGCCAGGTACAACTACCGGCAGTTCATTCGTCTTAAGGGCAGAGCCCCGGACGGCGGACGGCGACTCGACGGCAAAAGACTACGGGCGCACGGAAACCGGCGCTCTTTCCTCCTCGGACGCGCAAGGACGTACAAAGATGATAAAGCGCAATCTCCCCTCGATCGGCGCCATTGTCGGTGTCGGCGTATTGTCGCTGGCGCTGCATTCGTGCGGACAGAAGCCGGCGCCCGCTGAGACAATCGCGGCCGAGAACCCATCCGACATACAGGCGATGCGCGTGACGCGTGTTGCGGTGCGCGACCTTTCCGAAGCAATCGAGGCGACGGGCCGCCTGGTGGTGCGCGAGGAAGCCGCGGTTGGATCGGAACTGCCCGGTTATCGCGTGGCGCAGGTCTACGTCGACGAAGGTGACTGGGTGAAGCAGGGCCAGCCGCTGGCGCGTCTCGACGACGCGCTGCTGCAGGCGCAGATCGCCCAGGCGGAAGCGACGCTGGCGACCCAGAAAGCCACGGCCGATTTCAAGAAGAGCCAGCTCGACCGCGCTGAGATGCTGACGACCGAGGGCGCTCTCTCCAAGGAACAGCTCGACATGCGCCGCATGGAGTGGGTGTCGGCTGACGCCGCGCTCTTGTCGGCGAAAGCCGCTGTCAACGAAATGAAGGTGCGCTCGTCGCGGATGACGCTGCGCGCGCCGGTTGCCGGCGCTGTGCTGCAGCGGAGCATCCGTCCGGGCGATATCTCGGGCGGCTCGGCGACGCCGTATTTCCGCATTTCGCGCGACGGGCTGATCGAACTGGACGCCGAACTTCCGGCCTCCAAGCTTTCGCAGGTCAAGGAAGGCGACGTCGTACAGGTTACACTCGCAACCGGTGAAGTTCTGCAGGGCAAGGTGCGGTTTGTCTCGCCCCGCGTCGACGAGAACACCAGCCTTGGCCGCGCCCGCATCGAACTGCCGTTCGACAAGGCGCTACGCCCCGGCAGCTACGCGTCGGCGAACTTCAACGGCAACGCCAGCGGCATCCTGACGGTTCCGGCGAGCGCGATCCGCTATGAGTCGGGTGGCCCGGCGGTGATGCTGGTCGGCGAGAACAACAAGGTGAGCCGCGTGTCGGTGAAGCTGGGCGAGCGTATGGGCGACTATGTGCAGCTGGTCGAAGGACCGAAGGCCGGCGCGCGCGTGCTGGCGGTGGGCGCTGCGTTCACGCTCGATGGAGACACGATCGCACCGGTGGAAGAGGGGGTCGCGCAGATTCCGTCGGCGCCGGGAGGCAAGTAACATGAACCTCCCGATTTCAAGCTGGGCGATCCGCAACCCCATCCCGGTTGTGGTCGCCTTCGTCCTGCTGACGATTGCGGGGCTGTATTCGTACACCCAGCTGCCGATCAAGCAGTTCCCCAACATCTCCTTCCCGGCGGTGTCGATCGTCGTCGTGCAGGACGGCGCCGCGGCGTCCGAGATGGAGAACCAGGTTACGCGCCTGGTCGAGAACGCAGTGTCCGGCCTGCCAGGCATCGAGCAGATGTCGTCCGACGTGCAGCTCGGCGTCTCGGCGACGATGGTGCAGTTCGCCATCGGCGCGGACCTGCAGAAGGCCAAGGACGACGTGCGTTCCAAAGTCGATGCGATACGCATCGACCTGCCGGCCGGCATCGAGCCGCCGCGCGTTGAAGCACTGGATTTCACCGGCGGCACGCTGATGACGTTTGCCGTTTCGAACCCGAGCCTGTCGGCGACGGACCTTTCGTGGTTCATCGACGACACGATCGCGCGCGAGCTGCAGTCCGTGAAGGGCGTTGGCCAGGTCCAGCGCGTCGGCGGCGTCAACCGCGAGATCAACGTGACGCTCGATCCCGTCCGCATGGCCGCGCTGGGTGCGACAGCGGCGCAGGTGAACGATGCGCTGCGCAGCTACTACCGCAATTATGGCGGCGGCCGGACCGAAGTCGGTGGCTCCGAAGCGACGACCCGGATTCTCGGTGAGACGGCGTCGGTCGAGGACCTGCGTAATCTAACCATTCCCCTCTTCACGGGCGGCTATGCCCGGCTTTCCGACCTTGCCGATGTCGGCGACGGTTCGGGCGAAGCGCGTGGTTTTGCGCGCCTGAACGGCCGGCCGGTGGCGGGCTTCAACGTCGTGAAGGTCGATACGGCCTCGGAAATCGATGTCGAGAACGGTGCGTTCGCGGCGATCACGGAGCTGGAGAAGACCCATCCGGGGCTGAAGATCACCAAGATCTTCTCGATCTCGGACGATACGCGGGCGAACTTCCATGCGACTGAGGCGGTGCTGATCGAAGGCATGCTGCTGGCGGCGCTGGTGGTGTTCCTGTTCCTGCGCGACTGGCGTGCGACGCTGATCGCGGCGGCCGCCATGCCGCTGTCGCTTATCCCGACCTTCTTCATCATTTCGTTCTTCGGCTTCTCCCTGAACGTGGTGACGCTGCTCGCCCTGACGCTCGTTATCGGCATCCTTGTCGACGACGCCATCGTGGAGATCGAGAACATCCAGAAGCGAACGCTGGCGGGCTATACGCCCTTCCGCGCCGCGATGGAGGGCGCCGACGCTATCGGCCTCGCCGTGCTGGCGACCACGGCGTCGATCGTCGTGGTGTTCCTGCCGACCTCGTTCATGGGCGGCATTCCTGGGCAGTTCTTCATCGAGTTTGGAATCACCGTGGCCGTGGCCGTGGTGTTTTCGCTGCTGGTGGCGCGGTTCGTATCGCCGCTGATGGCGGCGTACTTCCTCAAGCCGTCGAAAGAACATCGCGACGTTCGAAAGCTGCCAGCCTTCTACGAGAAGACGCTGGGCTGGGCGCTGCACCATCGCTTTATCTCGGCCATTTTCGGCGGGGTGACGCTTGTCCTCACGGGCGTGATCGTCATGGCCCTGCCGAGCGGTTTCATCCCGATCGAGGACCCGGGCTACATCCAGTTCAACCTGGACGGCCCGCCCGGCACCACCATCAGCGACATGGAGCGCGCGGCGGGCCAGCTCAACGAGCTGCTGCACGAGCAGCCGGACGTGGAGCACGTGTTCATCTCGGTCGGTTCGACCGGCGCCAATGGCGACCTGACATCGGGCTCCGCCACGCTGGTCATGCCGGAAGGACACAAGCTGAAGACCGAGGAGCTGAAGCAGCTCATTCGTCCGCAGCTGAAGCAGATCCCCGACATCCGCGTGACGGCGCTGCTCTCGGGCGGCGGTCCGTCGGGCTCGGACGTCGACATCATCCTGTCATCTGAAAACGCCGAAGCGCTCGATAAGGTGCAGCTCGATATGCTGCAGGAAATGCGGCAGATGAAAGAGGTGCGGAACCCGCGCCTGTTCCCGGCGCCCCCGGGGCCGGAGCTGATCATCCGCCTGCGCACCGAAGAAGCGGCGCGTCTGAACGTCGACACGGCCGCCATCGCCAGCGTGGCGCGCATTGCCACCACCGGCGACATCGAGGCCAACACGGCGAAGTTCTCGGAAGGCAAGCGGCGGCTTCCTATTCGCGTGCGCCTGCCGGAAGAGGTTCGCACCGACCTCGCCAAACTCGGCGAGCTTCGCGTGCCGACGCGCGATGGCTCGACCACGACGCTGGGCGCCGTGGCGGACCTGTCGTTCGAGCAGGGTCCCGGCAAGATCACGCGCCTGTCGCGTGAACGCCGCGCTTCGATCCAGGCCGATCTTGCGCCGGACACCACGTCCGGCCAGGTGAACGTGGCGGTCGAGAACTCCAACACCATGAAGAACCTGCCGTCCGACGTGCAACGCGCGCGGATCGGCAACGACCAGGCCGAAGCCGAGATGTTCGGCGGCATCGTTATCGCGCTGCTGGCCGGCGTCGCGCTGATCTATTCGGTGATGGTGCTGCTGTTCAAATCGGTGTTCAAGCCGATCACCATCCTGATGTCGCTGCCGCTCTCATTCTCGGGTGCGTTCCTCGCACTGCTGATCACGGGGATGGAAATCTCCATGCCGGTGATGATCGGGTGCGTGCTGCTGCTCGGCATCGCGGCCAAGAACGCCATCCTGCTCGTCGAGTTCGCGATCGAGTCGGAACAGCGCGGCAAGAACACGTACGACGCGCTGTTCGAAGCGTGCCGCGAGCGGGCAAGGCCGATCGTGATGACCACGGTCGCGATGTCGGCGGGCATGATCCCGACGGCGCTGGGCATCGGCGAAGGCGCCGGCTTCCGCCAACCCATGGCGGTGGCGGTGATCGGCGGCCTGATCTCCTCAACCGTGCTGTCGCTGGTTCTGGTGCCGGTGATCTACTCGTTCATCGCCGGGTTCGAACGCTGGATCAGCCCGTGGGCTGGCCGGCTCGCGACCAAGCCGACGACCGAGGACGAGAAGCTGCTGCATCCAAACAAGCACGAGCCCGCATCGCACCCGACTGCGGACTAGGCCACTTCAATACGGACGTCATGAGCAAACCCCTCTTCCTTGCGAAGAGGGGTTTGGTCTTTCTGGGGTTGGTGATCTTCACCCCGATCCGGGTTCGCCAGCCTTTGAAGCCCAGATGAGGCCGACGAAGAGGCCTTTCATTCGGGGCAGGAGGGCGAGGCTCAGGCCGACGACGAGGCCGGCGATGATGAGGAAGGGCAGGAGCGGCGCCGAGTCATTGCGCTGAGCGAATACGAAGAACGCCGGCGAGACGAGATGGCCGACGATCAGGATCGTCGCCCAGGCGGGGCCGTCATCGGCGCGGATGTCGCCGGTGCGCTCGCCGCAGTACTTGCAGCCTTCGGCCTGGCGCAGATAGCCCGACAGGAGCCGGCCGCGGCCACAGGCCGGGCAGCACAGGCGCAGGCCGCGTTTTACCGCCAGCCATGCGTTACGCTTTCCCTCAGGTCCCAAATCGTCCTTTGCATCGTTCATGGGGAGAATGTTGGGCGTTAGGGGGTGTTCGTCGATGGTCAGGAAGGCCGCAGGGGGTGAGGCAGATCGTCCGCAATGGGTGTCAGTAGGGCGGGTCAGCAGGGCGTGTCAGGTGTGAACGAATTTTAGGCCCGCGGCCCCGCGCGATTGCCACATGACCTCGGTCCAGGTGCGAATCTGCAGCGTGGGCTCGGAAAGGAGGACGTGGTCGCCAAGCTGGACGTCGCGGAAGAATTCGACGCGGACGCCGGTCGAGCTGACGTTCTTGAGGACGACCGGAATGCGCTCGCCGCCGCGCGTAGTGAGCGTGCCCTGTTTGAAGGTGGACTGGCGTTCGGCGCGCTTGTTGGTCTGGTGGACCGAGGAATACGTGACCTCTTCACCGGGCGCGGCTGAGCCGGCGATCTTCCGCATGCGGTCGCCCAGGGGATCGGGGGTATTTCCTGACTTCTTGAACATTCGCGACGCTTGCTCATCCCCAACTTCGGAGTTTGCCCTGAAACGTTAAGGAAATACTTGAAATGACGTGGGTTCGGAGCGCCTTAACCTGCGTTGACCGCCCGCCGGGGGGCCGCAGTGCCTGCCTGTATTTGCTGGGCTTTCGCGGGGGGCCGCTCCGATTTCAGCCGATGCGCGTCGACATGCCGCCGTCCACTGGAAGCGTTACCCCGGTGATAAATTTGGCTTCGTCCGAACAGAGGAAGAGGGCGGCGTAGGCCGTATCCCAGCCCGTACCCATCGCGCCCATGGGCACGCGGGCGTTGCGTTCGGCTCTCAGATCGTCTTGCGACTTGCCGCTGGCGGCGGCGATTCCCGTGATCGCCATGGGGGTGTCCATCAGCCCGGGCATGATGACGTTGCAGCGCACGCCGTACTTCGCATTGCCCTGGGCGACGACGCTGGTGAGCCGGTTCACGGCCGCCTTGGAGACTTCGTAGGTGACCATGTGGTGGCCGGCGATGGCGGCGAGTGAGGAGATGTTGAGGATTGCGCCCGCGCCCTGCTGGCGCATCACCGGCAGGATGTGGCGGATGGTAAGCATCATCGACTTGAGGTTGATGTCCATGATGCGGTCCCACGCCTCTTCCTCGATGGCGTGAGGCGGCGCATCGCCACGGCCGGTGCCGACATTGTTGACCAGGATGTCGATGCGCTTGAGCCGGACGACGGCTTCGCGGGCGATGGCGGCGCAGTCGGCGGGCTTGGTTATGTCGGCTTCGAAGGCGAACGCTTTGCCTTTACCGGAGGGTTCGTTGGCCGAAATCATGCCGACGGTTTCTTCGGCGCTGGCGAGGCGCTTGTCGACGCACATCACGGTGGCGCCTTCCTGGGCGAACAGGATCGCCATGGCGCGGCCGTTGCCGATGGTCTCGCCTGGCGTCTGGCCGGCGCCGACGATGATGGCGGTCTTGCCTTCGAGCCGTCCTCTGCCGGTTTCCGACATGTCAGAACGCCTTCAGGTCTGGATCTAGCGTCTGGCCCGGATCGAGCTGGATGCCGAACGAGTTGAGGATCATCGAGACCTGCGTGTACTGGCCGGCGGTGAAGACCACGTCCATGCACTGGCGCTCGGAGTAGTGCTTCGAGAGCTCGGCCCAGGACGGGTTGGAGACGAAGTGATCGCGGTTGAGATCGTCAGTGGCGATGATCAGCGCGCGCTCTGCCGAGGTCCAGCCTTCGGCGCCTGCGCCGAGCTTGATACGCTCGATCTCTTCGGCGGTGAGACCGGACGAGAGGCCGATGCGGTGGTGCTGTGTCCACTCATAGCCCGACTTACAGAGCCAGCCGGTGCGCAGGATGACGATCTCGCGGTCGCGCGGTGACAGTGAGTTGCGCCCCAGCACATAGCCGCCCCACCACGAGAAGGCGCGAAACGCATCTGGCGAGCGCACCAGCGTGCGGAAGATGTTGAGGATGCTGCCGTCCTTCTGGCGGGACTTGGCGAGGCGTTCCTTCTGCTCGTCGGTGAACTCCGAGTCTTTCAGGGGAGCGATGCGGGGCTGGGCGAGTCTCATCCGGCTATTGCTTTCAGTTGGAAGAAGGGGCGGGCGCGGGAGTCGCGGCCGGATCGGCGGGTGGCGCGAGCTGGCGTAGGGGGAGAAGCTCGAGCACGTAGCCGTCCGGGTCCTTGGCGAAGCCGACGGTTGCGCCGCCGACCTGGTCTGAGGGCTGCGGCTCGCGCGTCACTTCGAAGCCAGCCGCCTTGATCTTCGCGGCCAGCGCCATCGGATCCTTCACGCGCGTGACGAGCTTGATGGGATTGTCCTTGTAGTTGCGCTTCGAGCCGTCGATCCAGTGCATCAGCACAAGATAGCTCTCGCCATCGGGATAGCGGAGGAGAATCTCGTTCATGTAGTCGAGTTCGTAGGTACGGATTTTCTCCATACCCATGACGTCCATGTAGAAGGCGGCGGACTTCTCGAGATCCGACACGCCGATGCCGACGGCGGAGAGAAGCGGATCTTTCTGGGGCGGCGCGGCGGCGGCCGGCGCTGCTTCGCTGGCGGCGACCGATGCAGCGGGCTGAGCTGGTTCGCTGTTGCAGGCGGCAAGCGCAAACGCCAGCAGCGAAGCTGCAATCTTCGATTTCATGTAGCTCTCCCCAATCGTCTTTTCTATTTTCTACAGCGACGAATTTCCAAAAGCTATTGGGGCGCGAACGCTATCCGGCGGCGCGGACCTCCTGAGCGGACGCGCGGCCGGTGATGTAGAGGAAGCCGTCCTCGTCGAGCCGGCCGAAATCGGCGGTGGCGACGAAGCCGTCCGCATCGCGGCGGGTATCCGGGCCCATCAGCTCACAGGACAGCGAGCGCGGCGTGCGCGCCCAGATCTCGCCGGTGGCGTGTGGCGGCAGGCGGCGGCCCCGGCCGTCGCGGATTTCAACCATCACGCCTTTCAGCGGGCGTCCACACGAACCGGGTTTCTCCAGCGGTGCGCGGGCGGGCATGAAGGTGATGAGGCCGGCTTCGGTCGAGCCATAGGCTTCGTTGACGATGGGGCCGAGGAGTTCCGTGAGGCGCGACTTGAGCCGGTAGTCGACCGCGTCCCCGCCGACGGTGAGGTCGCGCATGGAGGAGAGGTCGTGCGCGCGGATGGTGCGCTCGGGCAAGGCGGCGAGTTGGTGCAGCGTGTTGGGAAGCGCGCTCCAATGAGACACACGGTGGCGCTCGATGGTTTGGAGGGCGAGGTGCGGATCGAACTCGCGCATGAAGGCGATGGCGCGGCCGGCGTCGAGGGCCGCCCAGAACTGCACCGGTCCCCAGACGCGGTGGAGTGGCACGGTGATAAGCGAGCAGCCTTGCTCAGGCATGGGTGCGCGGGAGCGCGAGGCGGGCGCGGCGACCCGGCGCGGCAGACCGACAGGCTGGGCCTTGCCGGTCTCGCCGCGGGTCCACGAGATCAGCGAGGGTTGCGCGCGCGAAAAGCGCTGTGGCGCAGCGGGCGGGAAGAGGTCGTAGAAATTGTAGAAGCCGGGGCGCAGCACATCGAGCGTCGCCCGCAGGCGCAGCGGCAGGCCTTCGAGGGCGGGGGCGATGGTCGCGGGATCGACGTCCCCGACGATGATGGCGGAGACGTGCGCATCGATGATGCGCTGGCGCGCGGCGCGCATCGGAAGATCCGCTTGCAGCGTGAAGAGGCGTGCGTCGATCTTTGCGGCGGCGAGCGCGATGACGGCCCATTCGATGCGGCTGGAGCAGCGTACGGCGATGACGTCGTCGAAGCCGAGGCCGCGCCCGGTGAAGGCGTCGGCCAGCATGTCGGCGTATTCATTCCACTCGCGGTAGGTGAGCGAGGTTTCGCCGTCGTGAAGCGCGAGTTCGCGTGCGCGCACGCGCGCCCAGTATTCGAGGCTGCGGGCGACGGGTTCTTTCACGGCGCGAGCGACCTGCGGATATTCGACACCAGTGTGTCGCGCACTCGCGACAGGCTGACGTAGTTGGAATCGATAAGCCACTGGAACATAACTCCGCGCATAGCAGCCAG
Source organism: Hyphomonadaceae bacterium (assembly GCA_030697555.1). Classification (GTDB taxonomy): domain Bacteria; phylum Pseudomonadota; class Alphaproteobacteria; order Caulobacterales; family Hyphomonadaceae; genus UBA7672. Next base: position 10,139 of record JAUYPV010000024.1, read on the forward strand.
GATGATGGACGCTTCGGCGCGCGGCCTTGCGTCGGCTCTTACTTCGCCCCTGTCCCGGGCGCGCTTGATGAGGCCGGCGAGCCCGTCGATGGACTCGGAGTTGAGGCGCGTGACCAGAGCGCCGAATTCCGAGCGCGTGAGACCACTGCCGAGGATGGCCTGGAAGGCGCGAAGGCTTTTTGGATCGCGGCAGCCATCATCGATGTAGAAGGCGACGCGCTCGCAAAGCCGGTCGAGGCCTTCGGCTGGGCCGATGGCGGCGCGCACGCGCACGGCGTAGCTGGCGAGGATATGGTCGGCGAGGGCGGCGAGGAGCGCGCTCTTGGTTCCGAAGTAGTGGGCGGGCAGGGCGCGGCTGTAGCCGGCCAGCTCGCCGGCCTCGTTGAGGGTCAGGGCGTCGAGGCCCCGTTCGGCGACGATGGTCTTGGCGGCTTCGAGGATGGCGCGCTCAGCGGTTTCGCGGCGTTCGGCCTGGGTTTGCCGGGACGGCTCCAGCGTGTCGACGGACGCCCCTTTTTCCAATGTTTTCCGGCTGGTCATGCGCTTATCAAATAAACTAGTTTGACGACAAGCAAGTATGTTGACCCGGCGGCAACTGCTGACGCGATGTCGCAGGCAGCGATAGGGATCGGCGGAAAGGTCTTCTTGCCCACTCTGTTGACGTCCGTCTGCCGTCGCGGCACGGACATACCCGATTTTCCAGCAAGACGCGGACTGACCGCGCCGCAAAAATCTTCGAGGGACCCTATGGCACAATCGCTCACCGCCCCCGCCGCGCCGGCAGATGAGATCTCGGCCTACATCGCCGCCTCGACCAAGGCAGCGTGGGAGGTGAAGGGCCTGCCGGCCGGCACGCCGATCAAGCCGATCGCGAAAGTGGGCGTCATCGGCGCGGGCACGATGGGCGGCGGCATCTCGATGAACTTCGCCAATGTCGGCATCCCGGTGAAGATCGTGGAAGTGCAGCAGGCTGCGCTCGACCGCGGGCTGGGCGTCATCCGCAAGAATTACCAGAACTCGGCGGACAAGGGCCGCTTCCCGCAGGAAGAAGTGGGCGTGCGCATGGGCCTGCTGTCAGGTTCCCTCTCTCGCGCGGACCTCGCCGATTGCGACCTCGTGATCGAGGCGGTGTTTGAGGACATGGCCGTCAAGAAAGACATCTTCACGGACCTCGACAAGATCTGCAAACCCGGCGCGATCCTCGCAACCAACACCTCGGCTCTGGACATCAACGAGATCGCTTCGGTGGTTAAGCGGCCGCAGGACGTGATCGGCCTTCACTTCTTCTCGCCCGCCAACGTGATGAAGCTGCTGGAGATCGTGCGCGCCAAGCAGACGAGCGACACGGTGGTCGCCAGCGCGATGGATCTAGCGAAGAAGATCGGCAAAGTGGCGGCGCTCGCGGGCGTGTGCCCCGGCTTCATCGGCAACCGTATGCTCTACAAGCGCGGACAGCCGGCGGCCTTCCTGCTGAAGCAGGGCGCGATGCCGTGGGATATCGATGCCGCGTTCAACGCTTTTGGGTTCAAGATGGGTCCCTATCAGATGTCGGACCTCGCTGGCCTCGACATCGGCTGGAAGCCGGGCGCGAAAACCGCCAACCCGCTGCGCGACATGATCTGCGAGCGCACGCCGCGCCGGGGGCAGAAATCGGGCGCGGGCTATTACGACTATGACGCCAACCGCGTCAGCAGCCCTTCGCCGGAAGTCGCCGAGATCGTGAAGGAATTCGCGAAACAGTCGGGCGCGCCGCAGCGCACTGTCGACAAGGAAACGATCCTCGAGGAGTGCATCTTCCCGATGATCAACGAGGGCGCCGCGATCCTGGAAGAAGGCATGGCGCAGAGGGCCGGCGACATCGATGTGACCTGGTTGAACGGCTATGGCTGGCCGGCGGACAAGGGCGGGCCGATGTTCCTCGGCGACAGGATCGGCTTGCAGCGCGTGGTCGACGTGGTCGAGCGCGTGTCGAAGAACGTGCCGGACATCAAGGTCTCGAACCTGCTGCGCTCGATGGCGAAGGACGGCCGCAAGTTCGCCGACCTGCCCGCGCAGCAGCTCAAGGTCTAGGCAGCGGTCGCAACCGGCGGCGGGGGTTTGTAGAGGGCGCCCAGGATCGCGGCGGCGATGATCGCCGGGATCAGCGCGAGCCAGGGCAGGTTGTAGGCGCCGAGGCCGACCGTGCTCGCAATGCCGAGCGCCACGAAGGTCTGTCCGAAGGCGGTCAACACCGAGCCGCCTTGTCGTCTGCGAACGAAGTCCTTGCGCGCGCCGGGCTGGCGCCGCCACAGGCCGATCAGCGAGGAAGCCGTCGAGGCGAAGACGATGCCGCCCGCCGCCCATACGCCGGCCTGCCAGTCCCGGACGAACAGCGCGGCCAGCGGGATGGTCATGACGGTAAGCACCGGCGCGATGGCGGCGATCAGCTTGGCGCGGTCGATGCTGCGGATCGCGACGGGCGCAGAGGCGATGAGATCGGGCGCGTCTTCGGCGGAGACCGTGATCCAGATCAGGCTGCCTGAAAGCGCGCTGGAGAGTAGCGTCAGCGCCGGTGCAAAGGCGGCAGGGATAAGCTGGACGCCGTCGCGCGAGAGGAATAGCGGGAAAGCCAGCGGCAGCAGGTAGACCAGCTGCAGGCCGATCTGGGAAAGCAGCAGCGGATCGCGCTTGAGCAGGCGCAGCTCCTTGCGGACAACGGAGCGCATGACGCCGCTGCGGACGACGGCGACGCGATCGTCCGGTCCGCGCTTCTTGCGGCCCATGGCGGCGGCTGCTGCCGCGTCGGCGACGAAGCTGCGGCTGAAGATGAAGACGCCGAGGGGGAAGAGGATCGCCGCCAGCACGAGCCAGAGGGCGGTGGCGGGCAAGTCGGCCGTCATGGCGTGCGCGGGGAACAGGAACCAGCTCGTGGGATCGACATCGAACCGCTTGATCAGGTCGGCGATCTGCTCGTCGGTCATGCCGCCGCGACCGCGGCCGGCGATGTTGAAATACTGGAAGGCGAGGAAGACGGCGGCGCCCGCAAGCGCGGCGACGATCTGGGCGACGACGCGCGTATTGCGCGGGCCCATCAGGCGGAAGAGGCCGGTGACGACCAGCAGCGCAAACCCTGTTGCGGCGAAGGCGAGCGTCAGCAGGAAGATGATGGCGAACAGCCACATGGGCGAGGAAAAGACGGATAGCCAAATCAGCGGCGGGCCCAGCAGGCCGGCATAGAGCGGCAGCGCCCCCACCGCGATGGCGGCGGAGCGCACGGCAAGAATACGCCAGGGCGACAGGGGCGAGGAGAGCAGAAGATCCAGGTCGTTGCGCGTGTAGATCGCATCCACCGCCGCGAGGATCGACTGGCTCACCATCACGGACGCTATGAAAGAAATGACCATGCTGACGCCGACCAGCGCGAGACCGGCGCCGGGGCCGAGGCCGAAGGGCGGAGCGGGAATGAACGGGCCGAGTCGCATGAACAGGAAGAAGCTGACGATCGACCAGACGGCGAGCATGAAGGCCGCGAGGATGAGACCGCTCTTCGGCTTCATTCGTCCGCGGCGCCAGTAGAGGCGCAGCTCGTGGCCCATCAGCCAGAGGATGCCGCCCGGCTTGCCGGAGAGAGAGCTCATGCCGAAGCCTTTTCGGCTGCTTCGGGCGTGGCGGTGAGCTGCAGGAACACGTCCTCGAGCGATTGGCCGGCCGAACCGGCGCGCGACTGGAGTTCGCCAAGGCTGCCTTCGACCAGCAGGCGGCCATCCTTGATGATGCCGATGCGGTCGGCCATGCGCTCAGCGACTTCGAGGATGTGGGTGGTGAGGATGACAGCGCAGCCTTCGGAGACCTTGCGGCGGATGAGATCCTTCACGAGGCGGCTGGCGGCGGCGTCGAGGCCGGTGAGCGGCTCGTCGAGCATCAGCAGCTTCGGATCATGGATCAGCGCACCGGCGAGCACGGCCTTCTGCTTCATGCCGCGCGAGAAACTTTCGCAGCGGTCGTTGCGGTTGTCCCAGAGGCCGAGAAGCTTGAGCAGGTCTTCGGCCTGCGCGGCGGCGCTCTTGGCGTCGACGCCCCAGAGGCCGGCTACGAATTCGAGATACTCCCATGCTGTGAGCTTGTCGTAGAGGAGCGGTTCATCCGGCAGCCAGGCGATGAGCTGCTTGGCGGCGATGGGATCGGCGCGCGCGTCGACGTCGAAGACTCGGATTTCTCCGGCGTCAGCCGCGAGTAATCCTGAGATCATGCGGAGCGTGGTGGTCTTCCCCGCCCCGTTGGGGCCGAGCAGCGCGTACATTTCACCCCGCCGCACCTCGAAGCCCAGCCGGTCGACGGCCTGCTTGCCGCCATAGCTCTTGGAAAGACCGGCAACGCGCAGGGCAGCGGACATACTGGGGAATCCCGTCATTTCGCCGGCAGGGAGGCTGGCCAGGCGATTCTATAGCCGGGGTAGCGGACAATGTGTAACCGCCGGCTGGAAAATCACGGGCTTTGGCCTGAGCCGGTTCGCAAAGAACGGCGATATGTGGGCCGGAAAGCAAAACAGGCGAACCTTTGGGGTTCGCCTGTCCTGTTTCAGTTAGACTGAGCGGGCCCTACTGGCCGACGCTTTGCTGAGCCTGCGCGTCCGCAATCCGGCGGTTGATCGTGCCGGTGACGGCTGCCAACTCGGGTTCCGACAGGAAGCTGTCCTTATCGGTGTCGAGCTTGTCGAAGTTCGCCGTGATCATCTGGCCCATGCGGCCGCGAACCTCGGTCTTGGCGACCTTGCCGTCGAGGTTCGTGTCCATGATGCCGATGCTGCGCGAGGCTTCGAGCTTCGTCTGGTACTCGTTCTTGCGGTTGTCGACGGTCTCGTCATCCCAGCGGAAGCGGATCGCCGTGTACTGCATCTCCTCGTGGCTCTGCTCGCCCCATGTCACCGTGATGTTCGGATCGGGGTTGGCAGGGTTGTTCTTGGAGTTGTCGTACTGATAGCGCGTGATCAGCTTGGTGCCGGGCGCCAGCTTGATCGGCGTGGCGAAGTCGTAGCCGCGCTGCCAGTTGAAGTCGTACTTCGGCAGGCTGAGGATCAGCTCTTCCTTCGTCTCGCCCGGACGCAGGAGCGAGATCGCCATGTTGTCGCCCCGGTAGTGGGCGTGCGGGAAGATGGAGTGGAGCGTCGCGTTTTCCGGGAACGTGATGTAGGCGATCTCCTCGTGACGCGGGGAGTTCGGCTCGATCTCGATGCCGGCGTTGGCGACCACGGCCGAGCGATACATGACCTGTGGCGTCTTGTCCTTCGGATAGAAATAGAGCCCGATACGGGTCGTCTCTACCGATTCCTTGCCGTACGGCGTGTAGTGCATCTGGAAGCGGAACGTCGTGCCCGGCTCAACCCATGTGCCGGCGCCATCCGGATAGACGGTCGTCTCGGCGCCGACGGCGTAGCCGCCAGCACCGTTGGAGAGCAGGTGGTGAACCGCGCGGCGATCACTCGGCTTCACGGTCGAGGCGCGCAGCCAGCGGCCTTCGGTCAGCGGATTGACGACGGTCGGGTTCTGGTAGTCGACGATGCCCGAGGCCGGAACCTTGAAGGACGGCAGGGTGAGGACGAGATCAGGCGTGCCGAGTTCCCACTCCGGGGCCGGCTTGGCGTTGATCTTCAGCGGGTCGGCGCCCGCGCCACGAGGAGCGCCGGCTTCGATCCAGTGGATCAGCGTCTTCTGGTCCTGGTTCGAGAGGTTCATGCTGCCCGCGAACTTGTTGACGTGCGGGTCGGCATTGTAGGGCGGCATGCGGTCGGTGCGGATCGCCTCGCGCATCATCGGCGCGAAGCCCTTCACCTTCTCGTAGCTATCCATCGCGAACGGGCCGATGCCGCCTTCGGAGTGGCAGGCGACGCAGTTCTTGGCGAGCAGCGGCGCGATCTCTTTTTCATAAGAGATGTTGACGAACTCCTTGGCGCGGTCGCGGTCGGGGAAGGAGAGCGTCGGCGTGTCGAGCTTGGCGGTAGAGACCTTCACCGGCTGGGCGGCGATCAAGCTCGCGACGGCGTCGGACACGTAGGCGTTCTTCACCTTGGCATTCGGCTTTGCGGTCTTGCCGGCGAAGCGATCGTCGATCGGGCCGGAGTAGACGACCTTCCAGGTCTTGGGATCGATGACGAAGGCCTGCGCGACGCGCGAGACGCCGAGACCTTCACCGATGAGCTGCGTGTCGTCGAGCATCACGGGCAGGTCGAGGCCGAGGGACTTCATCTCGGCGGCGATCGTGTCGCGGTTGTCGGACGAGGACGAGTTGAGCAGGAGGACCGGAACGTCCTTGGCGGCGTACGTCTCGCGGAGGGCCTTGAGAGCCGGGGCAGCGTCGCGAAGGTTCTTCGAACCGTTCTGCTGCGTGACGATCACGACCGCCGGCGCGTTCTTGAAGTAGTACAGCTCCTGCGCCTTCGAGTTCTGGTCGACGAGGCGGAAATTGTCGGCCCGCTCTGGCACCTTCGCCTGCGTGACCGTAGCGGCGGCGCTCACGGATTGTCCGTAAGCGGCGACGCCAACGCCGATGAGCGCACCCGCGGCGACAGTCGCCAGCGCGATGCTCATGATCTTGTTTTTCATTATGCAGCCTCCCGGAGAGCAAAAGCCCATGCGCGGCCGGCCCAAAGGCAGGTCGCAGCTGTATCCGTCATTACAGAAAACCAAGGTTTTCGCAATGAAGCCGGGGGGCGCCAGGCTTCACCAAGTCGTCACCACGGGGCGGGACTATCGTAGCGACACAGCCGATTTTGCAATGACGCCAAGGGAAAGCCGGGCCCAAACACCTAATCCGTGATGCAATGCCCAGCACGGCGGCAGCATGCAGCCCGTCAGCGTTCCAGCGGCGCCAAGCGCTTTCCGAGTCGACGCTATGCGTGCTTAATTGAAGGTGAAGGCGTGCCTCTGTCCTAAGCATGGGGCAGCCGGGGCCGTGCGGTGGGATGTCGTACGCACTGATCACCAAGCTGAGGGCCGCGAAGTCCTCCGGCGCCGATCCGCGACTTTTGGTCGAGGAATGGCTGCATGAGCGCTATCGATCGACCCACTGGATACTCATCGTCCTGCTCGCCGTCATGTTCGTGATCGCGATGTTCGTCGGTGCGGCGGTCATGGCCCTGGCGCTGAAGTCGGAACTCAACACGGTTCCCCTCCTCGGCAGTCTTGCGCAGATGGACGAGGACTCCCTGCACTGGGTCATTGGCCTGTCTATCGGGATAATCGTACCGCTGATCACGGTCCTGATGCAGGTGCGGAACGGGCGGCACAAGAATTTCGCGGCGCTGTTGCTGATGACGGCGGGCTGCGATGTGGTGGAAGTGATCAAGGTGACGTTCGACGGCAAGGAGGGCAAGGCGAGCGTGATGCTCGAAGTCCTGTCGTCGGTGGTAGGCGCAGGATAGCGCCCGACGGAACGGGGAGTTTGGGTTCATGAATCCGCCAGATGCATCATCGCCAGGCTCGATGGAATCGGCTGCGCGCATGTTCGTCGTCGAGATGCGGCGCGAGCGCCGCTCCTTCTGGGCGATCCTGCTCGTGTTCTTCCTGCTGCTGGCGATCATGTTCGCGTACAATCTGGTGGCGCTCAGTTCGCTGTCCGGGGACCAGCGGCGCGAAGAGTTCCGTAGCAAGGGTGAAAACGCCGGCGCGCTGGCGGAGGTGTTGAGCCAGCAGAATACGGCCGCCTATGCGCAGGCCATCGCCCAACGGGAAACGCAGGAAGCGCAGAAGACGGACAGCATCGCTGCGTTCCGCCGCGCGCTACGAGACTCGCCGGACACGCTTGTCAGCGCCGCCGAAAGGTACGCCGTCGGTCATCTCTACGGGCGCTCGCTGAACTCCTCGACGGCCGCCGTCGTGGCCGGGGCGCTGGAGTCGAAAAAGTTGTCGGCTTCGCAACGGGCCCTGCTCAATGCGGCGCTGTTCGACTGGGGCATGCCGAACACGATGTCTGAGGTGAGCCTTGGCGAGGCGCAGCAGCAGGTCGAGCGCAACACGAAGGTCCTGCTCGCCGACCCAAAATACGCCGCCTACGGCCACGCAGCGAAAACCGGGTTCTGGTTCCGCAAAGCGAACAGCGGCGAGATGTACATGGACTGGAACAATGGCTGCAAGGAACTGGTCGACGACGCCCAGCAGGCGCTGAAGGCGGCTCAGGCTGTCGCGACCAAGGTGGGCAGTGCGCAGGCGTCGGGGCTCAATCTCAACTACTGGCATGGCCAGTGCCGTCGCCGGCACGGCGAACCCGTGGAGGCGCTCAAGGATTTCCAGGCGATGATGAAGGTGGTCGGCGCGGAAGATTTCCCCGCGACCAACCCTTACAAGTTCCAGGCCTTTCACGGCCTGGCGATGGCGACGATGGCGCTGCCTGTGGACAGCGGCGTCTCGGGCGAAGAGCGGACGCAGCAAGTGCAGTCGGCGATCGACATGCTGGAACTGGCCGGCGAGTATCGTGGCGCCGCCGGGCACATCGCCAGCGGCCAGACCAGCTCGCTCGGCAATATCGGCATCCTGACCTTGCGTAAGACGACGCCGGACAAGTATGTCGAGGCGCTGGAATACACCGAAAAGGTGGATGGTGTGACCGCCTCGACCTGGAACCTGGTCGGCCGCCTGGTCGCGATCCGCGCGATGCAAAAACCGGACGCTCCGGCGATCAGCGATCCAGTGCTGAGCGCGAAGTACTCCAGGAAGGAGCTGAAGAAACTCGCTTTCAACACGCTGGCCAAGCTGGCCTACCTGTCGTCCGATTTCCCCGAGGCGGAGTTCAAGCGGCTGCTCGACGAGCAGCACTACGACGCCCTGGCCGAGGTCAAGGCCTGCATCAACAAGAAGATCGACTGCTTCCAGACGATGAAGAAGTAGGAACCTAGTCCTCGTCCATCTTGAGTGCGGCGACGAAGGCTTCCTGCGGTATCTCGACCTTGCCGAACTGGCGCATGCGCTTCTTGCCCTCTTTCTGCTTGTCGAGGAGCTTGCGTTTGCGGCTGGCGTCGCCGCCGTAGCATTTGGCGGTCACGTCCTTGCGGAGAGCCGAGATGGTCTCGCGGGCGATAACTTTCGCGCCGATCGCGGCCTGGATCGGGATCTTGAACATCTGGCGCGGGATCAAGTCCTTGAGCTTCTCGCACATGGCGCGGCCGCGCGTTTCGGCGCGGGCGCGGCTGACCAGCATGGATAGCGCGTCGACCGGCTCGTCGTTGACGAGGATCTGCAGCTTCACCAGGTCGCCTTCGCGGCGGCCGATCTGGCTGTAATCGAAGGAGGCGTAGCCCTTCGAAATCGACTTCAGGCGGTCGTAAAAATCGAACACCACTTCATTCAGCGGCAGCTCGTATTTCACCATCGCCCGGGCGCCGACGTAAGAGAGTTCCTTCTGAATGCCGCGCCGGTCCTGGCAGAGCTTCAGGATGCCGCCGAGGTATTCGTCGGGCGTGAAGATGGTGGCTTCGATCCACGGCTCGTGGATTTCGGCAATCTTCACCACGTCTGGCATGTCGGCCGGGTTGTGCAGGTGGATGACGTCGCCATTCGTCATATGGATTTCGTAGATCACCGACGGCGCGGTCGCGATGAGGTCGAGGTCGAACTCGCGGCTCAGGCGTTCCTGGATGATCTCCAGGTGGAGCAGGCCGAGGAAGCCACAGCGGAAACCGAAGCCGAGCGCGGCGCTGGTTTCCATCTCCCAGGTGAAGCTGGCGTCGTTGAGGCGGAGCTTGCCCATGGCGGCGCGCAGGTCTTCGAACTTGGCGGCGTCGACCGGGAAGAGGCCGCAGAATACGACCGGTTGGACCTCGCGGAAGCCGGGTAGGGCCTGCTCGGCGGGCTTGCGTTCGTCGGTGATGGTGTCGCCGACGGAGCAGTCGGCCACGGTCTTGATGGACGCAGTGAAGAAGCCGACTTCGCCGGGAGAGAGCTCGTCGATGTCCACAAGCTTGCCGGGGCGGAAGACGCCGACGCGGTCGAGCTCGTAGTGAGCGCCGGTCTTCATCATCTGGATCTGCTGGCGCTTCTTCAGCTTGCCATCGACGATGCGCACGATGACGACGACGCCGAGATAGAGATCGTAGTAGGCGTCGACCAGCAGCGCCTTCAGCGGCGCCTCGGGATCGCCCGTTTTCGGAGGCGGCAGGCGCGTGACGATGGCTTCGAGGACAGTATCGACGCCGAAACCGGTCTTGGCCGAGATTTCGAGGGCGTCGGAAGCATCCAGGCCGATGACGTCCTCGATCTGCTGCTTGACGCGCGCGACTTCGGCGGCCGGCAGGTCGACCTTGTTGAGGACCGGCACGATCTCGTGGTTGGCGTCGATCGCCTTGTAGACGTTGGCGAGGGTCTGGGCTTCGACGCCCTGCGACGAATCCACCACCAGCAGCGAGCCTTCGCAGGCGGCAAGGCAGCGCGAGACTTCGTAAGCGAAGTCGACGTGGCCGGGCGTATCCATGAGGTTGAGGACATAGGTTTCCCCGTCCTTGGCCTTGTAGTCGAGACGCACTGTTTGCGCCTTGATGGTGATGCCGCGCTCGCGCTCGATATCCATGTTGTCGAGCACCTGCTCGACCATGTCGCGCTCGGCCAGGCCTCCCGTCATCTGGATGATTCGGTCGGCCAGCGTCGACTTGCCGTGGTCGATGTGGGCGATGATCGAGAAGTTTCTGATGTTCTTGCGGGGAGTCATTCTTTGTTCCTTGGCGCGGCGTCTAGCAGAACCTCGCCCTGTCACAAAGGGCCAGACGCGCCTGCCAGGTTAACCACGTGCAACCCGTTCGCCTTTCGCGCGTTTTTCGGCGCGGAGGGCCCAGAAGATGTATTCCCAGTCCCGTATTGTCGCGCGTGACCTGACCGCCGCCCGGCGCTTCTACGCCGCCACGGCGCGCGCGCTTGGCCTCACCATCATCGAGGCGCAGTCCGATGGGTTCACGCTCGGCCATATCGCCGACATGTCGAGCCCTGTGCTGAAGGTGAAAGCGGCCGACGCCATTGCCGTTGAGGACGACCAGCCGGAAACCCAGCCCGCCCACGTCGCCTTCGAGGCGCCGGATGATTTTTCCGTCCGTGCTTTCTACCGGGCGGCGATGGAAGCCGGCGGCCGGCAGCTCGGCTATCCCGCGCCGCAGCCAACCGGCGGGCGGTACTCCTACTACGCCGCCAAGGTCGCGGACCCGGACGGCAATTGCATCGAGTGCGGCTGGCGTCACTGAGCGGTATTAACACCGCTGGCACGGAGGTTGCGGCCAGTCCTTGATGAAGGCGGTCTGGCTCAGACGTACAGCGGAAACCATCGCCGCGGATATCAGGCGGATTTCGCCTGAAGGCGCGGGCGTTATTGTTAGCCTGGCCGTGATCATCGTCTTCTGCACGGGCGTGTCGCTCTATACGGGACACCTCGCGCGGCAGGCGAACATCGCTCGCGCGGTAGCGGCGCAGGAGACGGCCGAGCAACTGGCCGCGCACGAAGCGGTGGAAACCGCTGCACGCGCCGCGCAGGCGCTTGCGGTAGAAACGCCGCCCGCCAACCCTCCAGGCGTTGCGCCGCCGCCGGCCGCCCGTGCGTATCCGCAGATGGGCAAGGCGTTTGTCGATCGCTTCGACGGAGCCGAGCTGCACGATCGCTGGTACGTTTCCGACGGCTGGTCGAATGGTGCGTGGATGGAAAATGACTGGCAGTCGAGCCAGGTGAAGGTCACGCCCGAGGGGCTTCGTATCACGCTGGGCAAGTCGGCGGCAGGATCGGAGACGCCTTTTTCGAGCGGCGAGATCCAGACTCAAGAGAAATTCCGCTATGGCTATTTCGAGATCCGCATGCGCACGCCGCACGATCCCGGCATGGTCATCGGCGCCTTCACCTACGCGGCGAGGGATGGGAGCGTCCGTCCCAATGAAATCGACATCGAGATCACCGGCAGGGACACGCGGCGCGCCGAGCTGACCTACCACCAGAACTCGAAAGCAACGCACGAGATTGTGGCGCTGCCGTTCGATTCCGCGGAGGGATTTCATACCTACGCCTTCGACTGGCGCCCGGATGCGGTGCGTTGGTACGTGGATGGGGCGCTTGTGCACGAAGAAACGGGCGACAATGTCGGCAAGCTCAATCGACCGCAGCAATTTCTCGTCAGCCTGTGGTCTAGCCGGCAATTGAAGGATTGGGTCGGCGACCTCGACGCATCGAAGGCGCCCTGGTTCCTCGATGTGTCGTGTATCGCCTACGCGCCGGAGTATGCCGGCAAGCGGCTCTGCGCGAACTAGGCGCGGCGGCCAACAAAGGCGCTGGTCGCAACTTCTCGTACGACTGTTCCCGAAAACTCCCCGGCTGCGATGCGCTGGACTTCCGACAGCAGCCGATCCCGCGTTTCCGCCGGCGCCATGCGTACGCGCGAGAACGTGCCGTAGAGCGCCGCCAGCCTCTCCGGCGTGAACGATATCGTCGTGCGGAACAGCCTGTGGCGCGCATCCGCGAAGCCTGCCGCGCGCATTTCCCCCAGGCGTGAATTCACATCCAACGCAAACGCGGGCCGTGAGGCAGTTTTCTCCGGCTCTTCCTCCAGCCCGCCGAACAGGTGGGCGGTGGCTGCATCGAACGCATCCGGCCGCGCGGGATCGTGGAAGACGTTCCACCACATCGCGAAATGCCCGCCGGGCTTCAGCGCGGCGATGATCTTCGCGAAGCTCTTCATCCGCGGCAGCCAGTGAAACGCCGTGGCGCAGAAGCCGAAGTCGAAACCGTTGGCGGGAAGCTCGGCATCCTCGAACCGGTGCACGCTGATCTTGAGGCGCGCATGGCCGGCTCCGCCGAGCCAGTCCGCCAGCACGCTGCCAGGCTCGATCGCCAGCACGGATCGAACGGGGAGGGCGAGCACAGGCAACGTCGCATGCCCCGTCCCCGCACCGATTTCGAAACAGTCCGATCTCTCGCTGAGGGTGCAGCTTTCGCGCAGCCAGTCGAACAGTTCAGGCGGATAGCCCGGACGCGCACGGTCGTAGGCGGCCGGATCGGCGCCGAACTTGTCGCGGCCGGGAGAGGTGTTGATCGAGGCCAATCAGAATCTCACGGCGCGAACGTCGAACGGGCTGTGATGCCCCAGAAACCGTCGCGCAGCTCGATGATGTAGAGCCCGTCATAGCGGGCGTATTCCGAACCGTCGGCGTGATAACGCGCGAAGGTCGCGAGCATGTGGGCTTTGGTCGGGTCGCACTGGACGATGGTCTGGTCGATCCAGGCGCTGCGCGCCCAGCCTTCCGCCGCCAGGATTCCGAACACATCCTCCTGTTGGCCAGGTCCTGTGAGGACGTGAAGCGGGTAGACGGAGATCCGCATATTCGGAAAGTGGAAGGTCTTTTCGAGCGCCGTCATGTCCTTCGCGTTGAAGGCGGCCATGAAACTGTCCATGACCTCGGACGCCGGCTTGCTCGCGGCGCAGGACGAGAAACTCTCCTCCTTCGGCGCGCAGGCGGAGGCGCCGAACAGAAGGATCAGGCCGGCAAGCGTTTGAATGAAACGAACCATCATGGCGCGAAGCTCGAGCGGGCGGTCAGCGCCCAGCGGTTGTTCTTGAATTCCACGATATAGAGCGAGTTGAACTTCGACAGTTCGGACCCGTCGGCGCGATAGCGCACGAACGTCGTCAGCATGTGGGCCTTGGTATCGGCGCACTGGACGACTTTCCGCGCCGCCCACGCCGAATGGTCCCACCCCTGCGCGCCGAGCGTGGCGAACGAGTTTTCCAGGTCGGCGGCAGAGTTGATGATGCGGACATTGCCGCTAGCAATCCGCACGCTCGGGAAATGGAAGGTCGCGCCCCAGGCTTCGGCGTTCTTGGAGTTGAAGCTCGACATGAACCTGTCAGTGACATCGTAGGCTGGTTTGTAGGCGGCGCAGCCTGCGAACTCGGTGTCGCTGGGCGCCGAGGGCGTAGTCGCGCAGGCGGCGAGGGAAAGGGCCAGCAAGCTTGCGGCAAGAACATTTCGCATCATCGGCAGCTCCGAATCTGGTGGGGCACATTCGTCCTTCTTTGCGGGAGTCGGCAATGTCTCGTTGCCAGTGAGATAGCGAACTACTAGATTCGCGGCCAGAGAATCCGGGATGAGACCATGATCGATGCAGCGCTTGTGATGTTCTTTCAGGCTGCGGCCGGGCAAGTAGCTGCTCCGCCGGCTGAAATTCCTCAAACGACCGTGACGGTCACTGCCGAAGCTCCAAAAGATGTCAAAGAGACCTGCAAATACGAATTCGCGACTGGTTCGAGGGTGAAAAAGGTGAAGGTCTGTCGTTCGACGGACGAGAAGCCCAGCTACGAGGACACCAAGCTACAGCGTGACCTCGCCAAGAATGGCGACATGCGCCGTCCTGGCGAGATGGGCGGCGGAGTTTCCTCAGGCGCCGGGATCGGCAACTAGCCGCTCGCAACGGGTGTCTGCTGCCGCGCATGCGCGATGACCTGCGTGGCATCCAGAACAGGGGTGGGGCGGCGTCGGCCCCCAAGCTAGAGCGGCTTGCACGCCTCTGCCAGCCAGGCGCGGTCCTCCTCGCTGAGCAGCGGTCCGACTTCCGACAGCACGCGCGCGTGATAGCGGTCGAGCCAGATCCATTCCTGTTCGGTGAGCAGGCCGGGCAGGATGAGCCGGCGGTCGAGCGGGGCGAGCGTCAGCGTCTCGAAGCCGAGCATGTCGCGTTCGCCGCCATTGATCGGCTTGGCTTCGGTGACGACCTGCAAGTTCTCGATGCGGATGCCGTAGTCATTCGCCTTGTAGTAGCCCGGCTCGTTCGAGACGATCATGCCCGGCTCGAGCGCGACGGTGTTGCCCACTTTCGAAATGCGGTGCGGACCTTCGTGCACGCCGAGATAGCTGCCGACGCCGTGGCCGGTGCCGTGGTCGTAGTCGAGGCCGGCTTCCCACAGCGCCATGCGCGCGAGGACGTCGAGCTGCGAACCCGTCGTGCCTTTCGGATAGCGCACCCGCGACAGCGCGATGTGGCCCTTGAGCACGCGTGTGTTGCGCTCTTTCATCTCCTCGGTGGGATCGCCGACCGCCATGGTGCGCGTGACGTCCGTCGTGCCGTCGAGATACTGGCCGCCTGAATCGAGCAGAAAGAGTGTGCCGCGCTCCAGCTTGCGATTGGTCTGGGTGTCGGGACGGTAGTGGTTGATCGCGCCATTGGGCCCTGCGCTGGATATGGCGTTGAACGACAGGTCCTGAAGCTCGCCGGTCTGCTCGCGGAATTCCTCGACTTTCCGGGCAGCGTCGATTTCGGTGACTTCTCCCGTCTGGCCGTTCTCCTCGAACCAGCGGAGGAAGCGAGACAACGCTGCGCCATCGCGCCGGTGCGCCTTGCGTGCGCCTTCGACCTCCACGGCGTTCTTCTTCGCACGCGGCAGCATGACGGGATCCTGCTGGCGCACGACCTCGGCGCCGGCCTTGTTCAGCGCGGTGAAGAACCAGGACGAAGCCATGCCTGGATCGACGCTGACGCGCTTGCCCTGCAGCTTGGCCATGCGCCGCTCGAGCTCGTTGGCCGAGCGCAGCGAGACTTCGTTGCCGAGGTGCGCGCCGAGTTCCGCGCCGACCTTGCCGGGGGCGAGGAAGATTTCGGCCTGGCCGTCGGCATAGAGGAAGGCGCGGCCCAGCGGCAGCGGCGTGCGCGAGACGTCGCCGCCACGCACGTTGAACAGCCAGGCGATGGAGGCAGGTGAAGTGATGACGGCCGCATCGATCTTCGCATCCTGCATCGCCTTGCCGAGGCGCGCCCGCTTGGACGACGAGCTTTCGCCGGCATAGGCGATGTCATGCGGCACGACATGCGCAGTAGGCTCGGACGGACGGTCGGCCCAGGCAGCGTCGACCGGGCTAGTCTCGGCGGCCACCAGTACGGCGCCTGCCTTCTTCGCCGCATCGACCAGCTTGTCGAGCGCATCGGGCGAGATGACTTTCGGATCATAAGCGATCTTCTGGCCGGAGAGATTGGTCTGTTTCGCGAGCCAGCCGAACGGGCCGAGATCGACGAGATCCGCGACCTCGAACATCTTCGGCGGAATCTGGTTTTTCACCTGCAAGGTATAGCGGCCGTCGATGAAGATGATCGCGGTCTTCTGGAAGACGAACGCGGCGCCGGCGGAGCCGGTGAAGCCGGTGGCCCAGGCCAGGCGCTCATAGCAGGCGGGCAGGTATTCGTTCTGGTACTCGTCGTCGTGCGGGATGTAGACGCCATCCAGCTCCATCGATTTCAGCGTCAGCCGCAACAAAGGCAGACTCGCGCGCCCAACCGCCGGACCGCCGATGACTTCATATGTCTGACGCATGATTCACCCACCGCTGACACACCGAAATGACACCTGCACACCCATTGCTGCAAGGTCAGCGATTAGGCGCCCGGCCGTTATTTTCTCAAGTAACGCTGCGCTCATAGGTAAGCGTCGACCAGCCATTGAGGCGGCGGCGCGCAACCAGATTGAGCCCCCTGCCGGAATACGCTGATTTTACCTGCGGTTCCTGATGAGTCAGGAGACCGGACAGGATGACGCGGCCGCCCGTACGCACGAGTTTCGCAATCTCCGGCGCAAGGCCGACCAGCGGCTTCGCAAGGATGTTGGCGAGCACAAGATCGTAAGGCGCGCCCGCACGGATCACCGAATGACCGGCGCCGCGCGCATAGAGCAGCTTCAGGCGGCGGCCGGTTGCGTTGTTCTTCGCGTTTTCCTTGGCGATGCGGATCGAGTCGAAATCGAGGTCGGTCCCCAGCGCAAAGTCGGCGCCTGCCTTCACGGCGGCAATGGCGAGCACGCCGGAGCCTGTGCCGATGTCGAGCACACGGCGCGGCATCCTGCGTTTCAGTTCGAGCGACAGCGCTTCGAGGCAGCCCTTGGTTGTTCCGTGATGGCCGGTGCCGAAGGCGGGGCCTGCTTCGATCCACACCGGAATTTTTCCGCCGCGCACGCGCACGAGCTCATGTGCGCCGGCGACAACGAACGGACCAGCATGCACGGCGGGCAGGCCGGCGAGCGACATCGCCACCCAGTCCTTGTCGTCGAGCTTGATTACAGCCGCGCGGGCGTTCGGAGATTCGCGCGCAATGATGGCGGCGGCTTCGTTGGCCTCGTCCTCGCCGATGCAGAAGGCGTCGAGGCTCCACATAGTCTTGGAGACCTCCTCCACCGAAACGGCGGAGGCAGGCGAGGGGTCGAGTCCCGCAAGGAGATCGGACAGGCGCTCGGCCTCGGTGCGGTCGAGCTGGCAGTGGACGCGGTACATCAAGACCCCTCGGGATTGGCGGCCTTATAGAGGGGCGAGGCGCCGAGGGCTACCGGCTGCAAGGCCGCACGAAAAAAACCCGGCGAGGCCTTGGCCTCGATCGGGGTTTCCGGTGTCGTTGCAATTTCAGCCGCGTCCAGCGCGGCTGCGGCTCGGGTTTGTCGTTCCAACCGCTTGGTCCAGATGAGGCGCGGCGGAACAAAGATTCCGCGGCATCAGCGGCGCCGGCGCCCATCGGGCTGGCGGTCGCCCTGATCGGTGTCGCCGAGGCTGCGCAATGGGCCGAAGCCTTCGGGCTGCACGCCGGCGCGCATGATGTTCACGCTGTCGTGGTCCGCCCCGGGCGGTGTGTCGTCGACGTGCTCATCCTGATGAAGGCCGAAGACGCCGTCGTGGATCGGATGGTCGTCTGCCGGTTCGCCCAGCCGGCGCTTGTCAATGGACATCAAGGTCCTCCTATCGCCACTACCAAAGATGTGGGGAGGACGTTGCGTCGCTGTAAGGCGTCACAAGGCGCGCCATAGCGAAATCACGCAGCCTGTTGCCGTCCGCGGAAAGGCGCGAGGCGGCAATCCTAGAGAGAGGTCTTTTCAGATTCCGGCGCCAGCTTTCCGGCTTACCTGCGCCGGCGGCCATCGGGCTGGCGGTCGCCCTGGTCGGTGTCGCCGAGATTGCGGATGGGCTGGTTGCGTTCGGGCTGTACCGCCGCGCCGATGATGTTGACGCTGTCGGGATCCGCGCCTGCCGGCGTGTCGTCGGCGAGCTGGTCCTGCTCGTTGAGATGACCGAAGACGCTGTCGTGAATGGGCGCTTCTTGGGGAGTGGGTTCGAAGTGACGTGGCGTGCCCATGACGAGGGCCTCCTTTGCAGGATTGGGGGTTCGTCATGACTAACGTGCAATGCAGGTGGAACGTTCCGCCCGCGGCAGGCGCCGGAGGGTCGCAGGCGCGCCTCCGGCGCGGCCCGGTCTAGTTCGGCTTGGCTTCGGCAGCGGCTTCGGAATCGGTGCCGACATCCGGGGCTGCGGCGTCGTCCGCGGGCCGGGTGCGATCCGGCGCGTGGCGGCGGGGCTCATACCTGCCGGGCTCGACGATCGGCTTGGGACGCGCATCGAAGTTGCGCGTGTTGTTCACCTTGTCGCCGGGCTCAGGCGAACCGGGCGGCCGGGTCTTGCTGGGCGTGTAGGGTTTCTTGGGTGGGAAGGCCATGCGGAGGTCTCCATGGCGCAAGACCGAAAGGACGATCCTCTCGCCGCACGCAGATTGATATGGCGATTACGGCGCCGCGCTGCAATCGATTATCCCGCCTGCAATGCCGCACCCCCTGTCGCGTCAGTGTTTTTTATTCGCGGGGCGGATCGCCGGGCTTGGGCTCAGGCTCGTGGCTGTGGCCATCCGTGCCGACATGCGGCGCCGGCTCGGTCATGTTCTTGCCGGGCGTGCGGAACGGCTTCTTCGGCGGCGCGGTCTCGTCCGTCTTGTCGCCTGGCGCACGTGGCTCATGCGGCGTCCCGGTCTTCGTGGGCGCGGTCTTCGCAGGCATGGCGTGACTCCTCGTGGCGAGAGGAGAAAACGTGTGGGGGAAGCGAGAGTTCCGGGAATCCGGCGCGGCACGGTTAGCGGCTTTTTACCATCGCCCGTGTGCGCCGCCGTACCGATCCGCGCTGGCGCCTGTGCAAGGTGACGGATGGCTAAAGTCGTAGAGCTAAAACTGCATGAGCGCCCGCCTGCCCAGGAGCTGTATGCACTGGTCATCTCCAGCTCCGAACATCCCAAGCAAGGCGTGGCGTGCTCCGACCAGAAAATGGGCCGGCACTACTTCGCCAGCCAGTCCGAACATGACATCGAGATCATGACGCGGCGGGCCAACGTCTGGGCCGACGCCAGATCCATCGGGACAATCTATGTTAGCCGGCTGCCCAAGGCGTAGGCCTGCCCGGCGCGGAAGCGACGCCGTCACAGAATCCGACTCCAACTCGCCGCGTGTTTCTGGTAGACTGCGTCTTCGATAACTGGGTGGTGGGCCCATGCGACGCATACGAGAACAGATGATCTGGTCGATGATCGTCACCAGCATCGCAATACTAGCCGCTGTGGCCGTGTTCGGCGCGATAGGCTGGAACGGCTAGGTCGGTGGAATGACTATCCGCCCGAGCCTGCACGCCGCGACCATCGCGGCGCGAGGGTGAGGACTGTCGGAAGCGGATGGGCGCTTGAGGCGTCTAGTCGAGCAGGTCGCGGCGTCTGGCGCGCTTGAGTTCCGCCTCGATCATCTCTTCGTTGAAGCCACGTTCGCGCAGAACTTCGCGCGCCTTCGCTTCGGCTTTTTCAAAAGACTTCTTCCGCCCCGGATGGGCGACGACGCCTTCGGATGGATCGGGCCCAGACGTACGACCCTTGCCCGACTTGCTCATTGTTAAGCCCCCGTCTCCGGGGTTGCTAACGTAGTTCCATCGACCTTGTTCCGATGGAACCCGGGGTTTCCCCGTGAGGGCGAATCCTAGGCCCGCAACTCAGCTTGCGCCACCGTGGCCGTGTTCGGCGCGACAAGCTGGAACTGTTAGGTCGGTGGAAGAACTATCCACCCGAGCGTGCACGCCGCGAGCGGCGCGGCGCGACCTCATCGGTTTTGTGCCCCGACATCCGCGGCCCATGCGGCGTCTCGTCTTCCCAAGACATTGCGTGACTCCTTGCGGCGAAAGGAAAGAGAGCATGCGGAACGATGGGATTCCGGGTCTCCCCTATTAGCCTTGCGCGGCAGTTCCGGGTGCTATTAAAAATGGCCCCGCAGCTCAATTGATATTTTCAGTTGACCTCAGGCTTTTATTAGGATATCGATTGAGCTGTCCTGGGCAGCTTGGGGGGCAATTTTAGGGGTCGAAGGTGGTATCGGATGAATTCCGAAAACGTCTGGCAGATCTGTGCGAGTCCAGGAGGACAAGAACCGCCAAGTTTTCCCCCGAAGCGCCTTGTGATTGGCGACCGAGATCCGTAACAGACCCTCGGACGAGAGAGGCATTCACGGAAGATGGCGCGTGGGAGTTTGTCGCCGAGCTGCTACGAGCGGGGCACACCTTAACTGTCATCGAACTGGACTTGCCCCTTGGCAAGAAGGGCTACGTTCTTAAGTACTCTTCGCCGTGCGAAACCATAAAAATATACGTAAAACTTCAAATGCTTAGCGACCGGGTGAGGGGGCGTAGCTTTCACTCGTGATGTCCACGAAGGAGTTGATGGTGAGTGGCGAAATGCATGATCCGAATGGTGAGGTTCGCGGCTGCGAGGATTGCGGCGGACGCAGCACATTAGTCTGGCGCAGTGCTCCCTTCGCCTATCTGGACGGCGACAAACAGGTCGAGCTCGTTGCTAGTATTCCAGTTTGGAAGTGCGCCAACTGCGGTGATCAGTATACCGACTCACAGGCTGAAGACATTCGACATGAATCTGTTTGTCACTATCTGGGGCGCCTAACGCCATCAGATATCAAAACCTTCCGGGAAGTATATCAATTGACCCAAGGAAGGTTGGGTGAGGTGACGGGTTATGGCGTAGCGTCAATTCGGCGATGGGAGACCGGAAATCAGATCCAGAGCCTTTCGGCAGATCGCTCTCTGAGATTGCTTTTCAGCAGCCCTGAGGTTTTTCGCATAGCGCTGAGGATTGAGGGTCGAAGCGATGGAGGCGTTCGTGGCGATCCCAAGTTCGTTACGCCCTTCTCTCCGCAGGTTCGTAGAGAGGCAGAGGTCTTTCAACTGCGGGCGCCGGCAGTTCAGAAGGCTGCGTGATGTACGTAGTTACATTCTACTCCTTTAAGGGCGGCGTCGGCCGAACTTCGGCTTTGATGAACACCGCGACGCTGCTCGCAGCATCCGGCAAACGGGTACTGTTGGTTGACTTTGACTTGGAGGCGCCAGGCCTTTGTTCATATCGTGGACTTCAGGGCGTTCGCGGAAAGCCGGGCATTGTTGAGTACATTTCCGAGTTCGTTCGCGACAACATCGCACCTCGCGTGGAGTCATTTATTAGCGAATGCGAATTGAATTCGCATCCAATCTGGATTTTGCCCGCCGGCAACATTAACGACCCCTCGTACTCGGAGCGGCTCGGCTCGATTAATTGGGAAACGCTGTATGCGGAGCGCAGCGGCTACTTGCTCTTTGAAGACTTGAAACAGCAGTGGGAGACGTACAAAGAAATCGGATTCGACTACGTCTTCATCGACAGCCGAACAGGCCATACCGACATTGGCGGCATTTGCACTCGACAGCTCCCACACGCGGTAGTTGTGATGTTCTTGCCAACTGAGCAGAACATCGACGGGTTGGTTCCGGTGGTTGAGGCTGTTCGACGGGAAGCGATTAGCGCTCGTCGGCGAAAAATTGAATTACATTTTTGCCCGTCCAACGTTCCCAACCTGGATGACGAGAACGATATCCTCGAAGGTATGTTTGAAAAGGCCAAATCAAGACTGGGCTACGACGAAGTCGCGTCGTGCATCCATCACTACAACAGCCTGGATTTGCTAAGCGAAGCTATCTTTTCTGTCGCTAGAAAAGGCACCAGCCTCGCTAAAGAATATGCGAAGCTCCGAGATGCCGTTGTGGCCTCAAATTACGATGACCGCGATGGAGCTGTCATCGCGATGAAGCGAGCCCTTGAGGCAGCCACGAGGTCGGAGGCCTTCGGTAAACTTAACAATTTGCCTCTCGATTCAATTCAAGAAACACACGCAGACGACGCTGAGGTGGCAAGCTGGCTCGCGCGCGCTTACGGTATCATCGGGGACAATGAGCAGTCCCTGGCATCCTTGAATGTCGCGATCGAAGGGGGCTACGAGATCATTCGCAACCTGGCTTTGCGGGGCTCGTGTCATCTTTCGCTCGGTAATAGAGATGCTGCCTTGAGCGACTGGTTGAGTGTTCTGGAATTCAAGGATGCTCCCGCCGATCTTATTGTTCGAGCAGTGAACATGGTCCGAGATTTGGATCAAAGCGGTTGGGCTGCGGCAGTGGAAAAATCGACCGCATCACTTTCTCTGACGGGCGGCGATCGCCGCCGTTTGGTGCAAGTGCTCATGTCTGCGCCTGAGTCATTGCCGCTTGCGGTGCGATTGAGTGAAAAGGCGATGGCCGAAGAAGTTCTTTCCGCCGAGGATCGCGAGCACTACAAATACAAGATAGTTCTCGCGTCCATCGCGTTACATAAGTTTCGATACGCGATGCACGCACTCGCCATCAATCGCAATGCAGTCCTAGAGAACGAAACGGTCGCAGATGTTTTCAACTACGCCATTGCAGAGTGGGGCCTGACGCGAAAAATTCCTTGTGACCTCTTCGCGCGGGTGGTCGAGTTAGGCCAGGCTATGTTGGAGAAAAGCAAAGGTGAGCGGTCTTTTGCCGCGAACTTTCTGCAATGTTTGGCGCTTGCGCATTTCGTTTGCGGCGACCGTCAACGGGCATTGGAACTCGTGAAGAGTTCTAATCGGCAGATTAAGCGCACCGGGCGGGCCTTCAGCTGCTGGAGCTTCCTGGAATTGCCTCAGGGGCAATTCTTGGAGGACAACACGCAAATGGAGGAGATGATGAAAGTCGATACCGAAGGGTTTGCGCCGAGGTTTTTCAACCACTCCCAGAATACTCGATTGAATTGAACGCACCCGGCAAGCTCGCCAGATCAGTCTTGGTATCGACGATGATCGAGAAAGCAGCCTGTCTAGTCCTCTTCCCGCAGCAGCTTCTTCTCGGGGAGGAGGAGCGGGCGGCGCTGGGCCATGCGCTGTTGCAGGGTCAACTGCGCAGGGGCTTCCTTGACGGCGTTGGCGCGGTCGCGGGCGGCCTTGGCCGGATCGAAGGGTCTGCGGTGATCGGGGATCTTGGCCACGGGTACGCCT
>JAUYPV010000029.1 GCA_030697555.1 Hyphomonadaceae bacterium
TGCGGCTTCCCAGGCAACTGTTCAGGGCGGGTAGGCAAGAGGCGGACGAGTCCCAGGCTCGTGGACGGGCTTCAAACCCGAGGGCGGGACGGGACCTCGTCCGCCAACGCACTATGCCGCAAAACCAAGAGACAAGGGCGAAGCACAGCACGCCGCCCAGCGCCATGAGTTTCAGCCGCGTCGACGGCATGAACGCAGCGCACAGGCCGATGGCGCCGAAGGCCAGGATGTGCCGCGCCTTGTCGGTGTGGACATAGCTCGACAGCGGATCGTCGGTCTGCATCGCGCCCCACACGATCACGCCCATCAGCGCAATGGCGATCGCCGCCCAGAGCAGGGCAAGGCGTCGGACAAGGCGCGGATTGGCTGTGGGGGTAGACATGCGAACTCGAACTCCAGCGGCGCAGGCTGCACCAGGAAGATTGAAATCGCCTGAACATGGCTGCACTGCGGCGCAGACAAGGATTCCGGGGCTATTCCGCCGCCTGCTGCACGCGGACGGGGCGGTAGGTCGCCGCATCGCTGGTGAATTCGGCGTGGCCGTAGCTCTTCAGCATCTGCTCCAGCTTGCGCACCAGCATCCGGTCCGCCGGTCCACGCAGGCCCGGCGTGCGGCAGGCGAGGGCGTAGAGGCCCTTCCGTACTCCGATGAACAGGCTACAGGCGACGAACACGGCCCAGTCGCGGATCCCGATCTTCACGCCCATTTCCTGGGCCTTCTTCCTGTCGCCTGCCATGAAGCTCAGCAGGAAGAATATCTTCGAGAAGCTGCGCTCTATCCGGTCGAAGATCCGGCTGCCCAGCTTCTCGTCGGCGGGCATGTAGGCGGCCAGGGTTGCGCGCACCAGCTCGCCGCATGTTGCATCGTCGAAGCCTTTGCGCAGGGTCTGGTCGTACATCAGCATCACGTCGACCATCTCTTTCGGCGTGTCCGGCAATAGTTCCTCCGGCAGGCCAAGCAGGAAGCAGCGATAGCGCGCCAGCTCCACTCGCGCCCGTTCCGCGGCGGTGTACTCGAAGCGGCCCTTGCCGGTGATCTTGAACGCCAGAAGGAATGTTCCGATCAGCCCCGCCGGCATCTGGTCCACTTGAGGGATGGGGATGCCGAACGTCTTCACGTCCCACATGTTCGACCGTTTCAGCGCATTGAAGCGCACCATGGAATGCATCAGCCGCACCATCGCCGCGGCGCGGAAGCCCGGTCCATGCCGTTCGAGCGCGCCGGGCAGCACGGACGTGATGAAGAAGCTCGCCGTGTCCTTCACTCGCCGCGACGCGGTTTCGCTCGAGAGCGTGCCGGTAAGCGCCATAGGCAGCGCCGAATACTTGTTCATGAAGGTCGCGATGAAGGCGCCGCGCATGACGAAGGGAGAATAGTTCGCCGCATCCTCCCGGCTCTGTCTTGCGCCTTCCTCCACCAGCTTCATGTCCACCCAGTCGGGCGTTGCTTCCATGGCGCGGATGAAGGCGACCAGCTCCGGTGGCGCATCGGCGACATTCTCAACGCCGCGCTCACAGGCTTCGGTCAGCATGCCCACGATCTTGCGGAAGCCGTATTTCGGCATCAGCCCGGCATAGGCGTCCGCCACCGTGTCGCCCAGCATGGTGTAGGCGCGCATGCGCTCCACCAGCGCGGTGTTGGCCATGATCTGAGGGCGCAGGTGATCGTTCCGGCTTTTCGGCCCAGTCTCGATCACAGGTTCATCGGCAAATCGCTCCGGCAGAATCGAGAAATCGACATCGCCGTAGAGCGCGGGCAGGTTCTCCCGCTGCAAGGCGACCTTGGCCCTGAGCTGTTCAATCGTGAGCATTTCGGCGCAGCTCCCTGACGGTCGCATCAGATGCGTGGGGCATGGTTCGGGTAATTTCGAGTTTCTGCAAGACTGCCGTGAGGGCAGGGGCGTTACGGCGTCCAGACATATTCCAGCTTGAGACCGTCCGGATCGGCGAAGAACACGGCATAGTACCCGCGTCCGCCATTGTATTTCGGATAGTCGGCCGGCGGATCGAGGATGGCCGCCCCGAACGCCGTCAGCTTGGCGAACAACGCATCGACATCCGCCCGGCTCTCCGCCCGCCAGGCGAGGTGATGCAGTCCTGACGAGTACCTGTCATGGGGTCTTTCGGCGTTGTCTCCTGTGGTCGGGCTGATGCCGATGGAAGAGCCATCCAGCAGATCCCACTCGCCGCCGCCGCGCGGATAGGGTTTGCCCTTCACATACCCCATGTGCGTGAGCACGAGGTCGTACAGCGGCTCCGCCGCCGCGATATTGCGGATCGACAGGTCGACGTGATGAACCCGCGCGCCCATCACACCCGCACTTCGGCGGACGGCGGCGTGAACGCATACTCCAGCTTCAGCCCGTCCGGATCGGCGAAGAACACGGCGTAGTAGCCCTTGCCGTAATCCGCATACTCCGCCGGCGGATCGAGGATCGTCGCGCCGAACTTCTTCAGCTTCTTGTAGAGCGCGTCGACATCCTCTTTCGATTTCGCTCGTAGCGACAGGTGGTGCAGGCCGGACGAATAACGGTCGTGCTTGCGAGCGGCGTTACGGCCCTTTGCCTTCAGCAGCGTGATGCAGGGATAGCGCTTGTCGCTCAGGCCGAAGCCGGCCCACTCGTCGCCCGCGCTCTTCAGCGTGAAGCCGAGATGGCCGAGGAACAGCTCGTACAGCGGTCGCGATTTCACGGGATCGATGACGGTGAGATCCAGGTGATGGAAGAAATTGCTCATGCCGCAGCGACGACTTCGATCTCGGCCAAAAGCTGCGGCGAAACCAGCGCCTTCACGACAACCAGCGTCGACGCCGGCCGCGTGTCGCCCAGCCTGGCCTTGAAACGTGTGCGGTAGGCGGGCACGGCGGCGGCGTCGAGCAGGTAGCCGCGCACGCTGACGATGTCGGTGAGCTTGAACCCGCCCTCGGCCAGCACGGCCTCGATGTTCTGCCAGACGATGTCGAGCTGGTCCTCGACACTTGCGGGAATGGCGCCGCTTGGCGACATGCCAACTTGTCCAGAGACGTGGATCGTGCGCAAGCCCGCAGCCACGCCGACGCCATGGCTGTAGTGCGGCGCGGGCGCTGCGACGCCCGATGGATTGAAACGCGATGTCATCCCGCGATTAGTGCGGGCAGGGTGCTACTTGTCCAGAGTCTTACTTGTCCAGCGCCTGCGAGGCATTGGGCTTCGACTGGAGCTGGATGTAGTTCTGGATGCCGACCTGCGCGATGAGGTCGAACTGCGTTTCGAGGAAGTCGATGTGCTCTTCCTCGTTGTGCAGGATCTTGTTCAGGATGTCGCGCGAGCCGTAGTCCCGCACGCTCTCGCAATACTGGATGCCATCACGCAGCACCGGCACCGCCATCTGCTCGGTCTTGAGATCGCAGTCGAGGATCTCCTGCACGGTCTCGCCGATGAACAGCTTGCCGAGGTCCTGCAGGTTGGGCAGGCCCTCAAGGAAGAGGATGCGCTCGATCAGCCAGTCGGCGTGTTCCATCTCCTCGATGGATTCCTTGTATTCTTTCTGTGCCAGTTCGCTGACGCCCCAGTCGCGGAGCATGCGGGAATGCAGGAAATACTGGTTGATCGCGGTTAGCTCGTTCTTCAACGCCTGGTTGAGGAATTCGATGACCTTGGGATCGCCCTTCATGGCAGCGCTCCTTCCAAAAATGGCCGCCGATGGGGCTGGGGGAGGGCGGCTCGACCTGCTTAACGCGCGAACATGGCTAAAGACGCCGACTCGCTGCGCTTTTCAAGTTGTTTTTATTGGAGTTTTTTGAGAATGCGAGGAGCTTGCGTTCGCGATTCCGGAGATTCGGCGATGCCGGCGGGCTTATTCGGCCGCGGCGAGCATGTCCTGGCCTTCGCTGACGTTCGGGCCGGCCTGTTCCCGGATCATCCCACACACGGTTTCGCAGCATTTGCCGCAGTTTATTGTGGTCTGGTAGTGCGAATGGACGGCACGGGGAGAGCGAGCGCCCGCCGCGATGGCGTCGCTCACTTTCGAAGTATTGAGGCCCCGGCACACGCAGATGATCATGCGAACCATTTGCAGCAGTTGCGACTGATTGTCAATCGCCTTGCAACCGCTGTGCCGTGGGCGGGGTGTCGCAGGGCTCCCTGGGGCTGATTTGGCGGACCTTCCCCGGGGCCTGCCGCGTTCTTCCTGCAACACGGGAGAGCGCCATGATCCGCAAACTGGCTTCGGGAGGGTATCGGCTCTACTCGCTCAAGAAGGACTCGAAGACGGGCAAGAGGCGGAACCTCGGTACGTTCAAGACCAAAGCAGCAGCCGAGAAGCACGAGCGCGAAGTGCAGTACTTCAATAGGGCCGGATGATGCCCTCAAGCGCAATCGATTGGGTTCACTGGAAGGACGGCGTCCTGTCGGTGAAGTATCGCGATGGGGATGCCTACGATTATCTGGGCGTGTCGGAGGAGGTGTATCGCAACTACAAGGCGACGCTATCCAAGGGCCAGTTCGTCAACGCGGTCATCAAGCCGAACTACGAGTACCGGAAGCGCCCACACTAGATTTTGGCCTCGTGCTTGACCCTCTGGCGTCGCCCCCCTAGGCGAAACGGACAGGAGTTGCCTCATGTCCGTCGCTGACCTCGCCGCAACCGCCAAGGCTTGGCCGTTCGAGCAGGCGCGCGAGCTGAAGGCGCGCATCGAGAAGCTGGAGAAGGCCGGCAGGGCGAAGGACGCGCCCGTGGTGTTCGAGACCGGCTACGGCCCCTCGGGCCTGCCGCACATCGGAACTTTTGGAGAAGTAGTCCGAACCACGATGGTGCGCCGCGCTTTTGAGGCGCTGACGGGCGGGGCGTACAGGACGCGCCTTATCTGCGTCTCCGACGACATGGACGGGATGCGCAAGATCCCGGACACGATCCCGAACCCGGAGAAGCTCAAGGACTACATGCAGAAGCCGCTGACGTCCGTGCCCGATCCGTTCGGCACGCACGAGAGCTATGGCGCGCACATGAATGCGCGGCTGCGCGCCTTCCTGGACTCGTTCGGCTTCGAGTACGAATTCGCGTCGGCCACCGACCTCTACAAGTCAGGCAAGTTTGACGCGATGCTGCTGCGCGCGGCCGAAAAATACGACGACATCATGAAGGTGATGCTGCCGACGCTTGGCGACGAGCGCCGCGAAACCTATTCGCCCTTCCTGCCGATCTCGCCGACCACGGGTCGCGTGCTCTACGTGCCGATGAAGGCGGTGGATGCGCAGGCCGGAACCGTCACGTTCGAGGACGAAAATGGTAAGGACACCACCGTTCCTGTGACTGGCGGCAATGTGAAGCTTCAGTGGAAGCCGGACTTCGGCATGCGCTGGGCGGCGCTCGGCGTCGACTTCGAGATGTTCGGCAAGGATCACCAGGCCAATGCGCCGATCTATTCGAAGATCTGCAAGATTCTCGGCGCCGAGCCGCCGCACCAGTTCGTGTACGAGCTCTTCCTCGACGAGAAGGGCGAGAAGATCTCCAAGTCGAAAGGCAACGGCATTTCGGTTGAGCAGTGGCTCGCCTACGCGCCCGCGGAATCGCTGTCGCTCTATCAGTGGCAGAAGCCGAAGACCGCGAAGAAACTCTATTTCGATGTCATCCCGAAGGCGGTGGACGAGTACCTGACCTTCCTCGACCAGTATGCCAAGCAGACGCCCGAGCAGCAGCTCGAAAACCCGGCGTGGCACATCCATGGCGGAAAGCCGCCGTCGAAGTCCTCGCCGGTGTCTTTCGCGATGTTGCTGAACCTTGTTTCGGCGGCCAACGCGTCGAACAAGGATGTTCTCTGGGGCTTCATCAAGCGCGAAGCGCCGAACGCCACGCCGCAGACCGATCCGCTGCTGGACCATCTCGTCGGCTATGCGCTGAAATACTACGCCGACTTCGTGAAACCGGCGAAAACCTACCGCGCGCCGAACGAGAAGGAGCGGGCGGCGCTGGAAGATCTCGCGGGGCGTCTGGAAACTTGGACCGGTGCGCTCGATGGGGAGAGCCTGCAGACCATGGTCTTCGCCGTCGGCACCGAGCGGCAGTTCGAGCCGCTGCGCGCCTGGTTCACTGCGATCTACGAGGTTTGCCTTGGGCAGAGCCAGGGTCCGCGCTTCGGCGGCTTCATCGCGCTCTACGGCGTCAAGGAAACTGCGCAGCTCATTCGCGATGCGCTGGCGGGCAAGGTCGGCTAGGGCAGCGCCGCGACCGCGACCAGTTCGATCAGGTCTTCACCCTCGAGCGTTGCGCCGATGCAGGCGCGCTGGGGCGGGTTTGCGCGATCGGCCCACGCATCCCAGACGCGGTTCATCTCCGGCTTCCACGCCATATTGGCGATATAGACGGTCACACTGAGCAGCCGGCTCTTGTCCGTTCCTGCCTCGGCGAGGTGCGTGTCGAGCTGCTTCAGAGCTTCGCGCGTCTGCTCTTCCATGGAGGCGGATTTCACCGGCGAGGTGGCGACGGTGTAGACGCGGCCGTCATGAACCGCGGAGCGGGCCCGGGTGGCGCCGGGCCGGGCAAAGCGGGTGATGGGTGACATCATTGTCCTCCGCCATAGGTCAGCACCGAGAAGATCACGGTCATGAAGTAGGACAGCACCGCCAGCGGGCCCAGGCTAACAAGCAGGGGCGGCAATTGGGGTGCGTTTTTCGCCTGAGCGTAGATCATCTCGATCGATACGGTGGCGAAGGTGAGCAGCAGTGCGAACAGCGCCTTCATCACGAACATCGGCTCCATCGCGCCGGCCCAGTCGTTCACGACCAAAAGCGCGATGCCGGACGGCCAGAGAAGAGCGAGCCCGAAGGTAGACAAGTGCGCAAAGGCGGGACCGATGCCGCGCAGCGGGCCGCCCTTCTGCTTCTGGGCCGGACGCGAATAGGCAAGCGTGGCCGCGCCGCCAAGGCTGCCGCTGACCCCCAGCATCAGGCCGACGAAGTGGAAGATGAGCAGGACATTGGCCATGGAGCGCCCCGGTCCTAGTGGAATGCGAGCGCTGCGAAGACGACTGCAGCCAGGGCCGAGATTCCCGCAACGGGCCCGAAGCGGGGAAGCATTTCGGCCGCCTTGGCGTTGCCCTTCGCCATCCGCGCGTAAGTGACCTCGATCAGGATCACCGCGAGGGTCAGCGTGCCTGCGAACACGAGCTTGATCCAGAACATCAGCGGCATCGCATCGAAGCCGCCATACTTGAAGGCGATCAACGCCACGCCGGTCAGGAGCATGAGAACCAGGCCGACGGTCGACATCCGGGCGAGGGTGGGGCCGACAGCGCGGACTGGCTCTGCCTGTTCCGTCGGAAGGGATCTGGCGTACCCCATGACGACTGTCGAGCCGAGCCCGCCGCCGGCGCCCAGCATCAACCCGATGAAATGGAAAATCAGCAATGTGTCGGTCACGAAGCTCTCCCGCGCGCTTGGGATAGGCTCGCGTGCGAGTCGGATCAACTTGCGACGAGCGGCAGGCGAGGAAGGCTAGGAACGGTTCACGACCGGGCAGCGGACCAGTTCGACCGAGCTGGTGTCGTTGAAGGTGACCTTCATTTCCTTGAGGTTGTCCTTCACCCGGAAGAACAGGAAGTCGTGGCTCTCTGAGCCGTCGGCCAGGCACTTGGCGCTGGCCGACCAGATGGTGCGGGCGCCGTTGTTGCCTTCGCTGACATAGATGTTGTCGAAGGCGCAAAATCGCATCGCCGGTAGGATAGCCATTCGGCGGGCCTCGATGGTCCAGACCTTTTTCTGGTCGCTGCACTGGTTGGTCGCCGCGGCCCATTCCCCGGCATAGGGCCGTTCGAGGTCGACATCGGCGCGGAAGGTGTTGGGATCGGTCACCGGCGCGCCGCGGGTCGGCTCCTCGGTGAAATTGTCGGCGCTTTCGGGGGCATCGCACGCTGCAGCCAAGCCCAGCGCCGACAAAGAGACCACCAATCCACGCACGCCCGGCTCCTTCGGCCGGCGCCCGACTTGGAATTTCCTGAGGGGGCGCCGATCGGTCACTTAGCGCCTGAGTTTGGGTCGTTGCGCAAGAGAAAATGCGGGGTCATCATGCGATTTCCCATCAGGAGTTGCCGCATGCGCGTGGTGCGCAATGCCGTCTGGAGTGTTGTCGCGGCCGCGCTGACGTGCGCGCCGGCTCTCGCCCATCCGACATCGCCGACGCTGGCCGCCATGTTCACCCGCGGGGACTACATGGAGGCGGCGAAAGAGGCCGAGGGGGCGGCCGGGGCGGATGACCTGGCCTTCGCCGCCCGCGCTCTGCTTGCGCTCTGCATGACGGGTTCTAACGAGCCGGACGCCGCCATTGTCGACCGGGCTTCGAAAGATGCAGAGGCGGCCCTCAAGATCGACCCGAAGCACGAGGAAGGCCAGCTCCAGCTCGCCATCGCGCTTTCGCTCAAGAGCCGGAAGATGGATGTGCTGGACGCCTGGTCGGCTGGCTATGGCGATAAGGGGAAGAAGCTCGCCAGTGAGGTGCTGAAGGCCGATCCGGACAATTTCTATGCCCATGGCTTCCTGGCCGTCTGGAATGTCGAAGTCCGCCGCCGCGGCGGCACGGTCGGTGCGGCGATCATGGGGGCGAGCGTCAAGAGCGGCCGCAAGTACTACGAGACAGCCGCGAGGCTCGCGCCCGACGATGTCGGCGTCCACTGGCAGTATGCGCGGGCGCTGGCTGCGCTGGACGTGAAGCAGTACGGCGCCGAGGCATCGGCCGTGCTGGACAAGGCGCTTGCGGCGAGCGCGGACAGCCATGTCGAGAGGATCATGCAGGAGCGCGCGGCAAAGCTTTCCGAGGCGCTGAAGGGCGATGCGTCGGCGGCGCAGAAGCTCGCACGTGGAATGCTTTGAGCCGCGACACTAAAGCCGAGTCGGCGGCGGTCCGAAAGATCCTGCACAGCGACTGGGATCCGATCGGTTGCGGCGTGCCCGAGGACGAGTACGACAGCTATGTCTGGCCGGTCTACGCACTGCTGATCCGCGGCGCGCCGCGGGAGGAGGTGGCGGCCTATCTGCAGTGGGCGGCGGATGTGAACATTAAGCTTCCTGTGCCGGAGGAGAAGCTGACGGCCGTTGTCGACAAGCTGATGGCGCTTGGGTTCGCAAGCAAAATCCCTCCGACCTGAGGGCCGGAGGGATGAGGAGGAGCGGAAGAGCTGAGGGGGAGCTCAGGCCGTCGCGCCGGCGCGGCGCAGACCGATGATCTGCAGCTCTGCGAAAAGTCCAACCGTCGCTGCCTGGGCGACCACGAAGATCTTGCCCAGCAGGGTCGGCGCGAAGGCGGGCCCGAAAGCAACGATCAGGCTGACAATGACCCAGGCGATGTTGATGGTGATGATCGCCACGATCACTCCGGCCGGCGGGCGGTCCGCCCGGATCATGAAGCCCAGCGCCGCGACGAAGGGGACGAGCGCGATGCCGGCCCAGAGCAGAAGCTCGGAGGGGAGGCCGAGCAGGCCAGACAGCAGGCTCGATCCGGCGGCCATCATCAAAGCGGCCGCGCCGCTGATGACCGCATCCGCGATCAGGACTTTCTTGAGGTAGGAGGTCATCTGGACCGGCATGGGGAAGCTCCTTGTTTGCGGTTTCGATGGAGCGAACATGGCGGGCCCCGGGAGGGCTGGCGATTACGCGCGAGGTAATAGAAGTGCGGACGGCTCGCCCCTATGTTTGCGGGCATGGCGACACATCAGACATCCGCAGGTCCGGCCCGGGTTGGCGATCTCATCAAGGAATGGCGCGGGCGAAGACGGCTCAGTCAGCTCGACCTGGCGCTGGAGGCAGGCGTCTCGCAGCGACATCTCAGTTTCGTGGAAAGCGGGCGCTCCTCACCGTCGCGCGACATGGTCGAGACCCTGTCGGAGCATCTGGGTTTGCCTCTCAGAGAACGGAACATCCTGCTGCTGTCAGCTGGCTTCGCGCCTGCATTCGGAGAACGGAAGTTGAGCGATCCCTCGATGGCGGCGGCGCGGTCCGCCGTGGAACGCGTGCTCAAGGCGCATGAGCCGAACCCGGCGCTCGCTGTCGATCGCTACTGGCGACTGATGATGGCCAACGCGATGGTCGGGCCGCTGCTTGGCTTGGTCGAGGACAAGTCGCTGCTCGAAGGCGAGGTCAATGTGTTGCGCGTGTCGCTGCACCCGGGCGGCTTGGCGCCTTTCATCGTGAACCTTGCACACTGGAAGGCGCACCTGCTCTCGCGGCTGGGCCAGCAGATCGACGTCACCGCTGATCCGAAACTGATGGAGCTGGAGCGTGAGCTGGCCGCCTATCCGGTTCCGACGAAGAAGGGCGGTATGGCGGCGCGCGACGAAGCAGACGGCATCGCCATTCCGTTCGAACTGAATGTCGGCGGACAGTTCCTGTCCTTCATTTCGACCACGACGATCTTCGGCACGCCGGTCGATGTGACTTTGTCGGAGCTGGCGGTGGAGGCGTTCTTCCCGGCCAACCCTGAAACCGCTGCGACGATGCAGGCGATGGCCAAAGGCCGGGCGAACTGACTACTGGCTTGCCCAGAGAATGCGGGCCATCCAGGCAAGCTCGGACTTCGCAAGCTCACGGGGGCCATAGGCCGGGTTGAGCGAGATCAGCTCGACCATCCGCTCGGTCTGGCGGCCCAGCACCTTGGCGAGAACCTCACCCTCCTTTGTCCGGGCGACGATACGGTCGCCGCGTCGGACCGGAACGCCTGGCGCCACCACGATGCGGTCGCCGCGCCGGTAGACCGGCTCCATCGAGTCGCCTGTGATCTCCAGCGCATAGACCGTTTCGGTCTCGAGGCCGGGGAAGCGCACTTCCTCCCAGCCATCGCCGGTCGGGAAGCCGGCGTCGTCGAAATAGCCGTCATTGCCGGCCTTGGCGAAGCCTAGCAGGGGCGCCGAATGGCCCTGGCGTCCTTCGGCCAGCGCCGCGAAGTCCTCCAGCGACGCGCCTACGGCCGCCAGCGCCTTGATCAGGCTCTCGGTGGAGAGCCAGCGCGGGCTGCCGTCCGCCGAGGCGCGCTTGGACTTGTTGAATGCTGTAGGGTCCAGCCCGGCCCGCTTGGCGAGGCCGGAAGGCGAGAGCCCGTGCTGTTCGGCCAAGCCGTCTACGGCTTTCCAGATATCTGAATGGCGCATGGGCTTGGTCCGCCTGGAGGGTCGAATAGGACTGAATACCTAAATATAGGAAAACGATCCTATGAGCAACCTGGCTGGGACGCCCGGATTCAGGGCATCGGGCAATCCTCCTGGCACCGGGTAGCGAGATCTAACCCATTGAATTATAAAGATGTTTTACCATAAACTGGCTATGCGCAGACCGGAATACGTGCCTGTTCACCCCGTTGAAGGGACGGCCCAAGTATCGCAGAAGAGGTCGGCCGGTCCCCCGGCGTAGCGGAGCGCGCGCCAGCCCCACGGCTGCGCGAAATAGATGGAATTCCTGTTTCTTGTTCTCCTGATCCTGCTCAACGGCGTCTTTGCGCTGTCCGAGATGGCGATCGTTTCCTCCCGCAAACCGCGCCTCAAGGCGATGGCCGACCGCGGCGATCGCGGTGCAAAGACCGCGCTGCGGCTGCTCGACGACCCGTCCAAGCTGCTCTCGACCGTACAGATCGGCATCACCGCGATCGGCGTCATCGCTGGCGCGTATGGCGCCACAACACTGTCGGACAACCTGACGCCCTTCGTTGTCTGGGTCGCGCCAGGGCTGGAGCGATATTCGCAAGGAATTGCGTTTGGGATTGTCATAGTGATCACGACCTTCCTTTCGCTGTGGCTGGGAGAGTTGATCCCGAAGCGGATCGCGCTGGCAGCGCCGGAGCCGCTGGCGGCGCTGATGGCGCCGGCGATGGCGCTGATCGAGACAATGACGTCGCCGGTGGTCTGGGTCCTGCGCACCGTCACTGAAGGCGTCGTGCGCCTGCTGGGCCTGCATCGCACGCGTCAGGAAGACGTCACCGAGGAAGAACTGCAATCCCTCATCGATGAAGGCGCCAAGGTTGGCGTTCTCGAGGAGGAAGAGCGCGAGATGATCGAAGGCGTCATGCGCCTCAGCGATCGCTCGGTGAAGGCGATCATGACGCCGCGCACTGAAATGGTGTGGCTGGACCCCGGCGCCAGCCGCGAGGATATCCTCAAGGAGATCGCCGACAGCGGTCATTCGCGTTTCCCGGTTGGCGACGGCGACGCGGACCAGATCATCGGCGTGGTGCAGACCAAGGAAATGCTGGCCCACCTCGCCCGGACCGGAAACATCGACCTCAAGGCGGTCATGCATCCGCCTTTCTTCGTGCCGGAGACCATGCCGGTGCTGAACCTGCTGGAGTCGATGCGCGGCAATCCCGTGCGCATGATGATGGTGTCGGACGAATACGGCGCGGTGCTGGGCATCGTGACCGCGGCGGACCTGCTTGAATCAATCGCTGGCGACGCCGCGCTCGGCGAGAACGAAGCCCTGTCGCCGCCCATCCACCGCGACGACGGAAGCTGGCTGATCGACGGCATGACGCCGGTCGATGAGTTCGAACAGCTTGTCGGCGTGAAGGGCCTCGACGAGGAAGAAGGCTATTCCACCGTCGCCGGGCTGGTGATGCACCTGCTGCGCGCCGTGCCTGCCGAGGGCGACAAGGCTGAGCGTCCGCCGCTCACCTTCGAAGTCATCGACATGGATGGCCGCCGCGTCGACAAGGTGCTGGTGCGCAAGCTCGAGCCAGTCGACGACGATCTGACGGGCTGATTACTCGACGCCCGCCCGCTTGAGGCCCAGCGCGAGGATCTTGTTCAGCAGTTCCGGATAGGTCGTGCCGGCGTGCAGCGCCGCCTGCGCGTATTCCTCGCGGGCGGCGATCTCGGGGTTGGGGTTCGCCTCGATGAAGTAGGGCACGTCGTCCTTCGACAGCCGGAAGTCGATCCGCGAATAGCCGTCCAGTTCCAGCGTGTGGCAGATGCGCTTGGCCAGCGTGCGGATGCGCGTCACGACCGTCGGCGACAGGTCCTTTGCCGGGCCCTGGATGACGCCGCGCTTTTCCTGATAGTCGGGATCGTGCTTCACTTTCTCGGTGGCGATCGGCAGGCTGCCTTCGGCGAGCTTGCTGAATTCCAGCTCCCACACCGGCAGAACCTGCAGCCGGTCATTGCCCAGCACGCCGACATAGATCTCGCGGCCGTCGATGTACTCTTCCGCTATGGCGGCGGTCTTGAGCCGCTTGTGGATGAAGGTCACCCGCTCGGCAAGTTTTTCGTCGGTGTCGACGACAGACGCCTGCGCTATGCCGCGCGATGCGTCCTCGCTGAGGCTCTTCACGAACAGCGGGAATTTGAGGCGGCCCGGACGGCGCACCTTGCGACCGATTGGGAACACCGCGAACGCCGGCACCGGCACACGGTGGTATTTCAGGAGCTTCTTGGAGAGGTCCTTGCCGCGCGCCAGAAGCTGGCCGCGCGGGTTGCAGCCGGTGTACGGCACGCGGAGCAGTTCGAGCAGCGACACCACGTTCTGCGCGTAGAGTGTCTCGCCGTGGAATTCCTCGAGCAGGTTGAAGACGATGTCCGGCTGGAAGTTCTCAACCTCATCGCGGATCGGTGTCAGCTCGGACTGTACCCCGAGCATCTTCACTTCATGGCCGCTGCCGCGCAGCGTGCTCATCACGTCGTATTCGGTTTTCCAGACATAGGCTTCAGCTTCGGTGAAACCCTCGGGGTTGTCCGGAGGGATGAGATCCGGATGTGCCAGAGCCAGAATTTTGAGATTCCTCATACCGCGAACCACTGCCTTCGCGATGAGCGGTAGAGGGAGTAAGCGATCTTGGTCGTCATCAGCCGGATGATGCGCTTGCGCATCTCGCGCTTGGAGCCGTAGGCGCGCAACTTGAGAGCGCGGCAGCGTTCGATCATCTGGTCGAGGATGGAATCCAGCGCCACCTGGTAGCCGCCGCTCCAGCGATAGGCAGCCTCGCGGATGTGGGCGCGGTTCGAGCGGATGAAGGACGACGCGGCCTGCGAATTGGCGGCGCGCGAGTCGCTGGAGAAGATGCGCTTCAGGTCGCGGTCATAACGCGTGTCGGCGTCGACCGCGTAGTGGTCGAGCTTGGCCTGGTAGTGTTCTGCAAGCGTCTTGGTCAGGCGGTGAACCGGATCGAGTTCCGTCCGCTTGGTGAGTACAGGGTGCTCCTCGGCGATCTCCGCCATCAGCTCGTCGACATAGAGAATCTTTTTCAGCGCCGGCCAGTCGGCATAGCGCGTCCGCCACTTCGAGCGCGGCGTCAGCCACACCGCGAACGTCTCGGCAAAATCCTCGTCCGGGTGGCTCTGCGCATACCAGCGTGGAAGATGCTGGACGAAGTTCTTGCTGGCCGGGTTGGGCCGGTAGTAGCTCGGATACTTGGTCGACGAGCGCCCGAACGTTTCCTGCCACTTGCGGCGGCGGTTGAGCTGGTAGGCGTGCTGGATGATGTGGCCGGCTTCGTGCCGCAGGATCTGCATGCACTCGCGTTTCGTTTCGCCCTCGACATCGAGGAACATCCTGCGCTCGAGGCGGGCCAGCCTCGGGTGCGAGAGATAGAACGGCATGGCGATGCCCGGCGTCGTGTCGGGGCTGAACCACTCGTCGGACAGCCAGGCGTGGGCTTGCACGAGGCCCTTGCGGCGCAGTTCGCCGTTCAGTGTCTTGAGGCAGGTGTTGAGCCAAGTGCCTTCGACGGCGACGCCGAGGTCTTTCAGGCGGACCTTCAGCAGGTCCTCGTCCGACAGCTCCGCCCACCAGGGCTGGCGGGTCCGGCTACGGCTGGACCACAGGGTGCCGCCCGAGTCTCCCATCAGCTCCGCTCCGACCAGGTTTGCGCAAAGGCCGCGACAGGCGCAGGCCTCTGCATAACGCAGGCCCGCAGGCAGTGGTTCGGGTGAACGAACAGGAAGTTCAAGACGGATGACCTCTCCGGGGTCGATCTGTCGGCTGGAAGACTTTCTAAACCATAAATTCCGGACGGAGTCCGGTCCTGAAACAGGTGGACCGGCCGGCGGCCGAACGCCTCAAAATGCTACTAAACCGGGTCGTAGGGGAACACGTCCGCAGAGGCCCCGAGATCGAAGAAATCGTTCGCCATGGCGGGCAGGCAGTTGTCGAGGATTTTCTGGGGATTCCAGCCGGAAAGGTCGGCCAGCTGGCGAATGGGGCGGGGCTGGTCGAACAGGATGATTTCGTTGCCGCGGACCCCGAAAATCTGTCCCGAAACGTTTTTCGCGCCGGGAGCGCAGAGGGCGACGGCGAGCTGGGCCACCTGGTCGGCGCGCATGGCGTCCTTCATCCGGCCGACCCGCTTGGCGCTTTCCTCGTCCTTCACCGGGATCGATTCGATCATGCGGGTCCAGGCGAACGGTGCGATGATGTTGGAGCGGACGTTCTTGCGCGCGCCCTCCATGGCGATGATCCGGGAAAGGCCGGCAATGCCCATCTTTGCCGCGGCATAGTTGGCCTGGCCGAGATTGCCGATCAGGCCGGAAGTCGAGGTGAACAGCACGTAGGCGCCGTCTTCCTGCTCCCGGAACATCTCCACCGAAGCCCGGGTCACGTTGAACGATCCGCGCAGGTGGACGGCGATGACGGCGTCCCAGTCGGCTTCCGACATCTTGTGGAACATGCCGTCGCGCAGGATGCCAGCCGGGTTCACGATGGCGTGGAGGCCGCCAAAGGTGTCCTTGGCCTGCTCGATCATGCGTTGGACCGACTTGTAGTCCGCGACGCTGTCGGAGTTGGAGACGGCCTGGCCGCCTGCCGCCTTGATCTGCTGGACAACCTTCTCGGCAGGCCCCGAGGAGCCTTCATCGCCCCCGGTCAGCGCCCCGCCGAGGTCGTTGACGACCACTTTCGCGCCCTCACGAGCCAGCAGCAGGGCGGTTTCCTTGCCGATGCCGTTGCCGCCGCCGGTGATGAGAACGACCTTGCCGTCGAGCACGCCCATGATTGTCTCCTGCGAAGCGTTTTGCCCGTTTTGAAAAGCACAGAGCGCCGGGAAGCGCCAGATGCGTCGATCCGGCCAGAGATCGCGCCAACATTTTTTCTTGCACTGGGGGTCGAGTCTTCTTATCTGCATCCCCCAATACCGGCTGCGCGAAGGGCCCCGCAACTTGAGGCGGAGGAAGACGGCGACCAGCGGTGATGCACTGACCTGGGCTTGAGCCACCACTTTCAGAAAGAAAGAATGGGGCAAGGGCTGCGGTCGTTGGTTCGTCACTCTCGTCTTCGGAGCCTGGCCCCGTGAACGCTATTCCCGCCTACGAAATCATTGCCGATGCGCCGGAGCACTCCGCCGCCGTCGAGACCCTTTATGACGAGGTTTTCGGCCCTGGCCGCTTCGCCAAGACAGCTGAGCGCCTGCGCGAAAACAACAGCAAGATCGCCGACGCCAGCTTCGTGGCGGTCGACGCCGAGGGCGTCACCGGCGTCGTGCGCGTCTGGCCTGTCACAGTCGGCGGCATTTCTGGTGAAGGTGGGGGCCGCGCCGCCTTCCTCGGGCCTATTGCCGTTGCTGAGCGCCGCAGGGGCAACGGCGTCGCCTTCAAGTTGATGGAGCGCGCGATCGGCGTCTGCCGCGAGCAGGGCTATCCCGCCGTCATCCTCGTCGGCGACCAGGACTACTACCAGCGTTTCGGCTTCAAGCAGGCCGGCACAGGCCGTTTCCAGCTTCCAGGGCCGGTCGACCAGAACCGCGTGCTGATCCGCGATCTCTCGGCGGCCGCGGCGAATCTGAAGGGCGCGCTGGGCGTTCCGAAGGCGAAGGCCTAACGGCCCTCACGCCGCCAGGCGAGCATCATGAAGACGCAGGCGAGCAGCATCCCGACCACGCCGGGGAGCAGCGTCGTCGAGTCCGTGGCGCGCACGGCGTAGGCGCCGCGTTGGCGCAGGCCCATCCAGTCCGAACCGGCGCCGTTACCGCGTTCACCCACACGCCGCATTTGCGGCATGCTGGGCGAGCCGTCCGCGCCCAGCTTGAACACGCCGCCCAGCGTTGCGGTGGCGAGCGGCTGCACCTTTTCGGTCGTGGCACGCAGGTCGAGATACTCGCGCGGGTGCGTCGGCCCGCGAAGCGTCACGGCAGAAAGCTTGTCCGACTTGGCGATGTAGAGGCCCAGCTCCTTGGCAGGCATGTTGGCCTGGTAGTGGCCAGGGCTCACCAGCGTCCAGGGGCTTGTCGTAGTCGTCCCGTCCGGCGCCCGCATTTCGATCGGCGGCGGACTGTCTGAGAGGGTGTGCAGGGTTGCTTTTACTTCCGGCGCCGCGCCCGCTTCCAGTTCCAGCAGTTCTTCTTCCAGTTCCGGTTCTTTCATCAGCCAGTGGGCCGTGCGGCGGATGAGTTCGGCGTAGGGGCCGCCGCCTTCATAGCCGCGCGCCCACAGCCAGAGCTGATCGGACATGACGGACGCCACGCGGCCCTGGCCGACGCGGTTGAGCAGCAGCAGGGGATTGCCATCCGGCGTCTGCATCAGGGCTTCGGAGTTGCCCTGTTCCATCTTCATGTAGCGCATCCACGGGCCCCAGCCTTCGGTGGGGAGCGTGGCGGTGACGGAGTGGCGCTTGCCCAGTTCGGTAAGCTGCGGGGTGAATTTGCCGTCCACCATTTCGCCTGTCGCGCGACCGGGCAGAACCCCGCCGAGCGGCGTGTTGTAGAGGATGTAGGCGCCCGGATAGGGCGGGCCCGAGGCGATCAGCAATGCGCCGCCGCGCTCGACATAGCGCGCCACGCGATCGAGATACTGTTCTTCCAGCACGCTGGGGCGCAGCTCGTGGTCGAAGATCACCAGGTCGAACTCGTCCAGCTTCTCCCGGAAGAGCTGCGGCTTCGGGAAGGCGATCAGCGCGATCTCTTCGATCGGCACGTTGTCGGACTTTTGTGGCGGACGCAGGATGGTGAAGTGGACGAGGTCCACGGCCGGGTCCGATTTCAGGAGGTCGCGCCAGACGCGCGCGCCTGCATGCGGTTCGCCGGTGACCAGCAGCACACGCAGCCGATCCTGCACGCCCGAAATCCGCGCCGAGGCGAGGTTGTTGGCCAGCGTCAGCTCGTTCGCGATGCCGTCGACCGACAGCACGACGAGGTTGTCGCCCCGCCGCTTGAGCGTTAGCGAAAGCATCTCCGGCTTGCCGACCTGGATGCGCTGCGGAGGCTGCGGGTCGCCATTGATGGTGATTCCGACTTCGACGGTCTTCTCGACCGGGTCGTTCACCTGCACGCGCATTTCGACGCGGTTGTCGATGATGCCGAACGAGGGCGCCGACTGGATCTCGATGTTGCGGTCGATCTCGTCATCGCCGCCGACCACGAGGGCGTGCACCGGTCCGATCTGGGCGGCTTCCTTGGGGTCTTCCGGCATGTCGTGAATCTGGCCGTCGGTGATCATGACCGCGCCGGCGATCCGCTCGCGCGGTGCGTCCGAGAGGGCTGATTGCAGGGCGACGTACATGTCCGTGCCGTCGGCGCCTGGATCGGTTTCGGCGACGCGCAGCTCCAGCGTCTCGTCCGCGTCGAGCTGGGATTTCAGGGCTTCGTAGGCGGCCTGAGCCGTCTCGGTGCGTCCGCGGAAATTCATGCTCTCGGAGCGGTCCATGACCACCGCGACGATGTCCTTCAGCGGTTCGCGCTGTTCCTCGATCCAGAGCGGGTTGGCGAGGGCAAGGGCGAGCACCGAAAGCGCCAGCGCCCGCATCAGCCAGGCGCGGCCGCGCAGCCAGAGATAGACGCCCCACAGCACCACAGCGCCGCCGACCAGCACCCACAGCAGGGTCCAGGGGATAAGCGGATCGAACGCTAGGCGGGACGCTTCGAACATCTAGTCCGTGTTGCCTCTCTGCCGTTCATTCCCCAGCCGCTCGAGCAGGTCAGGTATGTGCACCTGATCTTCCTTGTAGTTGCCGGTGAGGATGTACATCACGAGGTTCACGCCGAACCGGTACGACATCTCGCGCGCATTCTCCCCGCCATCCATGGTGAGCAGCGGCCTGCCGGTCTGGTTGTCGATCGCCCAGGCGCCGGCCCAGTCCGATCCGCCGATGAACAGGCCAGAGACGCCATCGCCACGCCGCGTATCGCGGTCCGCCGCGCCGCTTTCGATCCAGAGACGTCCGTTCAGCCGGCCCGGGAAGCTCTTGATGAGATAGTAGCTCTTGGTGAGGACGTGGGTCGCGGTCGCCGGCTGCAGCGGCGGGGCGTCGATGCCGGAAAGAAGCTGCTGCAGGTTGGCCGAAACATCGCGGCCCGGCGCCGCATCGCGCGTGTCGACCACGAAGGCGCCGCCCGCGCGCAGGTAAGCGTTGACCTTGGCGACGGCTGCCGCCGGCAGCGGCCGGGCTTCGCGCGGCACCGCGTAGTAGATCATCGGATAGAGTTCGAGGCTGTCCTTGGCGAGGTCGACGCCGTGCGGCGGCTCGGGTTCGACCGACGTGCGCAGGCCGAGCTGGTAGGACAGGCCCCACAGGCCCGCTTTCGTAACGGTGTCCAGCCGGGTGTCACCGGTCTTCACGTAGGCGAAGCGCAGCTTGGAAGCGGCCTCGCGCGCCAGCGTCTCGGAACTCTGGGCGCTTGCCGGCGGCTGATAGAGCGCCGCGGTGGCAAGGAAGAAGATGGTGATCATTGCGCCGGCCTTGCCGATGCGGGGGAACCGTCCGGCGAAAGCCAGGGCGATCATCAGGTCGAGCGCGACGATGGCGAGCGCGACGCCGATCAGCCACCCGCCAAGGCCGCGGCGTTCCATGATGTTGGCCTGTTCGGTGACCTGCACATCGAGCGGCCAAGCATCGAATGCCTGCGGCGCGGGCGCTCCGGCGTTCAGCGCACGCTCGCCGCCGGGACCGGCATACATGCCGGGCGGCGAGATCGGCGAGGGACGGGCGGTGGCGAAGGTTTCGGCCGCGATCGGCTGCGCGGCGCTCGAAGGCGGGCCGAGCACGCCGAACCCGTCGAGGGTGCGGATCGGCGTCAGCGCGCCTTCAGCAGCGACGCTGGACCGTGAACGATCGCCGCCGGAGACCACAGACCTGCGCAGCATTTCGACGAAAGCGCCCGTATAGGGAAGGTCCGACCAGTCCGGATCGGCGGTGACGTGGAACAGGATCAGCTCGCCCCGGCCCATGCGGGCGGCGGTGACCAGCGGCGTGCCGTCCTCGAGACGCGCCCAGGTAAGACTGTCGAGTTCGGCCGAGGGCTGTGCAAGCACCTGCTGGCGCACGACGGCATCAGTCGGCCTGGGAATGCCGAAGAAGGGCGAGGAGACCGCGAATTCGGCAATGCGCTGCGGCGTCTCCCACGACAGCGACGAGCCGAGATTCCGGGAGGTCGGGCGAAGCTGCGTCGGCGTCAGCGGATCGTTCTGGGCGGCGAGGCGCGGACCGGCAAAGCGGATCAATACGCCGCCATCCTCGATCCACTTGTTCAGGCGGTCGCCGTCCGCTTCGGAAATCGTGCCGCGATCACCCATGACAATGGCGTCGATCGGGCTGTCGAGCAGGTTGCCAAGCTTTTTCTCGGTAAGCTGCGCATAGGGCTGCAGCGCCTTGCGGACATAGTAGTGCTCGGAGAGCAGGGGCTGGGCTTCGTCGCGGGTGTCGGCGAGGCCGACATGCGGGCGGCGGGCGGTGTCGTCCCACAGCCAGACGCCGCCGGCGGAAGGCGAGCCCGCGATGCGGAAACGCGCCACGCGGTTGAGCGCGGCAGCGGGAATGGCGAACAGCGCCTCCGCGGTTCCCGAGCCCGTATCGAAGGTCAGCCGCTTGGAGGCGATCGATGCGCCCTCGGCGGTCTCGGCGATGACGTCGGCCGTCATGCCCGGAATGAGCTGCGCGCGAACGACGGAAACACGCGCGCCCTCCGCGGAAGAATCCGCGGAGGTGATGGCGAAGGCATTCTTCGGCCGTGTCACGCGAACCTCGGTTCCGCCCTTGGCGGCAAGGGCGCGCGCGAACGAGCCGGCGCTGTCATGGTCGAATCCGTCCGTCGCCCAGACGACCCGGCCTGGCTTGAGCTTGGAGTCATCCAGCTTCTTCAGCGCCGCCACACGGTCCGGCAGCCACGGCGCCGGGCGGGCATTGCGCAGAAGCTGGCGAGCGGATTCCGCATCCAGCGCTTCGGACGGATCGCGTGTCACTTCGCGCGGCGCCGTAAACATTACGTGGATCGGTCCGCCCGCTTGCGAGGACTCGTCCACCGCAGCCGTCGCCGTACGGACGATATCGCGCCAGCGCTCGCCGCTGGTCCAGCCATCGTCGACCACGATCAGCGTGCCGCCATTGGCGTTGATCTGCGCATTCGGCGCCCAAGTCGGACGCGCAAAGCCGAAGATCGCCAGCGCCAGCGCCACCATGCGGAGCAGCAGGAGCCACCACGGCGTGCGCGCCGGTGTCTCTTCATCCGGCTTGAGGTCGTCGAGCAGCGCGAGCGAGGGCAGGGCGAACCGCTTCGGCTCCGGCGGCGTTGCACGCAG
Source organism: Hyphomonadaceae bacterium (assembly GCA_030697555.1). GTDB lineage: Bacteria > Pseudomonadota > Alphaproteobacteria > Caulobacterales > Hyphomonadaceae > UBA7672. The sequence continues at coordinate 21,443 of JAUYPV010000029.1, forward strand.
CAACAGCCACAGCAGCGGCAGCGCCAGCAGGCCAAGCAGCGCCCAGGGTTGCAGGAAGAGGAGTGGGCCCAGATTCACGCCGCAGCTCCATCTGCCGTGAAGCCATAAGCGAGACTGCCGAGCGGCGTTCGCGCTTCTTCGGACGTCACATGCGTCACGAACCGCCAGCCGAGTTCACCGGCAAGGTTGGTCATGTCCTGGCGGCGCTGGGCGAACTTGTCGAGGTAACCGGTGCGGATCGACTCCGCGCGGCCGATCAGCCGCTCACGATCCTGTCCCGGCCGGAAGAACCGCACGCGGCCGTTGAACGGATAGGCTTCCTCGATCGGATCGCAGACCTGCAGCAGCACGCCGTCCCGGCATTTCGCCGCCAGCGGCGTCAGGCGTTGCCGCCATTCATCGAGCGGGGAATAGAAGTCGCTGCACACCACCGCCGCTGCGCGATCACGCGGCGGAGGCGGGAAGAGGTCGCCCGGCTTGAAGTTGCTGATGTCTTCGCCGACGCGCGCCGGCGCTCGCGCGCCGCTCACCGGGCCGCGCCCACCGCCCAGCGCGCCGCACCGCTCGCCTGAGCGCGACAGCGCCCCAGCCAGCGCCATGGAGAGCACCAGCGCCCTGTCAGCCTTCTGAATCGTCTTTTCGTTGCTGGACCAGCGAAAACCCGGGCTCGGGTCGACCCAGAACAGGAAGGTCCGCGCGGTTTCCAGCTCGGTCTCGCGGACAAACAGGTTCTGCTCGCGCGCCGACCTGCGCCAGTCGATCCGCTCCGCGCCGTCTTCGGTGGTGTGGCGGCGATACTGCCAGAAATTCTCGCCGGTCCCCGACCGGCGCCGGCCTGCAGATCCCAGATGCGCCGCGCTCGCCGCGCGGGCGCGCGTCGTCAACGTCCCGAGATCGTCCGCGAGAGCAGCGGCCTCGGCTTTCAACTGACTAAGCGGCGCCTGTGGCACTGATGTGTCCTTGGGGAGGTCCTAGGCGGCTTTCGAAGCGAGTTCCTGAATCAGGGACGAGAGCGTTCCGCCCTGTCCGGTGGGATCGTAAGACAGAGCCATGCGGTGGCCGAGCGCGGGTTCCGCCAGCGCTTCGATGTCGTCGAGTGAAGGCGCGAGGCGGCCGCGCAGCAAGGCGCGCGAACGCGCGGCGAGCATGAGAGCCTGACCAGCGCGGGGAGACGGACCCCAGTCGACCCGCTTCTTCACCTGCGCATGTTCGGACTGTTCCGGACGCGCCGACCGCACGAGACGGATGATCGCTTCGAGCACCGTCTCCGGCACCGGCATGCGGCGCACGAGCGTCTGCAGCGCGATCAGCTTCTCGGCGTTGAGTACCGGACGCACGACATGGTTCTCGAGGCCCGTCGTCTCCACGAGGATGCGGCGCTCTGTCTCTGCATCGGGATAGTCGACATCGACCTTGAGGAGGAAGCGGTCAAGCTGCGCTTCCGGCAGCGGATAGGTGCCTTCCTGTTCGATCGGGTTCTGCGTGGCGAGCACGTGGAACGGCTTCGGCAGATCGTAGCTGGCGCCCGCGACGGTCACGTGCCGTTCCTGCATCGCCTGCAGAAGCGCGGACTGCGTACGCGGCGAAGCGCGGTTGATCTCGTCGGCCATCAGCAGGCTGGTGAAGATCGGTCCCTTCACGAAGCGGAACGAGCGGCCCGAAGCGTTGTCGTCGAGGATCTCCGATCCGAGGATGTCCGACGGCATCAGGTCGGGCGTGAACTGCACGCGGCCCCAGTCGAGGCCCAGTACTCGTGCGGTTGTCTCGACCAGCTTGGTCTTGGCGAGGCCAGGCGCGCCGATCAGCAGGGCGTGGCCGCCGGCGAGCACGGTTGCGAGCGTCAGCTCGACCACGCGGTCCTGGCCGAACACCACCTTGCCGATCTCGGTGCGGATGTTCCTCAGGACTTCGACGGCTGCGTCGGCATCTTTCACGATGTCTGCCGAGGTCGGGCCATCAGCGATTGCGGCTTCACTCATGTCGGGCATTTACCTATGTCTGGGGCGAACCCGACCGTCAGGCCGCCCATGTCGAACGCGAAAGACCCGAAAGCGACTGCGCTTCTGGACCTTATTGCTACCTTGCAGGTGGAAGCGGGTTTGGAAAAGCCCCGTTCCCTTCCCCCCGTGCATTTGTGGAACCCGGCCAATTGCGGCGACATCGGCCTGGAGATCCGAAAGGACGGATCCTGGTGGCAGAACGGGGTGCGGTTCAGCAGGGACAAGCTTGTCCGCCTGTTTTCAACGATACTGCGCAAGGATTCCGACGGCTACTATCTGGTCACCCCTCACGAAAAAGTGGTGGTGAAGGTCGCGGACGCCCCATTCATGGGCGTTCGGGCGGACCGCCACGAGTCGGGCGGGCAGCCTGTGATATTGGTCACGACCAATGTGGGCGATGTCGTGGCGGTGGATGGGGATCACCCCCTGCGGGTCGTGGTTGATCGCCGCACGGGCGAACCCTCCACCTATGTCATGGTGCGCGCGGGGCTCGAGGCAAGGCTGGCTCGGCCGCCCTACTATGAGCTGGTGAGTTGGGCGGAACCTGATGGCGAGGGAAGAAAGACCATGAGCGTCGCCTCGTCCGGGTTGCGATTCACCATAGGCGAGGCGGCCTGAGCGCCATGCCGTATACCACGCGCGCTGATTTCGATGCTCGACTCGCCACGCGCCTCGCCGCCAGCGACGCGGTGTTCGACGACGTCGTGCGTACCGACTACGACCTCAATCCCGGCTGGCCCGCGCCGCCGAAGCAGGCCATCCGTAAAGCTGCGGTGCTGGTCGGCCTCATGGATCGCGGCGACGACTACGGCGTGCTGCTCACCCTGCGTCCTGACACCATGCCCAGCCATGCCGGACAGGTGGCGTTCCCCGGTGGACGTATCGAGGCAGGCGAGACGCCGCTCGAGGCGGCGCTGCGCGAAGCTCACGAAGAAGTGGGTGTAGTTCCTGCGTCCGTGCGCGTTCTCGGGCAGGCTGACCCGTACCTGACAGGCTCGGGCTTTTCGATCTCACCCTTCGTCGGGATTCTGCCGGAAGGCTTTGTACCCGCGCCTCACGAGCGCGAAGTCGCTGCGGTGTTTGAAACGCCGCTCTCCTTCCTGATGAATCCCGTTAATCATGAGCGCCACGAGCGCGAATACGGCGGGGCCTTGCGCGCCTACTACGCCATGCCCCACAACGGGCGCTATATATGGGGAGCAACCGCCGGGATGCTGAAAGCCCTGTACGATCGGCTCTATGGCGGGGAGACATAAAGAATGGTCGGCCGCGTATTCGTCGAATTTCTTCTCTTCCTGACGCCGTTCCTGGTGTTCCTGGTCTATCGGGCTGCTTCGCGCGACTTGAAGATCCGCGACCGCTGGCCGCTCACCATGCTGGTCCTGATCGGAACCGGTGTTGCCGTACTCGGCCTCATCCTTCCGCCGCTGCTCGTGCCGTCCGAACAAGGCAAGTGCTACCAGGCCGCGCAGTACATAGACGGCAAGACGATCCCTGCGACAGAAGTGCCGTGCGCGGAGGCGAAGCCCCCGGGGCAGCAGACCGACCCGAACGCACCGAAGCCGCCGGCGCCCGTTGCGCCGCGCGACCGGGACGGCTGACATGACCCGGCTGGCGCCCCAGCCATGGATGACCTCTGCACACCGCGTGATGGCCGCGCTCGAAAAAGCGCGGCCCGGCAGCGCGCGGTTCGTCGGCGGCTGCGTGCGAAATGCGTTGCTGGGCGAGCCTGTCTCCGACGTCGACATCGCGACGCAACTGACGCCGGACCTTGTTGAGCAAGTGATGCTCGACGCCCGCATCGCGGTTCATCCGACCGGCATCGAGCACGGCACGCTGACGGTGGTCGCCGACCACCATCCGTTTGAAGTCACCACTCTGCGCCGCGATGTCGAAACCGATGGTCGCCGCGCGACTGTAGCCTTCACGGAGGACTGGGCCGAAGACGCCCAGCGCCGCGACTTCCGTATGAACGCGCTCTACGCCACCGCGAACGGCGACGTCTTCGACCCAACGGGCGGCGGCCTCGACGACATCGCGCAGCGCCGCGTCGTGTTCGTCGGCGACGCGGAAACGCGCCTGCGCGAAGACTATCTTCGCATCCTTCGTTTCTTTCGCTTCTACGCCTGGTACGGGCAGAGTGCGCCGGACCCAGTGGGGCTTGCGGCGTGCGCAAAGCTCAGGTCCGGCCTGTTGGGCATCTCTGCCGAGCGCATCTGGATGGAGACGAAGAAGCTACTGACCGCGCCCCACCCGATCGCCTCGATCGAGGCGATGGAAAAGGCGGGCGTCTTCGCCACGTTGTTCCCGGAGAGCCGGGGGCTCGATCTTCTGCGAAAAGTCATCGCGGTCGAAACCGCTGACGGCCTTCCATCCGATCCGATGGTGCGCTTCCTCTCGCTGTTCTGGAAGGATGCAAGCACGATCCGCGACGTCGCCAATCGCCTGAAACTATCGAACGAGGAAAGTCATCGGCTGACCTGGGCGGCGAAAGACGCGACGCTGATCGATACGAAGATGAACACGCGCGCCATGCGTCGTGCGCTTTACGCCATCGGCCCCAGTGTGTTCCGCGACAGGGTATTGCTTGAATGGGCGCAGGACCCGGCGGCGTCTGGCGTGTGGAAGACTCTCTACGACGCCGCCGGCGCCTACGAGCGTCCGGCCATGCCGGTCGCGGGCAATGATCTTCTGGCGCGCGGCGTGTCGGAAGGTCCCGCGATCGGTGATGCGCTGCGCAAGCTGGAAGCGGCTTGGATTGAGAGTGACTTCAAGCTCGACAGGGACAAGCTGCTGGCGAAGCTCTAGTTCGCGAACGCTACCCAAGCGTTGAGATAGCCGGCGAAGCACAGCCAGACGATGTACGGCGCCTGCATCCAGGCTGCGATGCGGCTGTGGCGGTGGAACTCGCGCGTCATCATCAGCACGAGCACGAGTAGGGCGGCGAGGTCGATCAGCGCCGGGACCGCGAGGTGGTATTTGAAGAACAGGAGACTCCACGCAAGGTTGGGGGCGAGCTGCAGGAAGAAGAAGCCGAGGGCTGCCTCCGTCTTCTTGAAGCTGCCCGCCGCGCGCCAGACCATGCACGCGCCGATCGCCATCAGTGCGTAGAGGATCGGCCAGACAATCCCGAACACGGCCCCTGGCGGATTGCCCGGCGCCTTGTTGAGGGTGGCGTACCAGGGGTCGGCCTCGCCCGCCGAGACCAGCCCGCCCAGCGCGGCGACCAGCGCGGTCGCCGCGATGATGGCAATGAAGGCGATCACTGTCGTCTCGACCGGCCGCTCGGGCTCGGACGGAGCGGAGGATGTGTAAGGGTCGGTCATCGGTTTGCTCGCCTGACTGCCATGCCGATTCAGCTAGGGCTGGCCGGCCGGCCGGCGAGTCCGCAAATTAATCGGGTCAATTCGGCACGGGCAAACTGTAGGTAGGGCCGGGCTGGGTCGGCTAAGGCCACTTCACCACGGGCGGCATGGACGACAGGATGCTGGCGACATTGCCGCCGGTCTTGAGCCCGAAAGTGGTGCCGCGATCGTAGAGCAGGTTGAACTCGACATACCGGCCACGGCGCACGAGCTGCTCCTCCCGTTCGGCATCCGACCAGCTTTCCGCCATGCGCCGCCGCACGATCTGCGGATAGATGTCCGCGAACGACCTGCCGACGTCCTGCGTAAAGGCGAAGTCCGCTTCCCAGTCGCCGGTATTATAGCGGTCGTAGAAAATGCCGCCGATGCCGCGAGGCTCGTCGCGATGCGGCAGGTAGAAGTAGTCATCGCAGTGCTTCTTCATGGCCGCGTAGTCGACACCCGCATGCCTGTCACATGTCAGCTTCAGTGCAGCGTGGAAGTCCTGCGCGTCCGAAAAATTCTGGTCGCGCTGATAAGCGAGCAGCGGCGTCAGGTCCGCGCCGCCGCCGAACCAGCTCTCCGAGGTGACCAGCATCCGCGTGTTCATGTGAACGGCGGGCGCCTTCGGGGAGTGCATGTGCGCGATGAGAGAAATGCCGCTCGCCCAGAACCGTCCGCCCGACTTGTCGGCGCCTGGAATGGTGCGCGCGAACTCTGGCGCGAACTCGCCATAGACGCACGACACATGCACGCCGACCTTTTCGAACAATCGGCCGCGCAGCACCGCCATCGTTCCGCCGCCGAGATCCTGGCTGCCATCGCCGCGTTGCCAGGGAGTTTTTTCGAATCGTCCCGCCGCGCCCTTGAACAGCGGCAGCGACGCTGCGTCCTCGAGCGCCTCGAAGCGCGCGATCAGATCGGTCTGCAGAGTTTCGAACCATGCCTTCGCCCGAGCCTTGCGGTCTTCGAGGTTGGAGGCTTCGTGCGCAGGTTGTGGCTGTCCCATGGGGCTTTGGTAACCAGAGGTTGGCGTGCGCGTCCAGTTGCCCGAGCGCCGCGAGGGCAGGGCGCGCCGGGTGGAACCGGACAAATCTCTTCCCAGACGCCTTGAAACCTGCCTAGTTTCTGGGCCGGACGGCTAGCGGCGGCAATCGCGCAGTCGCAAACATACTTGGGGAAGCAAGATATGATCAGGATCCTGATGGGAGCGGCTGCCGCGGCATTGCTTGCTTCAGCTTGTGGTGCAGTCGGCGGCGACAAGGCTGCCTTCGTGAATGGCTGCGTGAAGGAAGGCGAGGACAAAAAGACCTGCGATTGCGTTGCGACCGAGTTCGAGAAGTCGATCGACAAGGACGCGTTCCACGCCATGGCTCTCCAGGCCCAGGGCAAGACCGAGGAAGCCGACAAGATCATGAACGCGCTTCCGATGGACAAGCAGATCGCGATGGCTACCGTCGCCATGGGCGCGATGATGAAGTGCGCCGCCGGCGCCGCGCCAACCTGATCGCGGGCCGAATCTGAGTTTGCAGGACGCCCTGGAGGCTTTGCTTCCGGGGCGTTGTGTTGAGTCAAAGCGCCCACGCGGCTAGAACGGTTTGGTCATGTCCCGCTGGATGCTCGCCGCAACTGCCTTTGTCCTGCTGGCCGCTTGCGACCAGAACGGACCCGGCCGCACGGCCATCGCCAACCGCTGCGTCGCGGGCGGCGAGGCGGCTGAAATCTGCAAATGCCTGGCCGACGCCTCATCCAACAAACTCGAGCCCGACCTGTTCCAGGTCGTCGTGCTCGGCGCGCAGGGCGAGGAAGCGCAGACCGAAAAGCTTGTGAAAGAGCTGCCGCCCGAGAGCCAGGCCAAGTTCAGCTCGACGATGCGCGACATCATCCAGGGCTGCGGCGCCGAAGGGTATGTTGCAGCCAACTAGGCCAGCGGGAGCTGCCCAGTCTGGCGCAGCGCCTCCCACAACGCGATTCCTGCCGCCATCGCTACGTTGAACGATCTCGCCTCCGGCCTGAGCGGTATTCGAACGATGGCGTCCGCTGCGGCGTGGATCTCTTCCGGCGCACCTGCCGACTCCCGGCCGAAGAGCAGGCAATCGTCGGGCCGGAAGGCAAAGTTTCCAAGGTTCTGGTCGCCACGCGTCGAAAACAGAACGAGCCGCCCGCCCACGGTTCGATGCGAATCGAGGAAGGAAGCCCATCCGTCGTGACGCAAAACGACGGCCTTTTCGGCGTAGTCTAGGGCCGCCCGGCGCAGCGCCTTACCCGTTAACGGGAAGCCGCAAGGCTCGATAAGATCGACTGCGACGCCAAGGCACGCCGCTAAACGGAGATTTGCCCCAAGATTCTGGGGGATGTCCGGTTGATACAGCGCGAGTCGCACTTTAGACGGGTCCGGCAAAACGAGGGGCTTTCTAGCGACATCGCGCCACATGCGGGGTTCCGCACAGGCCGGTAATAAGGCGTCCTAAGCCTCGGATACCATAGGAGACTCGTGTGTCGGAACACGGTTCGAATGCGACCACGGCAAATGGCGCGCACGCCGGTGAGACCCGACGCGACTTCATCCATATTGCGGCCGCCACGGTCGCCGCAGGCGGCGTCGCCGCCGTAGCCTGGCCCTTCATCCAGCAGCTCGCCCCCGCTGCCGACACGCGCGCCCTGTCGAGCTCCGAAGTCGACATCTCCAAGGTTCCGGAAGGCGGCGAGATCCGCGTGCTGATCGGCGGCATGCCGTTCTTTATCCGTCACCGCACCGCCGCCGAGATCGCCTCGGCCAAGGCGGGTGACACTGCCCAGCTTCGCGATCCGGCGACCGATGCGTCGCGCCTCCGTCCCAAGAAAGACGGCACGCTCAATCCGCCCATCCTGATCACCTCGGGCACCTGCACCCACCTCGGCTGCGTTCCGGTAGGCCCCTCGCAAGGCACGGTCGGGGAGTTCGGCGGGTGGTACTGCCCGTGCCATGGCTCACACTACGATACGTCGGGCCGCATCCGGAAAGGTCCGGCGCCGTCGAACCTGCCAATACCTACGTACGAGTACGTGAGCGACACGCTCGTCAAGATTTCGCTCTAGGGGGATACACACTTGAGCGGACCGTCGACATACGAACCGAAGACCGGCTTCACCAAGTGGCTGGACACACGCTTGCCCATCGTGCGGCTCGCGTACGACAGCTTCATCGATTTCCCGACGCCGAAGAACCTCAACTACTGGTGGACGTTCGGCGGCATCCTCGCCGTCTGCCTCGTCATCCAGATCGTAACCGGCATCGTGCTGGCGATGCACTATATCGCCTCGACCAAGGACGCCTTTGCCTCGGTCGAACGCATCATGCGCGATATCGACTATGGCTGGCTGATCCGGAACATCCACGCCACGGGCGCCTCGATGTTCTTCCTCGCCGTCTACATCCCCATGTTCCGCGGCATGTACTACGGCTCGTACAAGCAACCGCGTGAGATGCTCTGGATCCTTGGCGTGGTGATTTACGGCCTGATGATGGCGACGGCGTTCATGGGCTATGTGCTGCCCTGGGGCCAGATGTCGTTCCACGGCTCGGCCGTCATCACAAACCTGATCGGCGCGATCCCGCTGGTCGGCCCGACCATCAAGACCTACCTGATGGGTGGCCCGGCGATCGGCGATGCGACCCTCAACCGCTTCTTCTCGCTGCACTACCTGCTGCCGTTTGTGATCGCGGGCGTCGTGATCCTGCACATCTGGGCGCTGCACGTGCCCGGCAATGGCAACCCGACCGGCGTGTCGGTGAAGGACGCCAAGAAAGACACCGTTCCGTTCCATCCGTACTACACGGTGAAGGACGGCTTCGCGATCGTCGTCTTCCTGATCGTGTTCGCGGCCTTCGTATTCTACTTCCCGAACGCGCTCGGCCACGCCGACAACTCGATCGAGGCGAACCCGCTGCAAACACCGGCGCACATCGTGCCCGAGTGGTATCTGCTGCCGTTCTACGCGATCCTGCGCGCCATCACGTTCGACATCGGACCGATCCCGGCGAAGCTGATCGGCGTCGCGCTGATGTTCGGCTCGATCCTGATCCTGTTCGTGCTGCCCTGGCTGGATACGTCCAAGGTCCGCTCGATGCGCTACCGCCCATTCGCGCGACAGATGTTCCTCGGATTCGTGATCGCCAGCATCGGCCTCGGCTTCTGCGGCGCCAACGATCCGGACACCCTCATCTTCAAGTTCCGCGAAGACAAACTCTCGCTCAACTACACGGCCACGACCGGCGCCACGACGAGCGAGATTTTCGACGACTTCGCCGCCGCGCAGGCCAAACTGCAATCGCTGCCGCCGACCGCGGGAGGGGCGATCGAGATTTCCAAGTCCGGCTTCAAGTGGCTGTGGCTGTCGCAGATCCTGAGTGCGTACTACTTCCTGTATTTCCTGGTGATCCTGCCGGTGCTCGGCGTGATCGAGAAACCGAAGCCTAGACCGGCTTCAATCGCCGACAGCGTGCGCAAGAAGCACGGCTCGAAGGCCAAGACTGCACCCGCCGGCGCCGCCGCGCCGCAGGCCGCAGAGTAGGGGAGAGCCAGATGCGTCTGAACAAACTCGCTCTCGCAGCCCTCACCGCCCTCGCGGTTGGCGCCGCAGCCCTTCCAGTCATCGCGCAGGAGCACGCTGCTCCGGCGGCGGGTGGCGAACAGCATGCCGCTGGCGGCCATGAGCTCCTGGCGCCCACAGGCGGCTGGAGCCATGAAGGCTATTTCGGCAGCTACGATACCAATTCCGTGCAGCGCGGCGCCAAGGTCTATCGCGAGGTCTGCTCGTCCTGCCACGGCCTCAAGCTGCTGTCGTTCCGCAACCTCGGTGAGCCTGGCGGTCCGTTCTACGAAGCTCGCTGGCCCAACCCGAATGACAATCTTGTCGTCAAGGAAATCGCCGCGATGTTCCAGATCGACGGCGTCGATCCGGACTCGGGCGATCCGGGCAAGTTCCCGGGCAAGACGTCTGACCGTTTCCCCAATCCCTATCCGAACGACATCTACGCCCGCGTCGTGAACGGCGGCGCCCTGCCTCCGGATCTGTCGGTCATGGCCAAGGCGCGCCATGGCGGTGCCGGCTACATCTACTCGCTGATGCTCGGCTTCGTGCCGCCGCCGGCGGGACTGACGGTTGCTCCGGGCCAGCACTACAACGCCTACTTCGCTGGCGACACGGCCTCGTCCTGGTCGGGCGATCCGCGCCACAAGCCCCCGGGCGGCTTCTTGGCCATGGCGCCGCCACTGGCGACTGACGGCCTCGTCACCTTCGACGATGGCACGCCGTCGACGAAGGAGCAGATGGCGCGCGATGTCGCGACCTTTCTCGCCTGGGCGTCGGATCCGAAGATGGAAACGCGCAAGAAGATGGGCGTGTCCGTTCTCGCCTATCTCGCCATCCTCGCGCTTCTGGCGTTCGTCTCGTATCGCCGCATCTGGCGAAACGTCGAGCACTAGCATCCAGCCAGCCGCGTCATCCCGTCGCGACCTGGTCGCGGCGGAATGAGCCGGGCCTGGCGTTCAATCCCCAGTCTTGGCTTTCCAGGTCTTGGCCTCCAAGTCTTGGCTCCAGAGCCAGCCATGATACGCCGCAAGGCGTATACCGGGATCCGTTGCAGCCGTCGGGCTGTCGGTCTGCGCGGATCCCGGTTTACGGCCACCCAGGCGATGCGTGACGATGCAGCTTCCTTCCGGTTTCACTTTGCGGCTGGCGCGCGAGGACGAGGCAGGTCTCCTGCTCGACGTGATGCTGCGCTGCTGGACGGGAACCGTCGCGCCCAACTCCACCGCCTATCATGAGACCGAAGAGACAATCGCACGCCAGCTCCAGCGCGGCGGGGCCGCGATCGCGTTCGAGGGCGACAGGCCGGTCGGGGCGGGGCGCTTCTATCCCGTTCCCGGCCCTGCGGACGATCCGCAGGAATGGGTCGAGATCAAGCGCGTTGGCGTGCTTCGGGAGTATCGCAAGCACGGCCTCGGCGCTCCCCTAGTGGTCGCGCTGGAAGACGAAGCGCGGCAAAGGGGCTTTCCGGGCGCCCAGCTCGGCGTTCGCCACGATCAGCCGCGCCTTATCGCATTCTGGGCCTCGCTCGGGTATGCGCCGGCGAGCGACGTCCAGATGCACATCGTCAACCCGCTGACGCCGCCGCCTACGACAATGCGGAAGCGCTTCTAGGCTGTCCGGACCAGGCCGGGTTGCCATTGCCGCGCTCTGCGGGTTCAGTCGGTCCGGCGAGGGGAGACACATGCCCAACTGGGTGCTCGGCATCATCGGCGGATCGGGACTGTACCAGATTGGCGGGCTGGAAGGCGGCCGGTGGGAGAAGGTCGCATCGCCCTGGGGCGAGCCGTCGGACGAGATTTTCCGCGCGAGCTTCGCAGGCGTGGACCTCGTCTTCCTGCCACGCCACGGACGCCTGCACCGCATCAGCCCGAGCCATCTCAACTATCGCGCCAATATCGACGCCCTGAAGCGCGCGGGATGCACCGACCTGCTGTCGATTTCCGCCTGCGGTTCGCTTAAGGAACACATCGCGCCCGGCGATTTCGTCGCCGTCGACCAGTTCATCGATCGTACGTCAGGCCGGCAGAACAGCTTCTTCGGCGAGGGTATCGTTGCCCACGTATCGCTGGCCCATCCCGTTTCGTCGCGCCTTGCGGGCATCGCCGCCGACGAGTCCGAGGCGCTGGGCGTCAAGACGCATCGCGGTGGAACCTATATCACCATCGAAGGCCCGCAGTTCTCGTCGCTGGCGGAATCGAAGCTCTACCGGTCCTGGGGTTGCGACGTCATCGGCATGACCAACATGCCTGAGGCCCGGCTCGCTCGCGAGGCCGAGCTTCCCTACGCCACGGTGGCCATGGTGACCGACTATGACTGCTGGCACGAGGAGCATGACGCCGTCTCCGTCACGGACGTGCTCAAGGTGCTTCATGCCAACGCTGACCGGGCAGGCAATCTCGTGAAGCGCATCGCCGCGCGGCTTTCCAGGGCGCCCCGCACGCCCGATCCGGACGGCATCGATACCTGCCTCGACCATGCGCTTATCACCGCTCCCTCGGCGCGCGATCCGGCTCTTGTCGCAAGGCTGGACGCGGTGGCCGGAAGAGTGCTCAGGTAGGCTGGACCGCCTGACGGAGCGCCATGTTTCCCGACAACTTTATTGCCTTCATCGGGATCACGACGCTGGTGTCTCTCGCGCCCGGCGCCAATACCATGTTTGTCATGTCGCAAGCCGCCCTGCGAGGCCGCCGCGCCGGCATCATGGCCGGCCTTGGCATCGAGACCGCGAACGTCATCTATTTCCTGCTGGTCGCCTTCGGCCTTGCGACCGTGGTGGCGACGTCCGAGCTGATTTTCGACATGCTGAAGTGGGGCGGGGCGCTCTACCTCGCAGTCATCGGCGTGCTGGCTTTCGGCCGGTCCTTCCGCGTCGGACAGCCCGCGCCGGTGGCGGAAGTGCCTGCGGTCCGATCGAGCCACGGCGCCTTCCTCGACGGGCTGATGATCGCGATGGGCAACCCCAAGACGATCATCTGGTTCCTCACCCTGCTGCCCCAGTTCATCAACAAGGAGCGCGATGTCTTCGCGCAGACAATGACCATTGCCGTCGTTGGCACCATCATCGATGTCGCGGTGCAATGGCTCTACGTTTACGCGGGCGGGGCTCTCTCGCGTTTCATGGCGCAGCCTAATATCCGGGCATGGTTCGAGCGCGGGATGGGGGCCATTTTCATGGGACTCGCGCTGGTGGTTGCGCTATCTCACCGCTTCTGAGGAAGGATCGAGTTTCATGCCCCAGCCTGTGCTGCATATCGGCGACAAGAACTATTCGTCGTGGTCGATGCGGCCGTGGCTTGCGCTGAAGCATGGCGGCATCGCATTCGAGGAGAAGCTGCACTCGCTGCCGGAGATTGGCGGCAAGCCGGCCTTCGGCTCGATCTCACCCAACGCCCGTGTGCCGGCGCTGGATGTGGACGGCGTCACCATCGCCGAGAGCCTCGCCATCTGTGAATGGGCGGCCGAGCAGCAGCCCTCGCTGTGGCCGAAGGATTCGACCTCGCGGGCGCTGGCGCGCGCCGCCGCCGCCATTATGCACTCCGGCTTTCCGAATCTGCGTAACGATGCGCCGATGAATATCCGCCGCCGCACCGATGCCGGCCGCATGACGCCCGATGGCCTCGCCGACGCCGCCAGGGTCGACGAACTCTGGCGGGAGTGGATGAAACGATCGGGCGGGCCCTTTCTGTTCGGCCAGTGGTCGGTTGCCGATGCGATGTACGCACCCGTGGTGACCCGTTTCATCACCTACTCGATTCCCCGCTCGCCCGAGGCCGACGCCTATATCCAGAGGATGATTGTCGAGCCGCATATGGCGGCGTGGATTGCAGCGGCGGGCAAGGAAACCCGCCAGCTTCCGCGATCCGACATTGCCTAGTCACAGACGCGCGGCAAGGATGCGCCCAATGGAAACCGCCCAATGGAACTGAAAGACACCATCCGCACGATCCCGGACTTCCCGAAGAAGGGGATCATGTTCCGGGACGTCACCACGCTGATGAACAATCCGCGCGCCTTTCGGCAGGCTGTGGATGAACTGGTGCAGCCGTGGGCTGGCTCCAAGATCGACAAGGTCGCCGGGATCGAGGCACGGGGCTTCATCCTCGGGGGCGCGGTGGCGCACCAGCTTTCGGCCGGCTTCGTGCCCCTGCGCAAGAAGGGGAAGCTGCCCCACAGCGTCCTCACCGAAAGCTACGAACTGGAATACGGCGCCGATGCCATGGAGATGCATACAGACGCCATCATCCCCGGCGAGCGCGTCCTGCTGGTCGACGACCTGATCGCCACGGGCGGAACCGCCATGGCCGCGCTGAAACTCCTCAGGAAAGCCGGGGCCAAGATCGCCGGGGCGGCCTTCCTGGTCTGCTTGCCCGAACTGCAGGGCGACACAAAGCTCACGAATTCCGGGGTTGAAGTGTCTTATCTGGTCTGGTTCGCCGGGCATTAACCCTCGGAAATCCACAACCATTGACCCAGGGTGGCCGGACCGCCACCTATAGCGCTTGGGATTACCGGAGCCTCTATGACGATTCGATTTGACGACGACGACGACGATGACAACACGCCCGAGGCGAAGAAGGACGAGTCCCCATCGTCGCTGCTTGAAAAGGCGCTGTTCGAGTCCCGCACGATCCTTCTGACGGGCGAGATCAATGACAAGCAGGCGAAAGGCGTTTCGGCGCAGCTGCTGGCCTACGCGGCCGTCAGCGACAAGCCGATCTTGCTGGTCTTGTCCTCACCCGGTGGCCACGTCGAAAGCGGCGACATGATCCACGACATGATCAAGTTCGTCAGCGCCCCGGTGCGCATTCTCGGCACGGGCTGGTGCGCCTCAGCCGGAGCGCTGATCTATTGCGCCGCCAAGCGCGAGAACCGCTTCGCGCTACCCAACACCCGCTTCCTGCTCCACGAACCCCGCGGCGGTGTGGGAGGGCAGGCTTCCGACGTCGAGATCCAGGCGCGTGAGATCATCCGGATGCGCGAGCGCCTGAACAAGATCTTCTCGGAGGCCACTGGCCAGACGGTCGAGCGGATCAAGAAGGACACCGATCGCGACTACTGGATGTCCGCGAAGGAAGCCCAGGACTACGGTCTTGTGGGCAAGATTGTGACTTCGCAGAAAGAAATCGTGTAGCTCCGGCAAGTTTGACCGCTTCGCCGCGCTTCACGATGCAGGCATAGTCCGCGTCATGGAGCTGAGGGAGCGCATCGCAAGCTGGGCAGGGTGGCGGGCTTATGGTCCGGCCGCCGGCTCGGCTGCAACCCATGTTGTTCTGGCGCTGGTGTTCGCATCGATGCTGGCAGCATCGGGCGGCGAGCGCATGCCGCCACTCAAGCCGCCGCAACCACCACCCGCGCTGGACGTGACGCTGGTCTCGGAAGCGCTGCCGCCGCAAGGAATACGGCCCACGCCGCCGGATCCGCGCCGCGCGCCGCCAAAACCTCCGCCGGAGAAGGCGGCGCCCTTGCCGGAAGCGCCTCCGGTCCAAAATCGCGACCGCAAGGATGAGAAGCAACAGCAGCGAGCTGCGGCGCCGTCCATCACAGGCGGCGCGGTCAGCGACGACAAGGGCGGCGTCTATCTCGGCGATTCAGCTTTGGCGGATTCCGGCGTCCCGCTGGGTCTGCGCGGTCTGCTCGAGGGAGACCCGTGCAATCCGAAATACGGTCCCAAGCGCGCCGACTGCGGCACGCGGTGGGACCAGAAGATCGGCATGCAGGCTTCGCTGGTTTCTCCCTCGGAGGAGGAACTGAAGCAAATGTATCCGGGCATCGTGCCGACCTGTCCGTACAGGACAGGCTGTCAGGAAGGCGAGTGGATATCCAGCATCGGCACACGCAGCGTCGGCCTGAAGAGCCCGATGTCCGGCGGGGCTGGCAGCCTTGGCGGGGTGCATGACTCTGTCGGTCGGCTGGGTGTCAGCGACCCCTACCACATCGACCCGGGCTTCGGGAACTAATCGAAGATGTCGAACAGGTCGAACCCGCCGCGGCGCTTGCGGCCACAACAGGTGCTGCTTGCGCCATCGCTCACCAGGCAAGTTTCATCAGCGCAAGATGGATGATATGTGCGTGACTGTAAGCGCCATT
This sequence comes from Hyphomonadaceae bacterium, assembly GCA_030697555.1. Classification (GTDB taxonomy): domain Bacteria; phylum Pseudomonadota; class Alphaproteobacteria; order Caulobacterales; family Hyphomonadaceae; genus UBA7672. The sequence goes on from JAUYPV010000029.1 coordinate 37,449, forward strand.
TCGCGGCCGCCGGAGGGACCCATGCTGAAGAGATTGATGCTTGCCGCGCTCGTGTCGCTGATGATCGCGAGCCCGGCATTCGCCGAGAAGCTTCTGGTCAAGACGCTGACCGGTAAGACAATCACGCTGGACGTGAAACTGACCGACACCGTCGAAGCGGTGAAGCAGCAGGTGGCCGACAAGGAAGGCATCCCGCCCGACCAGCAACGCCTGATCTACGCCGGCAAGCAGCTTGAAGACGGCCAGACGCTGGCTGACTCCGGAATCACGGACAACGCCACTGTGCATTTGGTGCTCCGTCTGCGTGGCGGCTGATCACGCACGATGAACTACCGGCATGCCTTTCATGCGGGCAACTTCGCGGACGTGGTGAAGCACGTCGCGCTGGCCCTATGCCTCGACAGGCTCAACGCCAAGGAAGCGCCGTACCGGTACATCGACACGCACGCGGGCGTGGGTCGATACGACCTGACAAGCGACGAGGCGTTGCGCAGTCCAGAATGGCGCGATGGCGTTGCCCGCGTGTGGGAAGCGGAGCGCAGCGCGCCGAATGCCGTGCGCGCCGCGCTGGCGCCTTGGCTCAATATAATCCGTGGAATGAACTCCGGCGGGCTGCGCGATTATCCTGGCTCGCCCCTGCTGGCTGCGGAGCTCATGCGGCAGCAGGATGCATTGCGCCTGTGCGAGCTCCACCCGGAAAGCGCCGCGGCCCTGCGCCTCGCGATGGGACGCGACAAGCGCGTGAAGATCGAGGAGCGCGACGGCTACGAGGCGCTGCCTGCCTATCTGCCGCCACCAGAACGCCGTGGGCTTGTGCTGATCGATCCGCCGTTCGAGGAGGGCACGAGCGTTCGCAAGCTCGACTTCGAATGGATGGCGGGCGCCGCGCTTAAGGCCGTAAAGCGCTGGCCGGGCGGAACCTACATTTTCTGGCGTCCGATCAAGGATATCGAAGCAGTGGAAGCGTTCGACGGCGAACTTGTCTCCCTGCTGATCGAGCAGGGCGGCATCGCGCCGGAGAAGCTGCTGGTCGCGGATCTCTGGGTGCGCGAGATCGGGCAGGGCCCACTTTCGGGAGCCGGCGTCGTCATCGTCAATCCGCCATTCGGCGTCGCCGACCACCTTCGCGCTGCGTTGCCCTGGCTCTCCAACCTGATGGATCAGACCCCGGATGAGCAGGAGTCGACAGGCGCCGGCTGGCGGCTGGAGACGCCAGCCCCTGCCGAGCCTTCCTAATCCGCGAAGTCGTACTTGCCGCCGGTCTTCAGTGCGGCCTGGTAGGCGGGGCGAGCGTGGATCTTGTCGAGAAATGCTTTCACCATCAGCCGCGATTTGGCGTCGCCCCGCATGGCGCCCGCTTCGAGCGGGAAGCTCATCATGATGTCTGCCGCCGTGAATGAGTTGCCGGCGAACCATTCGGATTTCGCCAGCTCGGCGTCCCAGTAGTCGACATACATCTTGATGCCAGGATCGGCCACGCGCACCTCGCCCTGCTTGGCGATATTCTTGACGATGCCTCGGAGAAGCCCCGGTGCATTGAGCGGCATGCGCTGGAACACCAGCTTCAGAAGCAGCGGCGTCATCGCAGACCCTTCGGCGTAGTGCAGCCAGTAGGTGAAGCGCAGCCGGTCGTCCGAACCAGCCGGCGGGATCAGCCGGCCATTGCCGTATTTCTCGAGGATGTAGTCGATGATCGCCCCGGTCTCGGCGACGGTGCGGCCGTTGTCGGTGATCACGGGCGATTTGCCGAGCGGGTGGATTTTCTTGAGCTCAGGCGGCGCCAGCATTGTCTTGCTGTCGCGTTCGTATCGCTTCACTTCATAGGGCAGGCCAAGCTCCTCGAGCAGCCAGAGCACGCGCTGCGAGCGCGAATTGTTGAGATGATGCACCGTGATCATGCCGCCAGCCTTCCTCTTTCCCCAACTGAACGAGGCCGCCAACCGCAAGCCAAGTCAACCTGCCGTGGGGACACTTCACGATACACAGAGGCGCTGATAGCCTTGTGCGTCGGGAGGAAATTGCGATGCGGCTAGCGGCGTTCCTAAGCATCTGCATCGCACTGGGGCTGGGCGCCCAGGCGAGCGGCCAGGCATCCGGCACATTCTCGCGTGGACAGGCGGCGCGAGGACAGCAGCTTTTCTTTGCGCACTGCTCATCCTGCCACAGCGAGCACCAGGCGTCGCAGCTCATGGCCGAACGCGGCAAGGGCCAGCGGCTTGTCGATTATCACGCACGCCTGTCACAGCTCATGCCACCGCAAAGCACAGCGAAGCCAACCGCGCAGGGCTATCTCGATATCATCGCGCACCTTTCCACCTTCAACCTCGTCCAGCCCGGCCAGACGGATGCCGTGTTCGAGGAGTCCGGGTGGCGCGAAGCGAAAATTTCGGTCGGGCCAATCGCGTCCACTGTGCCGGCGACACCTCAGGTTCCCGCCCTCGAATGGACAGCCTATCGTGGCGATATGCGGGGGCAGGGCTATTCATCTGCATCGCTCATCGATCGAAAAAATGTCGGGGAGCTGCGCGTCGCGTGGCGATGGAGCGGCGCCAATTTCGGTCCGCAGCCGGAAGTACGCAGCATCACGACGCCCCTGATGGTCGGCGGCGTGCTCTATGCGACGGCTGGCAACGCACGAAACGTCGTCGCGATCGATGCCGCAACCAGCGAGACGCTGTGGATGTGGCGGCCACAGGAAGATCCTGCGCGGCTGGAGAACGCGCCTCGCAAGGGCGCCGGGCGTGGCGTGTCCTACTGGAGCAGTGGCAAGGATGCTCGCATTCTTACGGTGACACCGGGTTTCAATCTCGCGGCGCTGGATGCAAGAACCGGCCGACCTGTTGCCGGCTTCGGCAAGAACGGCGTCGTCGATCTTATGCAAGGCCTGCGCAATGCGCCGAAGTCAGGCATTCCCGACATCGGCTCGCAGTCGCCGCCGCTCGTGATCGGCAATGTTATTGTTGTCGGCCCTGCACATGCGTTGAGTTTCCGGCCGCGATCCGCCACGAACGTGAAAGGCGATGTGCGCGGGTTCGATGCGCGCACGGGCAAGCTGCTGTGGACCTTCCGGACGATCCCACAGGCGGGCGATCCGGGCTACGAAACCTGGGCGAAGGGTGCGGCGGAGAAGACGGGCAATGGCGGCGTCTGGGCGCCGATCTCGGCTGATCCGGAAACCGGCGCGATCTTTCTGCCGGTGGAAGCTGGAACATCCGACCTCTTCGGCGGCGCGCGGCTCGGGTCGAACCTCCACACCAGCAGCCTCGTCAGCCTCGATGCAAAGACCGGCAAGATGCGCTGGGCGCGACAGCTCGTGCACCACGACATATGGGACTGGGACGTGCCTGCCACGCCGATCCTTGCTGATCTCAAACAGGGCGTCGCCACGAAGAAGGCGGTTCTACAGATCACCAAGCAGGGATTCGTGTTTGCCTTCGACCGCAACACGGGCGAGCCGCTCTGGCCGATAGAGGAGCGAGCGGTTCCGAAGTCCGACGTTCCGGGGGAAGAGACCAGCCCGACGCAACCCTATCCGACCTTGCCGAAACCTTTCGACCGGCAGGGCCTGAAGGAAGACGACCTGATCGATTTCACGCCGAAGCTTCGCGCCGAGGCGCTGGCGGCCGTGAAGCCGTACCGCTTCACCGAACTCTACACGCCGCCATCACTTGCCGACGCGCCAGATGGAACGCGCGGCATACTTCGGCTGCCGCATCCGGTCGGCGGCGGCAACTGGGAAGGCGGCGCCTTCGATCCCGAGACCGGCATGCTGTATGTCGGCTCGATGACGCAGGTGCAGGTAACAGCGGTCGCGCCATCGCCACCGGGCACCGAGGTCGCCTATTCCTTTGCGGGTGGCGCTACGCCTACGGTTCGCGGACTGCCGGTGGTGAAGCCGCCCTGGGGCCGCATCACGGCGATCGACATGAAGACGGGCGAGCACGCCTGGATGATCGCCAACGCCGATACGCCTGCCGCGGTCGCCAATCATCCTGATCTGATGGGCCTCGATATTCCACGCACGGGCATCGCCTCCCGCGCCGGCTTGCTGGCGACAAAGACGCTGCTGTTCGCCGGAGAAGGCGAGGGCGGCTCACCCGTCTTGCGCGCGCATGACAAGGCGACGGGTGAGATACTGGCCGAGATCAAGCTACCCAGTGCGCAGACGGGACTGCCGATGACCTATGTCTGGGGCGGCCGGCAGTATGTCGTCATGGCCGTAGGCGACGGCAGGAACGCCGCCGAGATCGTCGCGCTAGCGCTTCCCGACTAGTGCGCTGTGTGCTGGTGCGGCTGCATCAGCCTGCCGCGCTCGGTGATGAAGATCGTGATCAGCGCGGCGAGGCCGACGACAAATTGCCCGATGAAGATCGGCGTGATCGAGCCGTCGAACTGGTGCGCGATAAGTCCCCCGATCGATGCTGAGACAAAGGAGGACGCAAACCCGATCAGCGCCGCGCCTGATCCGGCGAGCGCCCCCAACGGTTCCATGGCGATGGCGTTATAGTTCGGTCCCTGGAACCCGATCGCAAAAAACGCGAGAATCACGAGCGTGTAGAACAGGGGGAATGGCACCGGTCCCATCAGCGCGATCACCGCGTGAATAGCGCTGACAATGACGAAGCCGATCAGCGCCCCATGCGACATGCGCCGCATGCCCAGCCGCTCGACGAGGCGAGAGTTGATCAGGTTCGATACCGTCATTGCGACGGCGGCGCCTGCGAACCACAGCGCGAACCATTCCCCGGTGTCGTAGACCTCGTGATAGAGCTGCTCCGAGGCCGAGATATAGCTCATCAGCCCGCCGAACAGGAATCCGGACGCGATCGTGTAACCGAGCGCCTCCCTCGTACGAATGACCTTCCAGTAGTTGCCGAACATGGTCGGTATGTTCAGCGGCACGCGCCGCTCGGGCGGTAGCGTCTCCGGCATGCGGGCCAGCACCCAGGCGAACATGATCAGTCCGAACACCGCTAGCGCCCAGAAGATGCCGCGCCAGTTCATGACCTTCAGCATCATCTGGCCGAAGAACGGGGCCACGATCGGGGCCGACATGAAGACGATCATCACCAGCGACATGACCTTGGCCATCTCGCGTCCGACATAGAGGTCACGTGCGGCGGAGACCGCGATCACCCGGCTGCCGCCGGCGCTCGCGCCCATGAAGACCCGAGCCCAGATGAGAAGCTCGAAGGTCGGGGCGATGACGCAGAGCGCGGCGGCCAGCGTGTAGAAACCCAGCGAGATGAACAGTACGCTGCGCCTCCCGAAACGGTCGGTCAGGGGGCCATAGAAAAGCTGCGACACGCCGAAGCCCAGCATGTAGGAAATGATGATGAGCTGACGGTCATTTTCCTGCGCGACCTGGAAGTCTGCGGCCATCTGCGGCAAGGCAGGCAGCATGATGTCGATGGCCAGCGCGTTCAGCGCCATCAGCATCGCCGTCAGCGCCACGAACTCGCCAAGCGAGAGCCGGCGAGTAGGCGGTGTCGATATCGACTGTCGAGTCGAGTCGGGCACAGGGCGCTCACGTCTGGAGTTGAGCGGCGGCTTCTAGCGGGGTTTCGCGCTGACGCCTAGGCCGGCCGGATGTCCCGGAATCACACATTGAACCGGAAGTGCATGACGTCGCCGTCCTGGACGACGTACTCCTTGCCTTCCTGGCGGGCCTTGCCGGCTTCCTTGGCGCCGGACTCGCCATTGTATTTGACGTAGTCGTCGTAGGCGATCGTTTCGGCTTTGATGAAGCCCTTCTCAAAATCGCCGTGGATGACGCCGGCTGCCTGCGGCGCGGTGGTGCCTCGTTTGATCGTCCAGGCGCGCGCTTCCTTCGGACCTACAGTGAAGTACGTCATGAGCCCGAGCAGGTCGTAGCCGGCGCGGATGACGCGATTGAGGCCGGGCTCTTTGAGGCCGAGGCTTTCAAGGAACTCCCTCTGCTCTTCGTCGGAAAGCACGGCGACTTCGCTCTCGATCTTCGCCGAGATGACGACGGCGGCTGAACCTTCCTTCTTCGCGTGAGCGACGACGGCATCTGAGAATTTGTTGCCGTCGCCCGCCGAGGCTTCATCGACATTGCAGATGTAGAAGACAGGCTTCGATGTCAGGAGCTGGAGCATTTTCCAGGCTTTCTGGTCTTCGGCCGAAACCACCGCACGGCGCGCGGGCCTGCCGGCTTCCAGGTGTTCGAGCGCCAGCTTGATCAGCGCAAGCGTCTGGATGGACTCCTTGTCGCCGCCCTTGGCTTTCTTCTCGACGTTCTGCTTGCGCTTTTCGAGCGACTCCATGTCGGCGAGCATCAGCTCGGTTTCGACGACTTCGAAGTCGGCAAGCGGATCGATCCGGCCGGAAACGTGGGTGATGTCATCATCCTCGAAGCAGCGCAGCACGTAGGCGACGGCATCCACTTCGCGGATGGTGGCGAGGAACTGGTTGCCGAGGCCTTCGCCCTTGCTCGCGCCTTTCACGAGCCCGGCGATGTCGACAAAGTTCATGCGCGTCGGAAGGATCTCCTTCGAACCTGCAATCTTCGCCAGCACGTCTAGGCGCGGTTCCGGCATCGCTACGTCGCCGACATTGGGCTCGATGGTGCAGAATGGATAGTTGGCCGCCTGCGCCGCCGCCGTGCGAGTCAGCGCATTGAAGAGGGTCGACTTGCCGACATTCGGCAGGCCCACGATTCCGGCCTTGAAGCCCATCAGGTATTTTCCTTCGGTGGGGGAGGGTTGCGCGGGTCTGCTTTTGGCGCAGGGGCCAGGCGCATCACTTCAGTCTGGTAGCGCTCGTCGAGGCCGCCCGCGAGGAAGGGCAAGGCGTCGATGCACGCCTTGACCAGGGCATCCACAGCCGGGCGTTCGGCGGGATGGAAATCCCCGAGGACAGTGCGTTTGACGTGGCTCTTGTCGCCGGGATGGCCGACGCCGATCCGTCCGCGCCGAACTTCCGTGCTGGCCAGCGCGTAGATGGACCGGATGCCGTTGTGCCCGGCGGCGCTTCGGCCAACCGCCATGCGGAAACGGCCCAGCGCCATGTCGATCTCGTCGTGAAAGACCACGATGTCGGATGGGGGGAGATAGTGTTTCCGCATGATGGCGCCAACCGCACGGCCGCTTTCGTTCATGTAGGTCTGCGGCTTGGCGAGCATCGTTTTCACCGACGAACCATCGGGCATCTTCAGCTGGCCTTCGCAGACCTGGGCTTCGAACTTCGAGTTCATCTGCCAAGGAGAGAAGCGGAGCGCAGCCGCAATCTCGTCCACAACACGAAAGCCGATGTTGTGCCGGTTCCCTTCGTATTGAGGGCCGGGGTTTCCAAGACCCGCGATGAGCAGCATGGGAGCTATCCCGGGTAGGCTGCCGGCGCATCAGCGGTGACGCGCCGGCTCCAGTCCTACTTCTTCTTGTCGCCAGCGGGCTTGGCCGGGGCAGCGCCTTTGGCCGGAGCGGCGCCAGCAGCCGGAGCAGCGCCACCAGCAGCAGGAGCAGCACCTTCGGCGCCAGCAGCAGCAGCGGCATCGCCCTCGGCAGCGGCAGCGACGGGTTTCTCGTCGACAACCTCGTCCTTGGCGCTACGGCCGGCAATCGTCGCAACCGTGAAGTCGCGGCCCAGAATGGTCGGGCGCGTGCCTTCGGGAAGCTTGATGGACGAAATCTTTAAGGCGTCGCCGATGTCCAGTTCGGACACGTCGGCCACCAGTTCCTCGGGGATCTGGTCAGCGGGGGCGAGCAGCCACACTTCGTGGCGCACGATGTTGAGGGCGCCGCCGCGTTTGATGCCGGGCGAGACTCCCTGGCCGGTGAAGCGGACGTGTACGGCCACGCGGATGATCTGGCCTTTTTCGACGCGATAGAGGTCGAGGTGGGTCGGCTCGTCGGTGACCGGGTGGAACTGGATGTCCTGTGCGAACACGAGCTGGCGCTCGCCTTTGTGTTCCAGTGTCACGGTGTGCGAGATGAATTTGCCGGACTTGAGGGCCTGGGTGATGGTCTTCTTGTCGATCGAGATCGAGACCGGGGCCTTCTCTCCGCCGTAGAGGACGGCGGGCACCTTGCCGGCGCGGCGGGCTTCACGCGCGCCGCCGCGGCCAGTGCGCTCGCGCACGTCGACATTGAGTACGATTTCGGGCTTAGCCATTTTTCTCTCCGTTTCGTCCTGATGTCCGCCAGCTGACTGGCAACACCCTGACTACACAGGCAGCGACAATCGCCGCCTTCGGGAAGCGCGGCTTATAAGGGAAGGCCCCTGTCGCGGCAAGCCAGAGCCCGCCGCGACAGAAAAGCCCATTAAATCCGGGCTTTCAGCCCGTGTGATAGGCTCGTTCGCCGTGGGCGGACATGTCGAGGCCTTCGATCTCGGCCTCCTGCTTCACGCGGATCGACGTGAACAGGCCCATCACTTTTACGATCACAACGGTCATGCCGACCGACCAGGCCACAACGGCAAGCACACCCTGGATCTGCACCCAGGCCTGCTGGCCCATGCTGACTTCGCCGAGGCCTGGCGCCAGCGCCCCGACGGTTGCGAGGAAGGGGAGCATCAGAGTGCCCAGCACGCCGCCGACACCATGGACTGCGAAGACATCGAGACTGTCGTCGATCTTGAGGCGGTTACGGATCAGCGCAACGGCGTAGTAGCAGACGATCGCTGCAACCGCGCCGATGATGACGGCGCCCACGGGGCCGACTGAGCCAGCTGCAGGCGTGATCGTCGCGAGGCCCGCAACAAGGCCGGTAACCGTGCCGACGAGGCCTGGCCTGCCGAACTTGATCCATTCGATGGCCATCCAGACGATGGCGGCGGTGGAAGCCGACAGGTGGGTCACCAGCATGGCGTTGCCGGCGGAGGAGCCGGCTGACAGGGCCGAGCCGGCGTTGAAGCCGTACCAGCCGACCCAGAGCATGCCGGCGCCGATCATTACGAGAATTGGGCTGTGCGGCGGACGCATTTCGTTCGGGAAATGCTTCCGCTTGCCGACCAGCAGGGCGAAGACGATGGCGGAGGTTCCGGCCGTGGCGTGGACAACCAGCCCGCCGGCGAAGTCCCGCACCCCCTGCTCGAACAGCCAGCCGCCCGAACCCCAGACCCAGTGCGCGACCGGGGCATAGACCAGCAGCATCCAGAGAACCGAGAAGAGCAGGACGGAGAGGAAGGTCGTCCGCTCCGGATAGGCGCCCACAATCAGGGCGGGCGTGATGATCGCGAAGGTCATCTGGAACATGATGAAGACGGTTTCGGGCAGCGTCCCGACTTCGCTGTCAGCTTCCACCCCGTTGAGGAAGGCCTTGCCCAAGCCTCCCCAGAAGGCGTTCGCTTCGCCGCCGTCGCCGAAAGCGATCGAGTACCCGACGAAAAACCAAGCCACCGACATCAGGCAGGCGATCACGACGCACTGGCTAAGTACCGAGAGGACGTTCTTCGACTGCACCAGCCCGCCATAGAACAGGGCCAGCGCCGGCAGGGTCATCATCAGGACGAGGGCGGTGGCGGTCAGAACCCACGCGGTGTCGCCGGAATTGGTGTCGGCGAAGGCAGCAGGGGCTGCGGCGAGCGCAAACAGCAACGCGACAGCCACGCGGCGGCCGCAGTTCAGGATGGTCATGGGGTCCTCTCCAAGGCTCGCCGGCTTCGCGGCGTTGCCCAACGACTAGGCGGGCAGAAGAGGATTCGCTACGCCGAAGACCTGGGTAGCGTTCAAATATGCCTGAATAACGAGCGAGATAGTTGCGGGAGGCGTTGAGGGACGCCTCCCGCGCAGTCACAGCCTGATGTTTCCGGGGTGCACCAGGAGGATCAGCGCTGCGCCTGTTGCTGGCCGTCGCGCTCGAGGCGCGCGGTTTGTACCGCCTGCCGCACCTCGGATGGGGAGGCGCCGAGGCTTTCTGTGACGGCGGCGGCGGTGCAGGTCTCGCGGCGGGCCTTCGTGCGTACTCCGGCGCAGAGCTTCGAGGCGGATCTTTCGACCTGGATGAGCAGGGCGGCGCGATCCGCCGGCTGCGACAGGTCGAGATGGCTGAAACGGATGACGTAGCTGGGACCGACTTTCCAGGCCTGGGCGTGGACGGGCTGGGCAAGCGGCAGGCCGAGGCCGGCGACGCAGGCCATAATGACAGCATGTTTGGCGTTCATGGGAGTGCTCCGTTGTCTGGCGGCGCATCGGTGAGCGCCATGGATCGGAGCGTGGGGGTCTCACGAAAAATTCGTCAGGACCTGCGCCTGATAAAGAGCTGACTTTCTGCCGATGATGAATAAAAACAGGGACATGGGCGCCGCCTGCCAAGCTTGCCGGGCCTGACGCCGAGGGCTTACGCCGTAGCTATGAATCTCGCACGCGAAGCAGGTTTCCGACTCGGGGCAATGCAGGTCCGGCCGTCCACCCGGGAAATCGTGTTCGCCGGAGGCCGGGAAGCGCTGGAGCCGCGCGTGATGGCGGTGCTCGTCCGGCTCGCCAAGTCGAACGGCGAGGTGGTGACCCGGGAGGACCTGACAGAAGCCTGCTGGGACGGTCGCGTCGTGAGCGATGACGCCATCAACCGGGTGATCTCCCGTATCCGCCGGGTCTCGGAACTGACCCAGGAAAAGGACTTCATCCTCGAGACCATCACAAAGGTCGGCTACCGCCTGGTCGCCCGGGGCGGCGTGCCAATCGAGGCTGCCACCGGGCAAGCTGCTCGGTCGCCCCAGGTCGCCTTGGTTCGGGAGCGGCGGTTGCTGATTCCCGTAGCGGTGCTGGCTGCGCTGGTGATCGCGGTTGCCACCGGAGCGTGGTGGCTGGCCGGACGCGAGCCAGAGTGGAAAGCCGATCCCAACGCCTCGCTGACGGTCGCGGTGTTGCCGTTCGACAACCTCGGCCGTGGCGAGGGCGACGATATTCTCGCGCTCGGCATGTCGCGCGAGATTCGCAACACGCTGTCGCGTGTGCGTGGGCTCAAGGTGGTGTCCGACAGCTCGTCGTTCGCCGCGGATGTGCAGAATCTCGGCGCCCAGGATATCCGGAAAAATCTCTGGGCCGACCTGCTGGTGGACGGCAGCCTCACCCGAACGGAGGGGTCGATTAAGCTCAGCGCCGAGCTGGTGGATGCAATCAGCGGCAACAATCTCTGGACAGGCTCTCAGGAGGGACAGGCGACGGACCTCAATCGCCTGCAGCAGCTCATGTCTTCGGCAATCTTCGAGCAGATCGTCGCGCGGGTTGGACCCAGCCGGGTGCAGCAGCTGGCGCCGCCCAGGCCGGAGGACCCACGCGTCTACCGGCTGACGATGGAGTCTTCCGAACTTCTGCTCCAAGCGCACGATTTCAATCGACACGGCGAGAAGGAAGCCTCGCTGGACGCGAGCGACAGGGCCTACGCGCTGGCGCAACAGGCGCTCGCGACGGACCCGAAGTCGTCGACGGCGCTGGCGCTGGTCGGGTCGATGATCGAGGTTGCTGCAACGCACGAACTCGCCAGCAAAAACATGGCGCCAACCGACAGGTTCAGCCTCGCCGCCGAATACATGCGCCGGGCGCTGGCCGTCGATCCGGATAATGCACTGGCGTTGCAGAAGCTGGCGGAACACTACCGGCGCAACGAGTGGCGCTGGGCGGACTCGCGCGGGCTGTTCGTGCGAGCGCTGGCGCTCAACCCCAACGACACGTTCACGCGCGTCTTCTACTCCTTCTATCTCTCTGGCGCCGGCCGCTGCATCGAGGCGCTGGAGCATGCGCAGCTCGCGGAGGATCTCGACCCTGTAAACTTCAAGACTGACCTCACCGTCCCGCGCATGCTGAACTGCACCGGGCAGCTAGAGGAAGCGGATCGACGCTATCGCCAGGTGCTCGACAAGGATCCCTCCAATGTCTTCATGCTGTCGGAGATTTACCTGCGCTTCCTGGCGCGGCGCGGCGCGATGCTGATGGGCTGAGGGCGCTTGCCAGCCATGTGCGCGACGACCTGTGGCGCGGAGCACCGCCTGCGCCGGTGGGGGCGGTGCTGGAGCGGGTGATGCTGGCGAGCGAAGCGCTCGAAGGACGGCCAGAGGCGTATCGGGCGCGGTTGTCACGCGAAGTGGACGCCTTCGACCGGGGGCGCCTTCGACAATCCGGTAACGCAGGGACGTAGGGTGTCGGATGTGCAGTGGACCTACGCGGTGGAGTTTGCGTTCGCGGGCGACACGTCGCGAGCGATCACCCTTTTGCAGGCGGCGGTGAACGAGGGCTCGCTCTACATACCGGAGACCATGCCTTACGGCTCGACCGAGTTCACGCCGGAAATGCGCGCCGACCCGCGCTATCAGGCGATCTGGCGGAATGACCCGCGCCTGGTCGAACTGATGAAGCTGCGGCTTGAGGCGCTGGAGGCCGGGCAGATGGATGGCGTTCTGCCGGATGGTCGGCGATCGACGCCGAGGCCGGAAATCCTCAAGCCTGTTGACAGCCGTAGCTGATACGCTACAAATGTAGCGTCACTTAGGTTTCAGCCGAGGACGCCATGTCAGCCACCGCGAACAAGACCGAGTTGTCGGTGCTCAAGCAGCTCTGGCCCGATGGGCGGAAGAGCGCCCGTGAAATCCACGATGCGGTGAGCGGGGAGACCGGCTGGAGCTATTCCACCACCCGCACGGTCGTGACGCGGATGGAGGAGAAGGGGCTGCTGAAGCGCTCCGAAGTCCACGGCGTCGCGGTTTATTCGCCGGCGCTGACGCGGGTGCAGGTTCTCGGCGCGATGGCCAAGGAACTCACGCGACAGGTGTTCGACATCAAGGGCGCGCTGCCGGCGTCGATGTTCGCCGACAGCCCGCATCTCACCAAGGACGAACTCGCCGAACTCGACACCATCCTCAATGCTGACGAAGGGGACGAGGTATGATCTCTCTCGCATGGCTTGTCGTATCGTCGCTGGTCTGGGGCGCTGCTTTGTTTGCAGTGGGTTGGTTGCTGCAGAGGAGCAGCGATCTTTCCGGGCGGGCGCGGCAATGGATCTGGCGTGGCTGCGCCTTCTTGCTGGTTGCGCCGTGGATCGCCGCGCCGCTGGTTTCCGGGTTCGGGCTTGGAATGGCGCCACGGATCGCGCCGGTGATCGGGGCGGTCGCTTCGTTTGAGGCGACCTCTATCGATGTCGCGCCTGTATTCCTGCCGGTCAGCGATGCGGCCGCCGTGACGCCTGCGCCGTCGCAGGCTTTTGCGCTGCCCGATATCGACTGGGAGGGAACGCTTCTCGCCCTTCTGATAGTGGGATGGCTGGTGCGCTTTGTCATGGCGCAGTTCGCGGCGCGCCGGCTTGGCGGCGTGGTCGCCAATTCGCGGCCGGTTGAAGCTGGTGTCGCGATGGATGCGCTGGACGCTTGGTCGGCGCGGCTTGGGCTGAAGAGGAAGCCGGATCTGCGCTTGATCGCGGCGAACGTGTCGCCGTTTTCGTATGGCGTCGTGCGGCCGGTGATTTGCCTGCCCGAGGGACTGGACGAAAAGCTTGGCCGCGAGCCGTTGCAGCTCGTCGTGGCGCATGAGTGCCTGCACGTGGCGCGCGGCGATGGTTGGCTTCGGCCGATCGAGCGAATGGTTGCCGACATCTTCTGGTTCAACCCCTTTGCCTGGGCTGTGCGCCGCGAACTCGACATGGCGCGCGAACTTGCGTGCGATGAAGGCGTGGTCGAGTTATCGTCGGCGCGCCACGCGTATGCGCGTACGCTGCGCGATGTCGCCGGGCTGTCTGCGGGGCTTTCGCCCTCGGCGCCGGCGGCTTCGATGTCGCTGGCTGGCGGCGGGAGAGTTGTGATGCTGCGCGTGAAGCGCACGCTGGCGCTGGCCAAACGCAAGCCCGCGCGCGCGGCGCTTGTCGCGGCTGCGGTGCTGGGACTGGTCGGCGCGCCGATCGCTGTCGGGCAGGTTGTGCTGACAACACCGCGCCCGCCGGCCGCTCCCGAAGCGCCCGAGGCCCCTGAAGTTCTTGCGCCGGCTGAGCCCGTTGAAGTCGCAGAGGCGCCGCAGGCGCCGGAAGCACCGCCTGCTCCCGTTGCGCCGGTGGATGAGCCAGCGTCCGTCGCTGAGCCGAGCCCCGCTGCGGAAGCGACGCCTGAGCCGCGCGTCGCGCCCTTGCCGCCGACGCCCCAGGCTGCGCCGAGTGTCGGAGTTGCGCCGACGCCACCGTCTACGCCTCGGGCAATGCCAGCGCCGCAGCAGGCGCCTGCGCCGCCGGAGGCGCGGTCGATCGAGCAGGCGGACAGAAAGACCGAGCTGGTCGCGCTTGGCGGCAAGAGCGTAGACAGAATTCAGCTGCGCTATGACTTCGATGGCGAATGGCTGATCGACACCCAGAACATTCTGTATCGCGACGACGCTCGCGACTATTATCTGGTGACGCTGAAGGAGGCGTGTGAACAGCTCGAGATCCGCAGCCTGCGCTTCAGATTCTACCCTTCGTGGTCGTGGCAATTGCGTGCGGACCGCACCTATGACGTGCGCCCGGAGGCCGGGGCGCACTGCGACGTCGCCAAGATCGAGCAGGTCGATCGCGCCAGAGCGGACGCGCTGCGCGCGGCGTCGCTGCGACGCATATGGTGATTGCGCCGATGCCGGCCGACTGGGGCCGCGTGTGCATCTTGAGGTCAGGAAGGACGGCAAGCCGGCCGGCCCAGAGTGGGTCGAGAGTTTGATGCTGTCCGAACTGCGGTGACTATACAGCGCGCCAGGGTTGCGTCGGCGAGACGGTGGCGCATGAGGGCGTGCCGTCCTTGCCGGTTCCATTGAGAGTGGCTTCCAGCACCTTGCCCTTCACGGCCTTGTCGAGTAGCGCCTGCGTGATCTGGTGGATGTCGATCTTCATGCGGCGGCTCCAGCAGGAGCCCTTCTGACCGGCCTGTTCGCCGATGGCGATGTAGACGAAGCGGCGTTCGGGGCCTTCGCTGCGCACATGTTCACCGTAGAATTTCGGGCCGGGGCCGATGCGGATCGCGAAGTCGAAGGTCAGCGGCTTGCCGTCCTTCGAGGTTTTGGTGTCGACTGGATGGCTGTTCTTGTCCTGCAGGCCGTGCGCGACGCCGGGGACCGGATTGTCGATCACCAGCCGCATCCGGATTTCTGTCTGGTCCTTGCCTGTCATGCGGAAATACTAGTTCACTGAACCCTCACTCGCAATTCGCGCCGCGTTGGCGTTCAATCGGCGGGAGACGGGAGGATCGCGATGCGGATAGTCACACTTGCGCTGGCGGTTGCGATGCTGGCGGCTCCGGTATTGGCGCAGCAGGCGGCTGCGCCTCCCACATCGCTGGTGCGCGAGGGCGTTACCGAGAAGCTGACGGACCATGTCTGGGCCATACCGGACGGGTCGGCGTCGCTGGTGCCGAATGTCGGGATCGTCGTAGGCAGCAAGGCCGTTCTGGTAATCGACACTGGCCTGGGAGCGCGCAATGCGCAGACCGTACTGAAGGAAGTCGCCAAGGTAGGAGCGGGCAAGCCGATCTATCTGGTGACTACGCATGTGCATCCCGAGCACGATCTTGGCGCGCATGCCTTTCCGGCGGACTCCAAGCTGATCCGGTCGAAGGACCAGGATGTGGACATCGCAGCGTCGGGGATGAACCTGGCGAACGTGTTCGCTTCGCGCTCGGAGCTGAACAAGGAGCTTCTGCAAGGCGCCACTTACCGGAAGGGGGACATTTCCTTCGACAAGGACTATTCGCTCGATCTAGGCGGCGTGACGGCGAAGATCATTGCGGTAGGGCCGAACCATACGCTCGGCGACACGGTGGTGTTCGTCGACGGCGTACTGTTTTCCGGCGACGACGCGATGCGGCCGCAACCGTCCGTGATGGCGCAAGGCGCGACACTCACCCACTGGCTGGCGACCCTGGACAAGCTCGATGCGCTGAAGCCGACGCATGTCGTGCCGAGCCACGGACCGCGGGGCGATGCCTCGATCATCGCGGGCTATCGCACCTACTTCAAGAAGATCCAGGAGCGCGTCGGCGCGCTGAAGAAGGCCGGCAAGACGCAGGATGACGTTGTGGAGGCCGTAACCGACGAGATGGTGACGCAGTATCCGGATCGTGCGCGGCTGGGCGGAGCGATCCGCGCGGCCTACGCGGAGGCGAAATGACCGATCCGAAGGACAAGCGCAGGAAGCTGGACGAGGAGCTGGACAAGGCGTTGGAGGAGAGCTTCCCCGCGTCCGATCCTCCGACGGTGTTCGGAGACACGAGCGACGAGCGCGGCGACGAGGCGGAAGAAGACGACGGGACGAGGAAGCCCTAGCCGCAGACCGTCAGTCGAACATCTTCGAGATCGACTCGTCGTTGGCGATGCGGCGGATGGCTTCGCCGATCATGGGGGCCATGGAGAGCGTGCGGATCTTCTTGGACTTCGTGACGGATTCCGACGGATTGATGGTGTCGGTGATTACCAGCTCCTTGAGCTGGGACTTGTCGATGTTGGCTGCGGCGCCGTTGGAGAGGACGCCGTGGGTGACATAGGCGGCGACTTCCTTCGCGCCTTTCTTGAGCAGTGCGTCGGCGGCATTGATCAGCGTGCCGCCCGAGTCCGTCATGTCATCGACCAGGATGCACTTTCGGCCTTCGACTTCGCCGATGATGTTCATCACTTCGGACTCGCCGGCTTTCTCGCGGCGCTTGTCGACGATGGCGAGGTCGACTTCGAGGCGTTTGGCCAGGGCGCGGGCGCGGACGACGCCGCCGATGTCCGGAGAGATGACCATCAGGTCCTTGTGGCCGTACTTCTTGAGGATGTCCTCGGCCATTTCGGGCTGGGCGAAGAGGTTGTCGGTCGGTTTATCGAAGAAGCCCTGGATCTGGGCGGCATGGAGATCGACTGTGACAACGCGGTCGCAGCCGGCGGTGGTGATGAGGTTGGCGACCAGCTTGGCGGAGATGGGTGTGCGGCCGTCGGTCTTCCGGTCCTGACGGGCATAGCCGAAATAGGGGATGACCGCGGTGATGCGGCGGGCGCTGGCGCGGACCAGCGCGTCCATCGTGATCAGCAATTCCATCAGGTGGTCGTTGGCCGGGGCGGAGGTGGACTGGATCACGTAGACGTCCTGGCCGCGAACGTTCTCGTTCACCTTCACGAAGACTTCCCGGTCCTTGAAGGTGCGGACTTCGGCGTTGGTCAGCCGCATGTCGAGGTAGGAAGCGATGCGATCTGCGAGTGGTCGGTTGGAATTGCACGAGATCAGTTTCATCTGACGCGCTCTCCCATATCGCCGCCCCGGGTGAGGGCTCGCTTTGGCGTCACGCTTCTGTCGCAGAATCGTGGCGCGGGCAATCACCGGCGAGGCGGATTCCTGCGGATGGCTGCTTGTTGATCACGCCGCTGGCGGAAATGCCGCAGCCAGCGGAATTTGCGGGTGTTTCTTTTCAGGCCACCAGCACGATCGCTGTCATATTACGCCCGCAGTCGCGGTCGCCTGCCTTCACCGCCCGGCGATGGCTGAAATACATATCGGGCTGGGTGAGCGTGTCGTCGGCCAGCGCGTCCATGTGGGCGACCCCCAGCCGCGTGAGTCGGCCTAGGCAATAGCGCTTGAGATCGAAGAACTGGCGATCGCCCATGCCTGCCTGGAACAGGGGTTCGGCCCAGGGCGTGGCGTTGAGAACAGCATCGACGAGATCCGGTCCCACCTCGAAGGAAGATTGCGACAGGCACGGGCCGACGCCTGCGGCGGTCTTGCCCGGATCTGCGCCCATAGCGGTCATCACCTCGACCGCGCTTTCTATGACGCCGCCGACCGCTCCGCGCCAGCCGGCGTGGATTGCGGCGATGACGCCGTTGTGAGGATCGCACAGCACGATCGGCGCACAGTCCGCCGCCAGCACGCCGAGGACGAGGCCGGGCGTGCGGGTGACGAGGGCGTCGCATTCCGGGCGTTCGTTGGGGGCGAACGCCCTGTCGGTGGCGACGGCGCGCGACGAATGGATCTGACGGGGCGAAGCGAGCCGGTCCGTCGTCGCGCCCAGCGCGGCACAGACGCGGCGGCGGTTTTCGCTGACCCTCTCCGGTTCGTCGCCGGAGCCGGGGCCACAGTTGAGCGACTTGTAAACGCCGTTCGAGACGCCGCCCATGCTGCCGAAGAAACCGTGGCGCACGTGCATGCTGAAGCGCTTGATGGCGGGGGCTTCTTCGAAGGGCGGGCGCGTGTCGTTCATATCATTACTACTCAGCTCAGAATCCGGGCGGCGTTTCCACCCCGTGCGGGGAGAGGCATACCGCCTTGAACCGGGTCCCCATTTCGTCTGGCGCGATCAGCTTGTGCACCGCGGCCGATATCTCGTCGGCGCGGGCGGGATTGGCGCGACCGAGCGAGCGGGCCCGGTCCGGCGCGCCGAGCCGCGTTAGAAAATAGCCTTGCTGGATGGGTCCATGAACCATCAGCCCTTCGCTTTCGGCGATACGGCGGAGGCGGGGGAAATCGACGTCTGCGGTGAGGTCAGCGACGCCGGGGTCAGCCAGGGGGTCGACCTGCTGGCCCATGCGATAGGCGCGCATTGTATCTCCGGGCGAACGGTCGCTCGGGCCATAGTCGATGAAAAGGGCTCGGCCTGGATCGCGGCGGAAGCGGCGGGCAACGCCGTCGATCATCGTCTCGAGCGCAGGAGCGACCTCGACGTTGTCGCCGACGGGGATGACGTTGGGGGGCAGGTCCGCGTGCGGGCCGACGCCGAAATGCAACCGCTCGCCGGTAGCAAGACCCACCTGGCGCTCGCGCCAGCTATTTCCGTCGCGCACGAACTGACGGACCGACATGCAGTCGAGGAATTCGTTGGCGACGATGATCGCGGGGCCGGGCGGCACGTCTTCCAGTTCGTCGAACGTGCGGGTGGGGCGTGGCTCCAACCGCTCGCGCTGGGCGTGGCGAAGGGCAGGGCTTGCTTCGATGAGAGCAATTTCGGCTGCGTCGGAAAACCCTTTCACCGAGTCCGCCGCGCGCAGCATGTCAGCCATCATGGTGGCGCGGCCGGGGCCGAGCTCGATCAGCCAGAACTTGCGCGGCGAGCCCAGCCTCATCCATTCGTGCGCCGCCCAGAGGCCAAGCAGTTCACCGAACACCTGGCTGGTTTCGGGCGCCGTCGTGAAGTCGGCGTTGAAGCCGGGGCGCGTGGCGTAGTAGCCGTCACGAGGGTCGTGCAGGCACATCAGGATGTAGAGCGACACGGGCATGGGCCCGTTGGTGCGGATTGCGTCGGCGATGCGCGACTTGAGTGCGCTCACGCCGGCTTGGCCTCGCCACCATTGCGATTGGCGTTCCAGATGAGCCAAGCGCCCCCCAGGATCATCGGAACGGACAGCAGCATGCCCATGGTGAGGAAGCCAGGCAGGCCCTCGACGAAGGAATCCGGCTGGCGGAAATTCTCCACGAATGTGCGGCACAGCGCATAGCCGATCAGGAAGATGCCGGCGACGAGGCCGGGTTTCCTCAGCGCTTTGAATCTCCAGATCGCGACAGCGAGCACGGCGAAGAGCAACGCGCCTTCGAGCGCCGCTTCGTAGAGCTGGCTGGGATGGACGAGCGGCTTGCCGTCGATCGAACCCCACTCGCGCGTAGACCAGTCATAGTCCGGGAAGCGCATGGCCCAGGGCACGGTGGTATCACGGCCATAGAGTTCGCCGTTGATGAAGTTGGCGATGCGGACAAGGAAGATGCCGATCGGCGCCGCGGCGCATGCGATGTCGCCCAGGCGGATCAGCGATACCTTCCTCGACCATGACGTATAGACGACGGCCAGCGTCGCGCCGATCAATCCGCCGTGGAAGGACATGCCGCCCTCCCACATACGCAGGACGAACATCGGGTCGTTGCTGAGTTTCTCGGGCTCGAAGGGGATGGTGTAGAACAGGATGTAGCCGATGCGGCCCCCGAGCAGGATGCCGATCATCGCCCAGAAGGCGAAGTCGTCGATGTCGGCCTTGCTGACCGGCGCCTTCTCGGTCTCGCCCCACAGCGCAGGTTTCGACGCGAGGCGGCTCGCATACCACCAGCCCAGCACCAGCCCGAAAATATAGCCCAAAGCATACCAGCGGATCGGAAACGCCCCCAGATGAATGGGGCCGAGGTCCATATCCGGCAACGGAATGGTGAACGCGGCGGGGTCAATCCGCGGAAAAGGGATTTCCATAGGCAAGAACATGCAGCGGCCCTGCTTTGAATTCCCGGGGTTACCGGGCCATATAGATACCGGCTCCCGTGACGGGGTCTACCATAGAGGCGCAGATGCAGACCCGTAACCCTGTTCTGGATGACCTTTCCCGAATGATGCAGGGCGCCACCGGCATGGCGCAGGCTGCAAATGACGAGGCGAAAGCGCTGTTCCGGTCGATGGCGGAGCGGGTCATCGCCGATATGGACCTAGCTAAGCGCGAGGAAGTGGAAGCGCTCAAGGCGGTGGCGCGTTCTGCTGTGGAAAAGGCGGAAGCTTTGGAAAAGCGTGTGACCGATCTCGAAGCGCGCCTTTCCGGCGGCGAGTCACGCGGCAATAAGCCCTAAGCGCACGATTCGCCTGATCAACTCCTTAACAACGCCCGCCATTGTCATCGTCGCCAACGCTCCATAGCGTTCTATTCAACCACCGGGGGTTCGCCCTCGTGATTCTTGGAGGACCAGATGTCGGCTCTCGAGTCTCTCACTCCAGATTTCCCTGATCGAGCGCTCGATGTCGTCGAGCAGACCCTGCTTGCGGCCGACTGGGCGTGCGAGCGTTCGGATGAGAACGTCATCCATTGCGCCTCGCAGACCAAGTGGGGCGAGTTCGGCGGCATGTTCGTCTGGCGTGGCGAGCCGGCCTCGCTCAACTTTTCGCTGACGCTCGACCTGCGCGCGCCGGCCGCCAAGCACCACGCGATCTCCGACCTGCTGCGCCGGATCAACGAGCGCTTGTGGCTCGGCCATTTCGACTACTGGAACGACGAAGGCGTCGCGGTTTTCCGCCACGCCATTCCGATGCTCGACCGCATCGCGCCCGATCCGGGCGAGATTGCTGCCGTGCTTGCGGCTGCGCTCGATGCGGCCGACCAGTTCCTGCCGGCGTTCAACTTCGTCGTGTGGGCAGGCAAGTCCGCCGAAGAAGCCGTCGCGGCCGTGATCTTCGAAACTGCTGGCGAGGCGTGATGTCATGCCGCCGGCCTCTGGCCAGTCTGGGGGTAAGTCTGGCGGCGAGCTGAAGCAGGCCGTCCTCCTTGCCGGCGCCGGTCGAATGGGCGCGGCGATGGCGCGGGGCTGGCTTCGCAATCCCAAGGCCGCAGGCTTCGGCAAGCTTCACGTCATCGAGCCCCAGCCAAGCGAGGAAGTCGCGGACTGGGCCAAGGGCGGCAAGATCAACCTCAACAGGAAGCCGCAACCCGTGGATATCGCCGTGCTGGCGATGAAACCGCAGGGCTTCGCAAAAGCAGCGTCCGGCGTGGCCGCCTGGATCGGGCCGAATACGCTGGTCGTCAGCATCATGGCCGGGGTGACCATGCGGACGATCTCGGCAGCCCTGGGCGTGACGAAGGTCGCGCGCGCCATGCCCAACACGCCGGGGGCCATAGGCATGGGTGTCACTGGTTACGCGCTGTCGTCCAAGTGCGGCGAGGCCGAAAAGGCGGCGACCGAGAAACTACTTGCTCCGCTGGGCGGTGTGGTCGGGCCGCTGGACGAGACAAAGATCGACGCCGTGACGGCGGTATCGGGTTCGGGGCCAGCTTATGTGTTCCTATTGGCGGAGGCGCTGGAGGCGGCGGCGAAGGCGGCCGGGTTGCCGGACGCGGTCGCGGCGGAACTGGCCCGCAAGACGGTGATTGGCGCGGGCGCGCTGCTCTCGGAAGGCGGCGACCCAGCGGACCTGCGCAAGGCCGTGACGTCGCCTGGCGGAACGACGGCGGCGGCGCTGGACGTGCTGATGGCGCCTGGCGCCATGCCGGAGCTGATCCGCAAGGCGGTGGAAGCTGCTGCGAAGCGCGGCGCGGAACTGTCGCGCGAAGCGGAGAAGAAGAGCTAGGCTTCTATCGTGTCGTCCTCGTCCTGCTCGCGCGTGCGGCCGTGCGCATCCACGTCGAAGGGCAGGCGGATCACGGCGCGAAGACCGCCGAGGAATGACTTTCCAAGCGTGACGTCACCGCCGTGGGCGCGGGCAGTGTCGCGGGCGATGGTGAGGCCAAGGCCCACGCCGGAAACGTTCTGGTTGCGCGCGGCATCGAGGCGGCTGAACGGCTTGAAGGCTTCTTCATAAAGCTCCGGCGGAATCCCCGCCCCGTCGTCCTCGACGATGACGACGGCTTCACCCGCTTCGCGGCTGATTGTGACGCGGACTTTCTTGCCATGATCGGCAGCGTTATTGCCGAGATTGGCGATGGCGCGCTTCAGGGCGAGGGGACGCAGGCGCATGGTAACGGGGCCGACGCCAACAAACTCGAACTGGGTGCGCTGGGCGAGATGGCTAGTGGCTTCCTGCGCAATGGCTGTGAGATTGGCCTCGATTGGCTGCTCGCCTTCCTCGCCGCGCGCAAAGGCGAGGTAGCCGTCAAGCATGCGCTCCATTTCGACGATATCCGCTTTGGCGGCTTTCGCGTCGTGATCCTTCGGCAGCATGGCAAGTTCGAGCTTCAGCCGCGCCAGCGGCGTACGCAGGTCATGGCTGACGCCAGCAAGCATCGCCGTGCGCTGGTCGGCGTAGCGCCGGATGCGGTTCTTCATACGGATGAGCGAGCGCGCTGCGCGCCGAACTTCCAGCGCGCCCGACGGCTTGAAGTCTGGCGCTTCCTCGCCGCGGCCGAATGCGTCGGCCGCCCAGGAAAGCTGGAGGATGGACCGCACCTGGTTGCGCAGGAACATGTAGGACGTGACAAGCAGGAGCAGGGAGAAGCCCAGCGACCAGCCGATGAACTGCGGCGCCGTTACGATGACGACGCGTTTGCGGTCGAAGCGCGAGACGAGCGTTCCGTTGGCTTGCGGCACCCGAACCTCGATCACGTCGGTCTCGGGCAGGAAGGCATAGGAAAAGCTGGGGCCGACGAAATTGTGCAGCTCGCGCCCCAGTTGTTCGCAACAGGGCTGGCCGGGCGGCGGGTTCTTCAGCGCCGGGTCAGCCGAAAATTCGATCTGCATGATCTGCCTGCGGTTCATCGCGGCGGCGAAATCAGCCCAGTTTTCCGGGTGGGCGCGGTATTGTTCGGCGGCAAGAGCCAGTTCCTGCGCATAACTGCGGGAAAGCTTGGCGTTCACCTGCTGGACGTGGGTGTTGAAGAAGAACAGCGTCATCGAGATGACGAACACCATCATCGGCACGATCAGGATCAGGATGTGCCGCGCGTTGTAGCCTCGCGGCGTGTAGTCGCGCAGCCGCATAACCTAGTCCCCGGTCAGTCGGTAGCCGACACCACGTACGGTCTGCAGGTGTACCGGTTCGCGCGGGTCGCGCTCGATCTTGCGGCGCAGGCGCGTGACCTGGACGTCGACCGTGCGCTCGACGCCGGCGGCTGTGAGCACGGCGAGTTCCTGCCGCGAGATCGCGGCGCCGGCGCGTGCGGCGAGAATGGAGAGGAGCTGCGTCTCGCTTTCGGTGAGGCGGACGAGGCGGCCGTCCTTGCGCAGTTCGCCCTTGGCGACGTGAAACACCATGCCGGAGAGGCGGATCTCCTCGACCGGTGCTTCCGGCGCCGCGCGCTTCAAGATGGAGCCGATGCGGAGCGTCAGCTCTTCCGGCTCGAACGGTTTTGGCAGATAATCATCGGCGCCGAGCTTCAATCCCTCGATGCGTTCGCTGGGCTGGCCCCGCGCGGTGAGCAGGATGACAGGCGTGTCGTTGGTTTCGCGGATCGACTTGAGAAGGGAGAGCCCGTCCTCGCCCGGCATCATTACGTCAAGCACGAGCAGGTCGAACGACATTGTCTGCATCATCCGGCGTGCGGAGGCGGCGTCTCTCACCGAGGTCACGTCGTGGCCGTCGCGGGTGAGGTAGCGTTTCAGCAGGTCGCGCAGCCGGTCGTCGTCGTCGACGACAAGGATGTGGCTCTTGTGCTGGCTCACGATTCACTCCGGACGCGGAGCAGTTCCGACAGCATGCGGCGCGCGCCGGTCACCGCATCGGGACCGGCGGAGAGGAAAGCCTGGCGCAAGGCGGCGCGGCGGCGCTCGGTTGCTTCGCGGGAGAAAGTCATGCCCTCCGGCGTCAGGGTGACAAGGCGGCGGCGGCGGTCGTTCGGATCGGTTTCCCGCTTGATGAAATTGCGGCCTTCGAGCTGGTTGAGGTTGCGGGCGAGGGACTGTTTGGGCGCGGAGAGCCGGGCGCGCAGGTCGCCCACATCCATCGGGCCGCGATCGAACACCTCCTGGAGAATCTCCAGTTCGGGGCCGGAAAGATTCGCGCCGGCGCCCGCCATTTCCACAAGTTGCGCGAGCCGGCGAGCCGCCGCCCGGATGATCGCGGCGCCCTCGTTCAGGTCCTGATCGCGCAGATACAGGCGGCCGTCAGCCGCAGCCGGGGCGCTGGCTGGCGGTGAAGGAGCTTGCTGGGGTCGGTTGACAGGCATGGCCACGACCGGACAATGGAAGAGCGAGACGCGAAACTCAAGCTTTGAACCCCACAAACGATCGTCTCTCAAGGACGTAACGATGGCCGCCCCTTCTGCTACTTTTGTTCCCTATGACGACCGTGATGGCTGGATCTGGCTGGACGGCAAAATGGTGCCGTGGCGGGACGCAAAGATCCACGTATTGACGCACAGCCTGCATTACGGGTCATGCGTGTTCGAGGGCGAGCGGGCCTACGACGGCGTCGTATTCCGTAGCAATGATCACTCCAAGCGCCTGCACAAGTCGGCCGAGCTGGTCGGCTACAAGTGCCCGGTGCCGGTGGCCGAGCTGGACAAGATCAAGCTGGAGCTGATGGAGAAGAACGGCTTCGAGAGCTGCTATGTGCGCGCATTCTCGTGGCGCGGCTCGGAAATGATGGGTGTAGCGGCGCAGCAGGCCTCGATCCGCACCTGCGTGGCGGTGTGGGAGTGGGGCAATTATTTCTCGGACAAGAACAAGGGCATCCGCGTGACGATGTCCGAGTGGAAACGTCCGTCGCCGGAAACGATCCCGAGCGCCGCCAAGGCGGCCGGGCTCTACATGATCTGCACCATGTCGAAGCACAAGGCCGAGGCGGCTGGCTTCGCCGATGCGCTGATGCTCGACTATCGCGGCTATGTGGCCGAACTGACCGGGGCCAACGTGTTCCTGATCCGCGATGGCGCAATCCACACGCCGACGCCGGACTGCTTCCTCAACGGGATCACAAGGCAGACCGTGATCGAACTGGCCCGCGCGCGCGGCTTCGAGGTGATCGAACGGCACATCACGCCGGAAGAGCTTCCCACCTTCTCGGAATGCTTCATCACCGGATCGGCGGCCGAAGTGACGCCGGTGGCGGAGATGGCGGGCCATACCTACCGGCCCGGCAACATCACCGGCACGCTGGCCGACGACTACAGCCAACTCGTGCGCGGCAAGCTCACGATGGACCAGATCAGGGCGAAGGTAGCCTGACGCTTTCCGGAGTTAGTTCTCGAGAGCCCCAGCGATCCGCTTGGCCTGTTCGCGCAGAGTATCTATGTCCGCGGGCTTGCCTTCATGGTGGCGCTGGAGCGGCAGGTTCTCGTAGCGCGGGATGATGTGGACGTGCAGGTGGAAGATCGTCTGCCCGGCGGGCGCGCCGTTGAACTGGGTGACGATGACGCCGTCCGGGTTCAGCGCCGATATGATGGCTTTGGTCAGCTTCTGTGTTGCGGCGAACAGGGCGCCCAGGCGCTCCGGCGCAAAGTCGGTGAGGTTGCGGGCCTGAGTGTTCTTCGGGACTACCAGGCAGTGGCCCTGACTCTGCGGGAAGATGTCCATGAAGGCGATGACTTCGTCGTTCTCGAATATCTTCACGCAGGGCGCTTCGCCGCGCAGGATTTTCGCGAAGATGTTGTTGCCGTCATAGTCCCCAACAAGGCTCATCAGAAACCCTCCTCGTCGTGCTCCTGGCCGTCTGGCCGCTCACCCTTCCGGAAGGGTGAGTATTCATTGAGCTCTTCAATGCCGGTTTCGACTGCCGCGCGCTCCCTGTCGAGATAGTCCGCGACGGCATGGCGCAAACCGCTGTGAGCGATCCAGTGCGCGGAGCGGGTAAGCTGGGGTTCGTAGCCGCGGGCCAGCTTGTGTTCCCCTTGGGCGCCGGCCTCGACGCGGCCGAGGCCGCGTTCGATCGCGAAGTCGATGGCCTGATAATAGCAGATTTCGAAATGCAGGAAGGGTTTGTCGACACTGCGGCCCCAGTAGCGGCCATAGAGCGTATCCGAACCGATCATGTTGAGAGCGCCTGCAATAGGACGTTTGCCATCCATGGCGAGGATCAGCAGGCATCTATCGGCCATGCGCTGGTGCAGCAGGTCGAAGAACTCGCGGTTGAGATAGGGCGAGCCCCATTTGCGCCCGCCAGTGTCCATGTAGAATTTGAAGAACGCGTCCCAGTGTCTGGACGTCAGATCGGCGCCAGTGACGCGCTCGATGGTGAGGCCTTCCTGCGCCTCGCGCCGTTCGCGGCGGAGCATCTTGCGCTTGCGGGAGGAGAGGGCGGCGAGGAAATCCTCAAATGTCTTGTAGCCTCGGTTGATCCAGTGGAATTGTTGGTCCTCGCGCAACAGCAGCCCATCCTCGCCAAAGGCGCGCCACGTGTCCGCTTCGAGGAAGTTGAAGTGCACTGAAGAAGCCTTCGATTTGGCGGCAACCTCGATGATGGATTGGGCTAGGGCGCGTTGGATCGATGGAGCGTTCGGTCCCGTCGCCAACAACCTGCGACCGGTGACGGGCGTGAAGGGTACGGCGCAGAGCATTTTGGGATAGTAGCGCCCGCCGGCGCGATGCAGGGCATCCGCCCAGGAATGATCAAACACAAATTCGCCGCGCGAGTGGGCTTTCATGTAGAGCGGCGCAGCGCCGACAAGCTTGCCGGTCTGGTCGTGCGCCAGCATATGGCGCGGGGCCCAGCCCGTCTCCGGCGAGGCGCAGCCGGAAGCTTCACACGCTTCGAGAAAGTCCCAGTCGAGAAAAGGGCCGTAGGGTTCGCCCGGCGGATTGGCGAGCGCGTTCCACGCGATGCGGTCCACCGCGGCCATGCCTTCGGCGATGGAGAGCGACAGTTCGATCCGGTCTGCGGAATCGTCAGCCAAAACGTGCTCCAAATGCCCGGCCCCAATCGACTATATCGTGTTTGCGAACGTCTTTGCGAGGTCTGAGCTGAAGCCTTCAAAGATTGGGGCGGCGCGGTCGGCCCGCGCAGCGGTGAGTTCGGGAAGACTGCGCACCGTCCAGGCGACACGAGGCCGGTGGGGGAACTGGGCAGCGATCGAGGGAAGCACGGAAATATGCGGGGCGAAGTACGTGCACCCGCATTGATCTGCGCGAATAGCCTTCATGATCGAGAAGCCCGGATCATCGTCGTCCGGCTCGATCAGCATTCCGACTGGACGTTCGTCTGCGAGGTCGGCCAGACGCCAGACGGTGGGTTCATCGAAGCTCATCACCGCCGCCGGTGCGTTGGAGAACTTCAGTGCTCCGATCACCGCCGGGACGCCGTTGCGGTTGCGGCTCGTGCCTTCGGATGGTGGATCGATCTTGATTTCGATCAGGGTGGGCATTCCCGCCATCGCCTCCAGCGCTTCTTCGAGCGTAGGAATTGGCGACCCGTCCGGCAGCTTCAGCGTCCTGACGGTGCGGAACGGCAGCTCGTCCACACGCTCGGGCCGGCTGCACATCCGCTCCAGTGTGGCATCGTGGAAGACAACCAACCGTCCGTCCTGTGTCGCCCGAACGTCCAGCTCGGCGCCGACCCCGGCTGACGCCGCTGCGTTGAACGCCGCAAGCGAATTCTCCGGAACCTTTCCGCCCCATAGCCCACGATGGGCATAAGCGAACGCCGACACGTCGAAGAAGGTTTCAGCCGTCTTAGGCAAACTCGATCACCGCATCGACTTCCACGGCGGCCCCCATCGGCAGGACAGGGCAGGCGACGGCGGAGCGGGCATGGCGGCCCTTGTCGCCGAAGGCCTCGACCATGAGGTCCGAACAGCCGTTGACCACCTTTGGAATGTCAGTGAAGCCACCCGCCGCGTTGACGAAGCCGCCGAGTTTGACAACGCGCTTCACGCGCTCGAGGTCGCCCAGCGCGGCTTTCATCTGGGCGATGAGATTGATCGCGCAGATGCGGGCGGCGTGCTGGCCCTGTTCAAGCGTCATATCCTCGCCAAGGCGGCCCTTGATGAGTCCGTCCGGCGCGGCGCTGACCTGGCCCGAAATGAAGAGCAGGTTTCCGGTGATGACGAACGGCACATAGTTCGCCACGGGCGAGCGCGGCTCAGGAAGGGTTACGCCGGCGGCTTTCAAACGGTCGAGTACGGACATGCGTGTCTCCAGGCGCGGATATGGGATCGCGCCCTTGATGAGACCTCCGTCGGGATGCGGTCAAGCCTGGCGTCTAGTCCTTTTCCCGCTCTTTCCTGATGCGCGCGCCTCGTCCGGTCGTGACGGCGTCGTCGCCGAAGCGATCACGCGCCTTGTCGGAAGCGCGTTCGGCCCTCGCGCGTTTGAGCGCCTTGGGATCGGCCAGGTCTGCCGCATCGGCGCGGGCATCGACCAGTTCGGAAATGCCGATGCCAAGGAGGCGATAGCGGCCGCCACGGGCTTCGCGGGCGAGCATAGTCTTGCCGGTGCGGAAGAGCACCTGCGCGAGCTGGGTAGCCTCGCCGAGGGAGGCGCGGCGGGTGAGCATGCGGAAGTCGGCAGTCTTGAGTTTCAGCGTCACGACACGGCCTTCGACGCCGTCATGTTTGGCGCGGTCTGCGACGCGCTGGCATTGCCGCCAGAGGATGTCTTCCAGGACCAGCGGGTCGGAGACGTCCTCGTTGAACGTGGTTTCGGAGGAGACGCTCTTGCGCTCGCCATCCGGATCGACCTTCCGCTCGTGGCGGCCGAAGGCGCAATTGTGCAGCCAGAGCCCGGTATCGCCATAGCGGCGGATCAGGGTCTTCACATCGATCTGCTGGATGTCGCCGACCGTCCGGATGCCGTCCGAATTAAGCTTCTTCTCGAACTGTGCGCCGACGCCGCCGATCACCCGTACTGTTCTCGGCGCGAGGTATTCCGCCGCCTCCTCGCTGGAGAGGACGAAGAAGCCGCGGGGCTTGTCGGCTTCGGACGCTGTCTTGGCTAGGAACTTGTTGCTGGCGAGGCCGACGGAAATGGTGAGATTGAGTTCGCTCTCAACTCGCTTCTGAAGCTTCATCAGGCTGACCGCCGGCGGCGCGCCGTGCAGCGCAGTCGTTCCGGAAAGGTCGAGATACGCCTCGTCAATGGAGACGGGCTCCACCTGGGGCGTGAGCGTTCGCATCATCTCGCGGATCTTCCGGCCTTCGGCGACATAGATGTCCATCCGTCCCTTCACGACGACGGCGTCGGGGCAGGCTTTCAGCGCCTTGAACATCGGCATGGCCGAGCGCACGCCATAGGTGCGAGCGATGTAGCAGCAGGTCGAGACGACGCCCCGCTTGCCGCCACCGACGATGACAGGAAGGCCGGCCAGCTCCGGGCGGTCGCGCTTCTCGATCGAGGCGTAGAAGGCGTCGCAATCGATGTGGCCGATGGTCAGCTCGAATAGGCGTTTGTGGGCGACCAGCCGGACCGATCCGCAGTGCGGACATTTCGCAGGGCGGGAGTCGAATTGCCGCAGACAATCGCGGCAAGCCGCGGGTAAATTATCTTTGCTGGGGGCATTCTTTTCGTGCAAGATCAAGTTCCGGATGGAATTGCCTGTAAAGACAGTCCTTTTGTCCTGTGCGGAACTGCAATTCACAGCTCTGCTTCGTCGTGTTGTCAAAAGCCAGTTAACACTATCAGGTCTAACAAGAACGCCGAGGCGGGAATCAACCCGCGCCGTTCAAGCGTGATGTGCTGATGGCGACAGCGCCAGCAAAGAAGGTCCTCGTCGTAGAAGACAACGAGCTCAACATGAAGCTCTTCTGCGATCTGTTGGACGCTTTCGGCTTCGAGACGGTGGAAAGCCGCGACGGTCTCAAGGCCGTCGACCTTGCGCGCGAGCACAAGCCCGACCTGATCATCATGGATATCCAGCTGCCGGAAGTGTCCGGCCTGGACCTGACCCGCTGGATCAAGGACGACACGGCGATCAACAAGATTCCGATCATGGCGGTGACGGCGTTCGCCATGCGGCAGGACGAGCGCCTGGTCCGCGAGGCGGGCTGCGAAGCCTACATGTCCAAGCCGATCCAGATGATGCCGTTCATCGACACGGTGAAAAAGCTGACCTCGCCGCGCTCGGCGACGCCGCCCCCGCCGCGCAGTGCGCCGCCGGGGTCCCGGAGCGCGATGAGATGAGCGCGCGCGTCCTAGTCGTCGACGATATCGAACAGAACCGGAAGCTTCTCCAGGACAAGCTGAAGAACGAGTATTTCCACGTCATCACGGCGGTGGACGGACAGGACGCCATCGACAAGGCGCTGGCGGAGGAGCCGGACGTCATCCTGATGGACGTGATGATGCCCAAGCTGAACGGCGTTGAGGCGTGCCGCCAGCTCAAGATGGATCCGCGCACGGAGCACATCCCGATCGTGCTGGTGACTGCGCTAAACGAGCGCGAGGATCGCCTGCGCGGCCTGGGCGCCGGCGCCGACGACTTCCTGACCAAGCCGGTCAACGACCTTCACCTGCTGTCGCGCGTGCGGGCGCTGACCAAGTACAAGATGGTCGCCGACGAGCTGCGCAAACGCGAAGCCAGCGGCAAGCGCATCGGCGTGATCGATGCTGTTACATCAGGCCGGGCATCTGAGCCGGCGCGCATTCTCGTTGTCGACGAAAACGAGCGCCAGGCGCGCCGTATCTGCCGGTATCTCGAGGGCCTGCACCGGCCGATCTCGCATTCGGAAGCCGCGCAGCTCGGAATTTCCGGCTCGATGGTCGACCTGATGATCGTGTCTCTTTCGAACGAGAAGCTGGATGGCCTGCGGCTGTGCGCCTATTTTCGTTCGATGGAATCCACCCGCGACTTGCCGATCATCGTTGTTGCCGAACCGGACGACGAGAAAAAGGCTGTTCGCGCGCTGGACCTTGGCGCATCCGACATCGTCATCAAGCCGATCGACAGCGAGGAACTGAGCGCCCGGGTGAAGACGCAGGTACGCAAGAAGCGCTATCTCGATGCGCTGCGCGCCCGCCTGGACCAGTCGATGGAGCTTGCGGTCACCGACCAGCTCACGGGGCTGCACAACCGGCGCTATATGCGGGTTCAGCTCGAGCAGTTCGTCAAGCGGGCCAACATGGGCGGCCAGCAGGTTTCCATCCTTCTCGCCGACATCGACCACTTCAAGAAGATCAACGACATCCATGGCCACAGTGCAGGCGACGATGTGCTGCGCGAGTTCGGCCGACGGCTGCGCGAGAACATCCGCCCAATCGACCTTGCCTGCCGCTACGGCGGGGAAGAGTTCGTGATCATCATGCCGGAAACGACGCAGGCGCTGGCCCAGGCGGCGGGCGAGCGGATCCGCCATCTGATCGAGGAAAGCCCTTTCTTGATTGGGCGAGGCGACCATCTCCGCGTTACCATGAGTGGCGGCGTGGCCACCGTGATCGCACCGGACGACGGGGTCGACGCCCTGATCAAGCGGGCGGACGAGGCGCTGTACCGGGCCAAGGGCAATGGCCGGAACGCTATCGAAGTCGAAAACATGGGCGTCGGCTGACGCCGCCTGTTGGGGCCGGGAAATGAACCGACAGGCTGTCTTAACTTCGCCGCCGGTTGGGGGCATATATGCGTCATGGACGCATTCACACCCGGCGCCTCGCCTGGCGAGGCCAAGCTCAGATATCTCGACGCGGATTTCGAGGTTCTCAAACCCGGCCGTTTCGTCGTGTGCGCCGTCACGCGCCGCAAGATCGCGCTTGAGGACCTGCGCTACTGGAGTGTCGATACGCAGGAAGCGTATTTCGACGCCGAAACGGCGCTGAAGAGATGGAAGCAGCTCAACGGGAGGGAGTGATGCGGTGGGCTTTGCTGGCGGCTGGATTGTTCCTCGCCGCCTGTACGAGCCCCGCATCGGCAGCTCCTGATCCGGTACAGACGCCGCAGGTTGCTGAAGCCCCGGTTGTCGCGCCGCAAGCACCGCCCGTTGTCGCCCAACCATCCGCTCCGCCTCAGCCGAGCCTGCCCGCCGCGCCGCCTGCGGCTGACGTGATCAGCTGTACCGGACCCGCAACGCAGGGCGGGGCCATCCTGTGCAGGGCAAATCCCGGCGCGACGCTGGCGCTCGACGGAACGCCTACAGCGTTAGCGGACAGCACCGGACTGGCCGTCATCGGGCTGAGGCGCGCGCAGACCTCGCCCGCGACCATCTCCTTTGTCGATCCGCTGGACCAGCCGGTCTCATATGCGCGCCGCAGCCTCAAGGTTGCTGTCGAAGTCCTGCCGCGCACCGATACGGTCGCGAAGCTCACGATGGAGTGCAACAAGATCGCCGCGCAGTCGTCCGAGGAAAAGCGGCACGCGGAAGTCTCGTGGGTGAAGAAGGACAACGCCCTGAAGATCTTCTCAGAGCCGGTGGCGCCGGTTGGCTTGGTGAAGCCAGCCGAGGGTGCGTATTCCAGCCCGTTCGGCGCAACACGGACCTATGTCCCCAAGACCAAGGACTGCGAAGGCTCCACCAGTGTCCACAACGGCCAGGACATCGCGATCGGTACGGGCACGCCGATCCTCGCGCCCATGGGCGGCACCGTGATCCTTGCCGATCCGGATCTCTACTACGAAGGCGGCTGCGTGTTTCTCGACCTCGGCTACGGCCTCGTCTCGGTGACGATGCACATGAGCCGGATCGATGTGAAGCCGGGTGACAAGGTGAGCCAGGGCCAGATGCTGGGTCTCTCCGGTTCGACAGGCCGCGTGACCGGGCCGCATCTGCACTGGGCGATCAAGTACCGCAATGTGCTGTCCGCTGACCGGGGCACGGACATCTGGCTCGATCCGGTCTTGATGATGAGCCTGAAGACGCCGAGTGTGGCCGCTCCATAAAAGGGGGGCAGGACATGGCGTACGAACCGAAGACCAAGACCACCAAGGTCAGCGTAAAGGACTTCATCGCGAAGGTTCCGAACGAGACGCGGCGCAAGGATGCACAGACGCTGCTCAAGCTGTTCGAGAAGGTCACCGGCTGGAAGGCGCAGATGTGGGGGCCGACCATCGTCGGGTATGGCAGCTACACGTACATCTACGACAGCGGGCACACGGGAACCATTTGCGTTGTCGGATTCAGCCCCCGCGCCAGCAGCCTGTCGATCTACGGCGGCATCTACGCTGGCAAGCCGGAGGCCGCCCCCTACCTGAAGGGTCTCGGCAAGTACAAGACCGGCAAGGGCTGCCTCTACATCAACAAGCTCGAGGACGTGGACATGGCCGCGTTCGAAAGGCTCATCAAGGCCGGTGTCGCCAACATGAAGAAAGAGGCGAAGGCCAAAGGCTGGACGATCAGTCCGACCTGATCACTGACCCGCGCCGGCCGGAGGCGCGCCCGCCCGCGCGGGCCGCTGCTCGTTGATGGTGACGCCCCGGCCTGAAGGAGGCTTCGGGCCGCCTTTCATCCAGGCGAGGAGGGCATCGAACGATGCGGCAACTTCTGGCGTCGTTACCGAGCCGTGGCCGTAGTGGTCGAATATCTGGAACACGACCTTGTCCGCATTCCCCGCGCGGCGGGCGATCGACATGTAGGCTTCGGTGGTGTCGGCCGGCACGATCGGATCGTAGACCGGGGACATGATGAACAGCGGCTTCTTGAGGTTGCCGGTCGCTGTGTACCACTTCTTGAGATAGGCATCCTTGCCCGGGTCGGCCTTGTAGCGCTTCACACCCTCGTTCACTTTCGCGATGTCGTCGTCGACGGTGTAGATCGTCGTTTCGTTGGTGAAGGGATTGCCGCCCGAACGCTCCTGCGCCTCGTGGATCAGGTAGGTGTGGAAGGCGACCGTGCTGGCCACGTCCTCCTTTTTGCGGCCCCAGGCGCGGCGGAAGATCTCGGCCTTCTCCGGATTGGCGTCGAGCGCGGCCTGGATCTTCTTGCTCGTGTCGGAGTTGGCGCCGATCGAATAGGCATAGCCGTTCAGCGGACCGACGACGGGCGGCATGATGCCCGGGAAGTAATACTCGAACAGCGCCAGCAGCTCGAAATTCCAGTTCATGTTCTCGAGCCGCGACTCGAGACCGGAGCAGCAGGTGACGAGCCCGGCGTCGTAGACATCCGGGAACATCTCGACCGAAGCGGTGGTGACACTGGCGCCCATTGCGCCGCCGGTGGCGATGACGGGGCTGGGCTTCTTGTTCTTGGCGGTGAAGTGCTTGATGAGCTTGGCGTTGTCGGTCATCGCCTGCTCGATAGCCCATCCGCCCTTGGAATAGCTCGATTGCGCGACGGCGAACCCGCGGTCTGTGAAGACGCGGATGCGCACGGAGGCAGGGCCTGCGGCGGGAATGCGAGGCTCAGGCGAATAGCCGTGATTCATGACGATGAGGCCGCCATTCCATTTCGCGGGCATGTCGATGCGATAGCTCGCCCCGTCGATCACGCCGGTTTCGGTCTTGAGGTCGGTTGCGGTGGTTTCGGTTGCAGGCGCCTGTGCGAGCGCGGCTGGCGCGGCGCAGAGGAGGGCGGCGGCGAGTACGAACTTTCTGACCACGGAACCCATGAGCATTTCCCCTCGAGCTGTGACCGCCGTCGAGGGCGGCCTATCGTTGCAAGGGAGGCTGTCTCAAACCTCTAGGGTTGTCGAGATCAAATGGTCAGGCCTGACGGCGCCACATTGGCGAGGGACGCCACGAGTTCCGGTGTTGCGGTCATGATCTTGCGGGTTTCGAGATTGAGCGCGACGGCGACGGCTTCGGTCGTCGCCCAGGCTTCGCCCGTGTCCGGATCGATCACCCAGTGGATGAAGGAGTGGGTCTTCTCCTTCTGGAACCCGCGAGCAGAACGGATGACGAAACGATCGCCGGGCTTGGGCCAGCGGCGATAGACCAGCCTGTACTCGAGCACCGCGCCGCCCATGCGCACGGTCTCGCCGCGAGCCTGGGCTTCCTTCGCCACCTGCTCGCGCCAGGGGCGCAGCAGCTGGCCGATGGAGTCCGAGACGCGGCCGAGGAACATCTCCGGCATCATCCTGCCGGTGAGATCGCAATGTGCGGGCTGGACGACGCCCCGGCCGATCACGGGTGCATTGATCTTGTCTGCATCCGCTATCGTGGCTTTGGCGCGCGGAGCAACGGAAAGGTCCAGCGAACGCGGGGCAGTTTCGACCGGCGCTGTATCCCGCAACTTCTCGAACTCCGCTCGCGTGTGATCCGACCACGGGAAAGCAACGCCGCTGCCGATGTCGACATGGTCGATCCAGGTGCGATAGGCGGCGCACGATTCGCCCGTGGCGTGGTCGATCTGCTGGTAGAGCAGGAGGGATGTGTCCGTTACATCCAGCACGCAGGCCTTCATGGCGAAGGGTGTGCCGGCGTGGGCTTCCTTGATGAAGCGGATGTGCTGGTCGCGCGGCACGAGCGTTGAACGCGCGCCGGGCCGGAATGCGTTGTCGAGCCCGACGACGTGGGCGAACTCGGCGAGGCCTTCCATCATCTTGGCGACGTAGAAGCGCACATTCATGTGCCCCATCTCGTCGCATTCCCAGGTGTTGATGCTCCCCCGATAGACTTCGAGCATGGCGCTTACGCGCACTCGGGACAGAGACCGCGCACCTCGATGACGGCGCTGCGCATCTTGAACTTGGTGGATTCGACTTCCTGGGTCAGTTTCTTCACGCTGTCGCCGGCGTGGAGTTCGCCGGCAGAGCCGCAGCTGTCGCAGATCAGGAAGACGGCGGCGTGGCCGTGTTTCCAGTGGCCGCAGGCGACGAAGGCATTGAGGCTTTCGATGCGGTGGGCGAGGCCCATTTCAAGAAGGAAATCGAGGGAGCGATAAACGGTCGGCGGTTTGGCCGCGCCGTCGTCGCCAAGTTGCTGCAGAAGGTCGTAGGCCTTGGCCGGGCCTTCGGATTCCAGGAGCAGGGTCAGCACTTTCTTGCGCAGCGGCGTCAGCTTGCCGCCGCGCTGCTCGCACAGGGTCTCCGCTTCGTGCAGAGAGTCCGCGAGGTTCACGGGCGCGCAGGCGAGATGGGATTGCGACATGGCCTCAATGTCGGCTTCCTGCGTGCCGCTCGCAAGGCGCCTGTGGCGTTGCGGAGCATCGTGTTCGAGGCACGCGTAAAGCCGCGAAAAGCCGCGACTCACCGGGTCTCGAGAAAGTCGCCTGGCGGGCGAGAAACCCTGTCGGACAAAGCCTCGCGTAGAGGTTACCCCCTAAAATCGTGGCTTTTTGCTGTTAAAAGTGAGTTTTACCCTTTAAAAACCACTGTTTTTCGCTTTTGGGCGCTGCAATTACGTGTATTCAGGTCCCGACTAATCAAAGGGAGTCGCGACTCATGGCCACCGCCGCAAAAGCGAAACAGACCACCGTCAGCACGAAACAACTCGCCGCGTCTCTCGCGGAGAGCCACGAAATGCCGAAGAAGCAAGCCGAGGCGATCATGAGCGATCTGGTCGGCCTGCTCACGAAACACCTCAAGAAAGGCGACCGTATCCGCCTTGTCGGCCTCGGCGTTCTCGTCGTGCGCAAGCGCGCCGCCCGCATGGGCCGCAACCCGGCGACGGGCGAACCGGTAGCGATCAAGGCTTCGAAGAAAGTTGCCTTCCGCGCCGCGAAAGAACTCAAAGAGTCGATCTAACGCTCTTTCGGTTTTGACGTAATTGCAGCGCCCGGTCCCAACGGACCGGGCGTTTTGCTTTTCAGCTACTGGTGAATGGCGATCGCGCCTTCGAGACGCCAAGTGTGCGGGCGCTCGTGCTTGAGCTGGCGGTTGGCGGCGGCGCGGCCAGCGAAGGCGGCGATGACGGCGTCCAATGCATCCGGCGAGGCGAGCATCTGCTTGCGGTAGGATGGGTGGATGTCCAGGCCGCGATGTTCCAGCGCAGCAATGATCTTCGAGCGGACGGGCTTTTCTTCCGGCAGCGAGTAACCGGCGTTGGGCAGGTCCCAGGCGCGGAGCTGGGCCGCAGGGAAAGCTTCGACCAACATGCCGGGCGCATCCTTCCATGGCCAGACGGGGCGCTGGGCGCGCGCCAGCAACGTCAGGCAGGCGGCGGTGAAGGGCGTGCCAGGGCGTGCGCCATGCCAAAGCGTCGAGCGGGCGAGCGCGCCGCAGCGTTTCTCGGTCTCGCGCCAGATCTTGGTCTTTGGATCGAAGGGCTGGATGGCCTGCGCGTAGTCGTACAGCGTCTGGCCACGGGGGAAGGGTCGGTCGTCGGCGATGGGCATGGCCGCGACGCTCTTCAGCAGCGCGACGTGTCCGCCGTCGGGCAAGTGTGCTGCCGGCAGGGAGAAGGGCGCATCGATGGCGGCGGCGCGATAGCGGCCTTCGCGAAGCAGGCTGATCAGCCGATCGAAGGGTGGCTCGTCGCCGGGGAGAGCCTGGACGGGATGAAGCTCGGTGAGGCGGAAGGCTTCGAGCGTGGCGATCCAGACGGTCGGGCGGCTGCAGGTCGCTTTCCACGGGCTGCTGCCTCCCGAAAAGTCGATGCCAAGGAATCGCGCCTCGCTCATCAGGCGAAGCTGCATCGGATCGCGTGCAGGTCCAATCTCTGCGACTAATCGGGCGGTGACTGCCCACAGTCTTGACAGGCGCCGCTGTTAAAGGCGGTCTGCAGGCACGATGAACACACCCGCAACCACCGCAGGCGCGGCCACCCGCGAGCGCCTTCTCCGCGCCGCCTCGAAGATCGTGGCGAGCGACGGCATGGAGGCTGCGACTACGGCCGCCATCGCGGCGGAGGCGGGCGTCGCCGAGGGCACGCTCTACCGCCACTTCGAAAGCAAGGATAACCTGCTGATAGCGGCGTATCGCCAGATGAAGCAGGAGGTGTTCGTCGACGCCTTCGCCGGGGTCGACACGGCCGCCCCTCCGCCAGAGCGGCTGAAGCGGACGTGGAAAGCGATCTACCTGGCCTATCGCACCAATCGCGATGCGTTTGCCTTCGGGCAGCGGTTTGCGGAATCGTCGCTGGCCGAACGCGAGGGCGGCGAGGCGCATCGCGCGATCGGTCGGATGGTGAGCGACCTGCGGCGCACTGGCATTGCTTCCGGCGACTTCAAGAACTTGCCGACGGATCTGCTGGGCAACCTGTTCCTTGCGCCGATCTCGTATCTGCTGAAGTCCGAGATCAAGGGGCGGAAGTGGACAGACGCGGAACTCGATGCGGCAGCGACGGCCGTGCTGGCTGGGTGGAAGAAGTAGGCTCGCTGCACCTACGGCCTCAGCACGACTTTCCCTACCAGCCTGCGGTCGCGCATCAGCTCGAAGGCTTCGCGCCAGTGGTCGAGCGGCAATTCCGCGAAGACGGTGGGCCGGGTTTTTCCTTCGGCGGCCCAGGTCCAGATCTGGTCGCGGACCTTGATTCCTTCGGCGGGGAACTGGCGGCAGTATTCGCCGGCCCGGACGCCGACGACGGAGAAGCCTTTGATCAGGGGAATGTTGGTGTTGACGCTGGCGATGCGGCCGCCGGCGAAGCCGATGACGAGCAACCGGCCGTTGAAGGCGATGCATCGAGTGGATTCGTCGAACACGTCGCCGCCGACGGGGTCGAAGATGACGTCGGCGCCTTTGCCGTCGGTGAGGGCTTTCACCTGCTCGCGGAAATTGTCGCCGGGCTTGTCGCCGAGAACGATGACCTCGTGGGCGCCAGCGTGCTTGAGGGCTTGCGCCTTTTGCGCTGAAGCGGTGGTGGCGATGACTTTCGCGCCGA
Organism: Hyphomonadaceae bacterium; assembly: GCA_030697555.1. Classification (GTDB taxonomy): domain Bacteria; phylum Pseudomonadota; class Alphaproteobacteria; order Caulobacterales; family Hyphomonadaceae; genus UBA7672. Next base: position 76,320 of record JAUYPV010000029.1, read on the forward strand.
GGAGGCGGCCGACATCGAGCGTGGCCATACCGACGCCGCCGGAGGCGCCGTGGACGAGGAGGGTTTCGCCTGCCTTGAGATTTCCACGGATGGCGAGAGACACGTAGGCGGTGGTGTAGGCGGCGGGATAGGCGGCAGCCAGTGGCGCGGGCATGCCGGCCGGCACGACGTGGAGATTGCTCGCGGGGCAGACAGCGAATTCGGCGAAGGCGCCGGTCTTGGCGCCGCCCGCGACCGTCTGGCCGGGCTTCAGGGTGACGCCTTCACCGACAGCGTCGACGACGCCGGCGAGATCCATGCCGACGGTGAAGGGCGGGTCGGGTTTGAACTGGTACTGGCCCTTGAGCATCAGAAGGTCGGGGAAGTTGAGACTGGCGGCCTCCACCTTTATCCGGGCCTCGCCGGGCCCTGGCTGGGGCAGGGGCACGTCCTTGAGGGCGACGCGGGAGAAGTCCTCCGCCAGCGCCTCGCACACCACGGCCCGCATTACGCCAGCTCCCCGAAACGACCATCAACAAGGCAATGCTGCACGCTGCACCGGCAGGTTTGACCCGTCACCATGCCGTTACGGAAACTTCACGCCGGTTTTGTTGACTTGCTGCGCTGCAACATCATTCTGTTCGCGACCGCACAACGAACTTGAGTCGCGCGGTCGGGAAACGCTCCAGGGTCGATTTGAATAGTTCAGTCAAACGACAACCCGGAGAACTAGAACCATGAAACGCTTTGCAATTTTCGCCGTTACGGCAGCTATCGCGACCGCAGGATCAGCCTGGGCCGATACCTCCATCTCGGTGGCGACACCTAAGGACCCTGCTTCGAAGGAGCAGGCCGCAACCTACATCGCCGAACTCGATCAGGCCGTGAGGCGGGTGTGCGCCAAAACGAACTCGCCCATCGTCGGCGTCAACTTCTACACCTATCAGGCCTGCGTGAAGCAGACCCGGATCGATACCGCCAAGAAGGACCCGACCGGGCTCTACGCGGCCCGCGAGTCGGTGAGCGGAACGGTGCTCGCCGCCCGCTAGGGCAGCCACGCCTCAAACTATTTTTCTAGGTGAGCGCCCCGGAGATCCGTCTTCGGGGCGTTTTCATTGGGTTTTTCGCAGATCGGGTGCGGGCGGCGCCACGATCTTGCCCCAATTGGTTCATTGACACGCCGCATTGTTTATCGATAAAACCGTATCGACTTTCGAGAAGGCGGGTCAGGACGTCTCGAGAGGGCCGATAGCAACAGAGACGTCCAGTCTTTTGGAGAGATAACAGTGAAAACACCCTCCACGACCCACCTGATCGCCGCAGCTGTCATCGCCGGAGCATTTACCGCCGGCTATCTGACCGGCCCGGCATTCGCCGAGCAAAGCCAGGCAACCGAGGCGCGACCCTTCGACTTCGACTTCGTGTACGCGCCTGAAGAACTCTCGAGCACGCCGAAGGCGGAGAAGCTGCTCAAGCGCCTCGAGCGCAAGGTGCGTGCTGAGTGCGGCGGCAACCGCAAGATGTCGGTCAACGAGCACGCTTTCGTGCAGGCCTGCATCAACGAGACGATGCAGAACTCGATCGCAAAATTCGGCTCTGAGACAGTAGCTCAGGCCTACAGGACGCGCGCTGACGGCTGATCCCCCGATTTCTCTGTCAGCGTGAATGGAGGCCGGGCATTTCCGACATGCCCGGCCTCTCGCCTTTAAGTGGAGGCTACTCTCTCGCTCTCCCCTCCGTCTCGCGGCCCACCTCCGCGATCCGGCGCGCAGGCGAGAAACGGCAGGCTGACCGCAATGCCGTTTCTACCAGGACGACTGCGATGGCCGGGCGCCCGCAACAGCGGGTGGACGGGGGAGAAGAGTGGTCCGCACGATGCGAAGCATCGGGCGGATGATTTGGTCCGGGGGACCAAATCAAACGATGAGCGCCCCGGCAGGGGCAGGGTTCCAAGCGCTGGCGCACATCGAGGAAACGCCGCCGCGCGGCGTCTGCCAGGCAGGCGCCTGGCGGTCCCCGGAGTTAGGCCTTCGCGAGTTCGGCCAGATTGCTCGCGCCGGAGGCTACGAGAAGCTCGACCAGCTCGGCCTTGAGGCGTGTGACGATGCCGGGGCCTTCATAGACCATGGCGGAGTAGAGCTGCACGGCCTGCGCGCCGGCGCGGAGCTTGGTGACGATGTCGGCGCCGCTGGCGATGCCGCCTGCGCCGATGAGGTCGAGCTTGCCCGCGACCAGCGATGAAATGGCGGCGAGTGCGGCGGTGGATTTTTCCATCAGCGGCGCGCCGGAGAGGCCGCCGATTTCGCCCTTGTGGCGGCTGAGAAGAGATTCAGGGCGATCGATGGTGGTGTTGGAGACGATGAGGCCGGAGAGCCAGGTCTGCCGCAGCACGACGTCGGCGATGTCGGCGATGGCTTTGTCGTCGAGGTCGGGAGCGATCTTGAGGAAGACGGGGCGGTTCTTCACCACCGTGTCCAGTTCGCGCGCGGTCTCGCCGACGCGGCCGAGGAGTTCTTCCAGTGCGCCGCGATCCTGCAGGCCGCGCAGGCCGGGCGTGTTGGGGGACGAGATGTTGATCGTCAGGTAGGAGCAGTGTGGCCAGACGGCGCGTACGCCGGCGACGTAGTCGTTGATGCGGTTGTCGCTGTCCTTGTTGGCGCCGACATTGGCGCCGATGACGCCCATGCCGCGCGTGGCGGAGAGGCGGCGGACGAAGGGGCCGATGCCTTCATTGTTGAAGCCCATGCGGTTGATGACGGCGCGGTCTTCGCTGAGGCGGAAAAGGCGCGGGCGCGGATTGCCGGCCTGCGGACGCGGCGTGACCGTACCGCATTCGACGAAGCCAAAACCGAAACCGAGCATTGGGGCGATGACTTCGGCGTTCTTGTCGAAGCCTGCGGCGAGGCCGATGGGGTTGGCGAGTTTCAGGCCGGACTTCGGTAGCGTGACGGCGAGGCGCGGATCGTCGAGGTCCGGTTGCGGCTTTGCGAGGCCGGTCTTCAGCGCGTTGATGGTGAAGCGGTGGGCGGACTCGGCGGGAAGCAAGCGGACGAGACCGGAGGCGATGTCGAACAGGCTCACGACAGGCCTTCTCGCGGGAGATTTGGTGGCGCGAGCGGGGCGTTGTCGACGCCCATGGCGAGTTGCAGGACGCTGCGGGCCTTGCTGGCGCTGATGCGGCCATAGACGTGCGGGAAGAGATCGCCGTCGCGGGCTGGCTCCCATTTGAGCAGGTCGCCGAACTCGTCGGCGTCGAAGGCGACGAGGACGCAGCCGGACTGGCCCTTGAACCATTTGGACAGGGTAGCCTGGAGCTGCTCGGCCGTGGAGAAGTGGACGTAGCCGTCCGTCACGTCGACAGGCGCCTGCACGGGCCCGCCTGCCTGGGCGGCGGCCCATTGTTCCATGGTCAGCACTTTGTAGATGGTTCGGCCCATGGGGCGGACATGTGCCCGGCTTGGCTGCGAGTCGCAAGCGGCAGATATGCCAGTGGATTCGGCGCCGGCGATGATTGTGATACGGTCGGCGCGTATCGGGAGGGTGCAATGCACTGGCTTTCAGGTATCGGCCTTACGCTTGTTCTCACCGGCAGCGCCATGGCGCAGGCGCCGACGGTCTGGTTTGGCTCGGGAAAAATATCCGACGAAACTGCCGACGGGTTCCTATCGCATGCGACTTCGATAATAACTTCTGCAATTGATGAAAAAGGTCGATCGCTTAGGCCTCTGACGGCAGAAGAGGCAGCGAGTCCTTTGCTCGACCGGAAACTTGTCAAGGAGATCATCGATGTCGGGTCAGCGTCCGCCTTCGGGGCGGCTTGCGGCGTAGATTGGGAAAACAAGAATTACCTGAAGCTGATGGGCCGCGAGCGCGCGCGGGGAGGCAGGACCACGCACCAGATTGCGGCGATTTCTCTCGTGCACGGTCTCACAATGAGCACGTTCGACCCGCGCATGGAATGTAGGCCGACGGACAAGATAAAAGCGGAAACCTTCTATCGCCGCAAATGGAATGGAGCAGGCTAAGAACAGCAGGTTTGACGGACTGCGCTTGACCGCGGCGTCGCGGGGCTTCATCGGAAGCGCATGACCGAGCCATCCGCTCTTGTTCTCTTTTCCGGCGGGCAGGATTCGACCGTGTGCCTTGCATGGGCGCTGGCGCGGCATGAGCGGGTCGAGACCATCGGATTCGATTATCGCCAGCGGCACAGCGTAGAGCTGTGGTGCCGGCCGAAGGTGTTGGCGGAAATCAAGGCGCGGTTTCCGGAGTGGGGGAGGAAGCTGGGCGAGGACCGCGTGCTCGACCTCGGCGTGCTGGGCGAGGTGTCGGATACCGCGCTGACGCGGGAGCGCGCGATCGATTTCGAGGCGAGCGGACTGCCGTCGACCTTCGTGCCGGGGCGCAACCTTGTGTTCCTCGCATTTGCGGGGGCGATGGCTTACCGGCGCGGCCTGGGGAGCGTTGTCGGTGGAATGTGCGAGACGGACTACTCGGGCTATCCCGATTGTCGGCGCGCGACGATGGATGCGATGGGGCAGGCGCTGACGCTCGGGCTCGATCGCGACATGCCGGTCGAGACGCCGCTGATGTATCTCGACAAGGCGCAGACCTGGGCGCTGGCGCATGAGCTGGGCGGCGACAGGCTTGTCGACCTGATCGTGGAAGAGACGCACACCTGTTATCTCGGCGACCGCTCGCATCGGCATGATTGGGGCTATGGCTGCGGGACGTGCCCGGCATGCGACCTGCGCGCCAAGGGCTGGGCGAAGTGGCGGGCGGGGCGATGACGTACTCGGTGAAGGAGTGCTTCTACACACTGCAGGGCGAGGGCGCGCAGACGGGGCGCGCGGCGGTGTTCCTGCGGTTTGCCGGGTGCAATTTGTGGAGCGGACTGGAGCGCGATCGCGAGACGGCGGTGTGCAAGTTCTGCGATACGGATTTCGTTGGCGTCGATGGAGACGGCGGCGGCAAGTTCGCGACGGCGGATGATGTGGCCGCGCATGTCGCCGCGCGCTGGAAAGGCGAGCGGGGCAGGCCTTACGTGGTCTGCACGGGCGGGGAGCCGTTGCTGCAGCTCGATGACGATCTGATCGGCGCGCTGCATCGCCACGGCTTCGAGGTGGCGGTCGAGACAAATGGGACGATCGCGGCGCCGAAGTCGCTGGACTGGGTTTGCGTCAGCCCGAAATCGACGGCGGAGTTGAAGCAGCTTTCGGGCGATGAGCTGAAGCTGGTGTTTCCGCAGGCCGATGCGCCGCCGGAGAAGTTTGCGTCGCTGGAGTTCCGGAATTTCTTCCTGCAGCCCATGGATGGGCCGATGCGGGAAGAGGCTACGGCTGCGTGCATCGCTTACTGCCTCGCGCATCCGCAGTGGCGCTTGAGCCTGCAGACCCACAAGGTTACGGGGATTCCGTAGGCGGATTTCGGCTTGCCGGTTCCGGCCAATTTCGGCACGTTCCTCCGAAACGGGGGACTTCATGACCAATCTGGAAGTGCTGTTCAGTTTTCAGGGACGCATCCGGCGCCTCCAATGGTGGCTTGGGACGTTTATTGCCGCCGGCATCATCATCGCGATTGTTGTCGGACTGGTTCTCGTGATTAGGGCAACCTATGGCGATGTGGATACTACGCCGCCCGAGCTACAATTCGTTCTTGGCTCCATTTTCATTGTCTTCTACGGCGTCCTGTTCTGGGTCCAGCTCGCACTCGGCGTGAAGCGGCTGCACGACAGGGATAGCTCCGGCTGGTGGATGCTCCTGCAGATCGTGCCATTCGGAGGGCTCGTGCTTCTTGTCATGCTCGGCTTCCTGGACGGCACGCAGGGACCGAACAAGTACGGGCCGTCGCCCAAGGGCATTGGCGGATCCGTAGGTAACAGGGAGCTGGGCGGCGTCTTCTCCTGATGCCCAACGAAAAACACCGCCCTCTTTCGAGAGCGGCGTTCGTCGGGGGAGAGCTCGTACTGAAAGTTAGCTCAGCTTGTCCGCGAAGCGGCGGGCGAAGCGGTCGAAGGTCGAACGCGCATCGGTCCAGGTGGTAGCGGCGATGACGTTCGAGAGATCGGTTTCGTACCAGTCATAGTCGAGCTGACCGAGTTCGACGCCGGAGTTGTCGTAGGCGATGCCTTTGACGTGCGCGCCGCCGATGCTGATCGAACGCATCGGATCCAGGCCGGGCTTGTCGGAGACCTGTTGCCAGGTCGGGCGGTTGGGCTTGGCGTCTTCGATGGTGACGACGACGCGATCGGCCTTCACGCCCTGCCGGGCGAAGATGGTTTCGATCTTCTTCGTGAGAGCCTCGGTGAGGGTTTTGGCTTCGCGTGTGCCGTAGTCCTTCTCGAGCTTCGTCTGGAATTCGGGGGAAACCTTCGCTTCGACCGTCAGCGCCGAGGCGGGCGCGGCGGCGATGAGGGCAAGGCCAGCGAGGGCTGCAAGTGCAAGGCGCATGTTCTGCTCCGTGAATAGTCTTGTCTGGCGCCGGGTTATTCGTGGGGCAGTTCAGCGAAATTTCCGAACCGCCGGCGCCTCGACTTAACTCAGTCTAACATGAAGCTGGGATGAATGAGAGCGTATTGAAAGGGGAGCTGAGCGTTTAGTCCCGCTCATCCTTGTTTTGACGCTTCAATTCCTCATTCTCTTTTTTCAGGGTCTTGTTGTCTTTCCTCATCTGCTCCTCCTCGGAGGTCGTGACGAGGTCGACCGCGCCGCCGACGACCGCGCCTGTCGCCTTTACAGCGCCGACGCCGACGTCGAGCACGAGGCAGCCTGACAGCAGGGGCGCCGCGCAGAGAGTTGCGAGAATCAGTCTGGCCTTGGTGAGGATCATGATTTCCGTCCCGCCCGTTGATCTGCCTGTGAAACGACCCCGGCGAGGGTGGCTCGCCAGGGTTTATGCTTCGTGAAGCAGGCTAACCCATGAGCCGTGGCGGAAGTATGTGCGCCGCGTTCATGTTGCGGGTTTAGAGGGTATCCGTCAGCACGATCTCAGCGGGGCCTTCGATGACCTTGAAGACCGCCTTCGTATCCGAGATGGCGACGCCATCGCGGGCGCTGAGACGCTGGCCGTTCACTTCGACGATGCCGGTCGCCAGCACCGCGTAGACATGGCGGCCGGGTTCTGCGTCGTAGGCCAGTTCCTGGCCGGTTTCGATCGTCGCGCCAAGGACGCGGGCGTCGGCGCGGATGCCGAGCGCGCCGTCATCGCCCTTGCCGGACGCGAGGATGGACCAGGCGCCGGAACGGTCCGACTTCGGGAACTGCTTTGCGCCCCAGCCCGGCGGCTGGCCGTGCTTGTCGGGCTCAATCCAGATCTGGAAGATCGTGGTGGGCTCGTCCTCGAGATTGTATTCGGCATGCCGCACGCCCGTGCCGGCCGACATGACCTGGACGTCGCCGGCCGCGGTGCGGCCCTTGTTGCCCATGGAGTCCTGGTGGGTGATCGCGCCAGTGCGGACATAGGTGATGATTTCCATGTCGCGGTGCGGGTGCGGCGGGAAGCCAGACTTCGGCTGGATGATGTCGTCGTTCCAGACGCGGAGCTTGCCCCAGCTGGTACGCTTGGGATCGTAGTATTCCGCGAACGAGAAGTGGTGGTGGGCGTCGAGCCAGCCATGGTTGGCGCCGCCGAGGGAGGAGAAAGGCCGGACTTCGATCATTGTTGAATCTCCGGAATTGCTGTTGGCAGGCATATAGTTGCATATGCAACAAGATGCAAGGGGGCGGTTCGGCAGTCGCCAATGGGCAGTAGGCAGTCGGATTCCAGACAAGCAAACGGCAGCAGACGGGTTGCGTCCACTGCCGATTGCCGATTGCCGATTGGCTGGCGCGCAGCGCCTAGTTCAGCGGCGAATAGTCCGTCGGTTTCATCTGTACCGAGACGACGCCGCCCGGGGAGATGAGGATCGGGCCGGCCTTCTGGCTGTCGGCGGCGACCTTCTTCCACTCTTCGTCGGCGCTGAAGGCGGCCCACGAGGCGGTGCGGGCTTCCTGGTTCGGATACGCCATCAGGTAGACCATCTTGTTGTCCATGGTGGGCTGGCCGCCAGTGGGACGCCAGTAGAGCATGCTGGTCATGCCGTGCTTCTTGAAGATGCGCAGGGTGTGGTCGCGGAAGCGGGTGTGCAGGTCTTCCAGCTTGCCCGGGTTGGTCGTGTAGGTGCGCAGCTCGAAATGGCGCGGCGGCGAGGCGGACTTGAGATCCAGCGTCGGCGAATAATCGGTCGCGGTGAGGAAAGTATTCTCGATCTTCGAGGTCAGCGAGCCATTGGCTTGGCTGGCGCGGTAGACGCTGGTCCATTCCGGATCGGAGGCGAAGGCGGTCCAGGCGGTGTCGCGCGCGGCGCGGTCCTTGTAGCCCATCAGGTAGATCAGGCGGTGATCGTCGGCCTGCACCGGATGGAAGAAGGCGATCGGCGTCATGCCGTGCTTCTTGAACAGCGAGATGGTGTGGTCCCGAAAGCGAGCGTCGAGTTCGAGCATCTTGCCTTCGGCGGCGGTGTAGACCCGCAGCTCGTAGAGGCCGATCTGTGGAGGCGGCGGGGTGCTCTCGCTTTCACCCAGCGTTTCGCAGGCGGCGAGGAGGGCGGTCGCGGCGACGGCGATGATCGCGGCGGCGCGGCGGAAGAACGTACCGGGACGGGTAGAGGCAAGGGTCGTCATGTTTCCCACCTGTTTATGAACCTGTGATGGCCCGGACCGATTGGCCCATTTTCCCATCAGGTAGCGCAACATTTCGCTGAGCAACAGGCGTGCCGCGCACAAGCGCTCGTGAGCGGGAAGGCGCAGCTGGGTCAGCCGAACGCGAAGGCGTCCATGCGCAGGATGCCGTAGGTGGTGCTGGTGTGGAGGCGGTTTACCCTGTCCGCGCCGGCGCCCAGGGCGACATAGAGGGGCAGGAGATGCTCCTCGGTCGGGTGGTTGTGGGCGGCCTCGGGGGCGAGCTGGCGATAGTTAAGCAGGTCGCCGATGCGCCGATCCTTGAGGGCCGAGGACATCCATTCCGCGAAGACATGCACCCAGTCCTGCTCGGGCGCGTCGATGCGGCCGCCTGAGGAGAAGAAGCTGGCAAGGTCATGGGTGAAGTTGCCCGAGCCGATAATCAGCACGCCCTCGCTGCGCAGGGGAGCGAGGAGCTGGCCGAGGCGATAATGGTGTTCCGGGCCGAGACGGGTCTGGACCGATAGCTGGATAACCGGAATGTCCGCGTCCGGCCAGGCGAGCATCAGGGGCGCCCAGGCGCCATGGTCGAGGCCACGGCGCTGGTCGATGTCGGCGGGCAGGCCGCCGGCGGTGAGGAGTTCGACAGCGCGCTTCGCTAGGTCGGCCGAGGGCGGGGCGGGATAGCTGAGCTTGTAGAGCGCCTCCGGGAAGCCGCCGAAGTCGTGGATCGTCTCGTGGGCGGGCGGCGCGTTGACGGTGGGGCGCAGGCGCTCCCAGTGGGCCGAGACCATGAGGATGGCCTTGGGCTTCTCCGGCAGGAGGCTGGGCAGGGTCTTCAGGAAGTCACGCGCCTCCGCATCCTCGATGGCGAGCATGGGAGAGCCGTGGGAGACGAAGATCGCGGGAAGCATGCTGCCAACGTGGCGGCGCTGCGTGCGCAGATCAAGGTCCGGAAAATTCACCTCCCCTTGGAAAGGGGAGGTCGGAGCAAGCGAAGCTTGCGACGGGTGGGGATCACTTGGATCAGCGGGTGCGGGACAAAACGATCCCCACCCATCTTTTGCTTCGCAAAAGCTGACCTCCCCTTTCCAAGGGGAGGGGACCTGCTCAGCTCTCCATGTCCTTACGGATATAGCGCATCACGAGGAAGAAGCTGGCGATGGAGAGGACGTGCACGGCGGTTGACCAGTAGATCGTGTTGGTCAGGCCTTCCTTCATTCCCAGGCCGCAGGCTGCGGCTTGCGGCGCATCCCTCGCCACGGATTTGCAGAAGTCGACGTCGAGTCCGCCGGAGACCTGCGCGAGATGCCAGTTGGAGAAAGCGTCGCTGACCATGCCGAAGAGGGTGGGGCCGGCGCCAAGGCCGATCATGTTGACGACGAACAGCAGGATGGCGGAAGTGGTCGCGCGCATCGCGGGCGGGACGAGACCGGGCACGCCACCATAGACGGGGCCATACCAGATCGCGACGCCGATGTTCGGGATGATCAGGAGGATCATCGCCAGCAACATGTTGTCGATCGAGCAGAGATACCAGAAGACCGGCAGGCAGATGAAAGGCGCGACAAGCATGGGAACCGCAAACTGTCGCAGGTCCTTCGCGCCATAGTGGTCGCACCACCAGCCGCCGAGCCACGAGCCGATGACGCCGCCTATGCCCGCGGCGACGCCCATGCCGATGCCGAGAAAGGCGATGCCCGGATCGCGGCCGCCGATGCCGAGCACGGCGGCCGCGTTCGCCAGACCTTCAGGCTGCGTCGTATAAAAATACACGCCGAGGAAGAATGAGTGTGAGTAGGAGACGGACGCGGAAAACGCCGCGCCGAGCGCCATCAGCCAGAAGGTGGGCTTGTTGGTCAGCACCTTCATGACCTGACTGATCGGCAGGTAGGGCGAGGCGGCGGTGGCGGCTTTCAGCGCTTCGCCTTTCAGCGTGCGGCGCGGTTCGATCAGCGTGAACGCCGCGACGACGGCGAGAAGAAGTCCGGGCGCGCCGGCGACGAAGAAGGCGACGCGCCAGCCCCAGTTCGCGGCGATGATGCCGCCCAGCGCCATGCCGAGCAGCGTGCCGATGGAGATGCCCATCGCGTAGATCGACATCGCCCGGGCGCGGGAGCTCTTCGGGAAATATTCGGCAAGCAGCGAGTGGGCCGTGGGCGTGCAGCCAGCTTCGCCGATGCCGACGCCGCAGCGGCTGATCGCTAGCACAACGAAATTCCACGCCATGCCGCCGACCAGAGTAAAGCTGCTCCACACGGCCAGAGACGCCGTCATGATCCAGGTCCGGTCGCCTTTGTCGGCCCAGCGCGCAATCGGGATACCGAGGATGGTGTAGAGCAGGGCGAACCAGAGGCCGGCCATGGCGCCGACCTCGGTGTTGCTGAGATTCAGCTCGGCCTGGATCTGCGGGATCAGGATGGTGACGATCTGGCGGTCGAGGAAGTTGACCGTGTAGATCGCGACGAGAAGGCCGAGCGCATAGGCGCGATAGGATTTCGTGATCTGCCCGGGCGGCGCAACAGCAGCGGGCGCGGCCTCCAACGCGGTGTTGGCCATTCGTCGCTTTCCTCCCACCGACTCTTGCGGTGATAGGTCAGGACTATGACGTGCGCTTCGAGGAAGCCAATGACGAAAGCGTAGCGCGCCTTCGAAAGACGCGCTGCACTGCAATATGAACGCGTTACCGGACTATGTGTGCGCAGGCCCGCGCGGTAGCGGGATTCAGACCCGCTCTCCGAGTCGAGCGGATACCAGCTCGGTGTCGAGGTACTCGGTGATCTCGATCATCTTTCCGTCCCGCATGCGGATCACGAAGCAGTATTCGTTGTCGTAGCGCTGTCCGTCCTTGAGCTGGTTCTGGCCCTTCGCCTCGACGATGACGAAGTCGCCGTCGGCATGGATGCGGGAGGGCACGCAGGTGTTGCGTCCGTCAAGTTTCTCGCGAAGACGGCCGAAGATGTCTTCGAGGATCGCAGTCTTGCCGCGATAGACGCCAGACCAGGAATTGGCGCCGCGGGCGATCCACACAGCGTCGTCGGCGAGCGCCTCGACATAGGGGCGGCCATTGCCCTTCGCGGTTTCAGCGAAGATGGCGGTGATGATGTCCTTGTTGGTAGGCATGCGCAGTCTCCCATTCCGGCCAATGGGCCGGTTCCCAGTTGTTTGTGATCGATAGTTCGGCGGTCTAGCCGGCGACGCTCTTCATCCCGGCTTCGTCATAGCGTTCGCCTTTGACCCTGGCGGCGAGTGCATTGAGTTTCTCCATTGCGGCCGGTGGGATCTTCACGTCCGCCGCGGCGAGGTTCGACTTGAGGTTGGCGGCCTTGGTTGTCCCCGGAATGACCACGACGTCCGGATCGCGCGCCAGCACCCAGGCGAGTGCGACCTGTCCTGCCGTGGCGTTGAGCGTAGCGGCGATGCGGGAGATCTCTTCGACCAGGGCGAGGTTGTTCTCGAGGGCTTCGCCGGAGAAGCGGGGCGCCATGCTGGCGCGGAAATCCCAGCCGTTCGGCTTCCAGTCCTTCGTCCAGCCGGCCAGCATGCCGCGGCCGAGCGGGGAGTAGGCGACGAGTGTCGTGCCGGTTTCCTTGGTAGCCGCGAGAATGCCTTCGTCCTCGACGAAGCGCGTGAAGATGGAGAACTCCGATTGCAGCGCGGCGATGGGATGGACCTTTGCGGCAGCGCGCAGCGTGTCGGCGGTCACTTCGGAAAGGCCGATGGCCTTCACCTTGCCGGCCTTCACAGCATCCGCCATTGCGCCAACGGTTTCCTCGATGGGGCGGGTGAAGTCGCGGCGGTGGAGATACCAGAGGTCGACGTGATCGGTCTTGAGGAAGCGAAGAGACTGTTCCAGCGCACGCACTGCGTTCTTGGGCGAGCCATC
>JAUYPV010000030.1 GCA_030697555.1 Hyphomonadaceae bacterium
GCATGCGCTGAAGGCTGCCGGGCGTCTGGAAGAGGCGATTATCCGGTATGGCGAAGCCTTGGCCGCCAACCCCCGCTCCGGGATAGCCGAGCACAACCTCGCCGGCGCCCTCGGCGACGCTGGCCGGTGGGCCGAGGCCGACCCCCACCTCCGCGCCTCCTTCGCCAAGGGCAATGACGCCGGCGAAACCTGGCTGGTCCTCGCCCGCTGCGAACAAGCGCTCGGCCGGCTCGACGAAGCCGACCGCGCCTACCGCGAAGCCCTGAAACGCCGGCCTCAACTCTACGACGCCCACCGCGAACTCACCCAGCTTCGCTGGATGCGCACCGGCGATTTTCACACCGCCGCCAGGGATCTGGCCGTCGCCATGCGCGCCACGCCCAGCGACGTCCGCCTCGCCATCATCTTCGCCCAGGCGCTCGAATACTCCGGCAAGAACGAAGAAGCCTTCGCGCTGATGACCCAGCTCTCGGCGGCGGCCCCGCACGACCTCAGCATCACCCTCCAGGCCTCGCAGCTCGCCACCGCCCTCAGCCGCACGCATGAAGCCCTCGCCCTCGCGGAGCGTGCCTTGTCGCTCGCACCCCTTGAGATGGCGGTGCAGATCACGCTCGCTGAAGCTCTCCTTGCCGCCGGCCAGCCGCAGCGCGCCTCCGACATAGCAGGCGGCCTCCGGCGCCGCTGGTCCACCAACCAGCATGCAATGGCGCTGCAGGCGACCGCCTGGCGCATGCTCGGCGACAAGCGCTATCGCCAGCTCTACGACTACGACTCGCTCGTCTGGTCCTCACTGATCGACACGCCGCCCGGCTGGACATCGCTCGGCGCGTATGTCGCCGATGTCGCCACAGCGCTGAAGGCCCTGCATCCTTTCCACGAGCATCCTTTCAACCAGTCGTTGCGCCATGGCAGCCAGGCCGTCGATATCCTCCAACAAGCCGACCCTGCCCTGCGCGCACTTCCGAAAGCGCTCGATGGCCCGATCAAACGCCGATTGAAAGACCTCGGCCACGGCGACGATCCCGTCCGTTCTCGCAATACCGGCGAATACGCCTTCCAGGGCATGTGGTCGGTGAAGCTTCGCGCCGGCGGCTTTCATATCGACCACGTCCATCCGCAGGGCTGGCTCTCTTCCGCCTGCTATATCGAGACGGTCGAGCCGCGCGGCAAGGAGGGCTGGATCAAGTTCGGCCAGCCCGGCGTGAAGACCACGCCGCCGCTCGAACCCGAACACTTCGTCGAACCGAAACCCGGCCTGCTGGTGCTGTTCCCGTCCTATATGTGGCATGGCACCGTGCCGTTCACCGGAGACAAGCCACGCCTCACCTTCGCGTTCGACCTGGTTCCCGCGCCCGATACATCCGAAGGCGATTAGGATCTGCGGGTGATCGATCCGGCCAGCCGGTTCATTAGCGTGCCCGGCGCTGTGGGCTTGGTGAACACCGGTATGTTCGGATACGCCGCGCGAAGATCGGGCGGCAGGCCGACGCCGGTGTGAACGACTATTCCCGTCATCCACCGCAAAGCCTCCAGCACCGGCCCGATATTCCCGTCCGGCAGGTTCACATCGAGGATGGCGCCATCCGGCAGCATGCCCGCGATCAGGTCGAGCGCATCCTGCACGGTTGACGCGGGTCCTATTGCCTGCCCGCCTGCATCCTCGATCGCCATCACCAGATCGAACGCAATGAAAGGCTCGTCCTCGACGACAAGCACGCGTGCCCCGGCAAGGGCCGTCGGAAGCGGCTGTGTCTGTGCTGGGCTCATCTTCAGATTGCCAGGCGTTCGAGCGAGGCGCGCAGGACGATCTCGACGCCCCCGTGCTTCCACGAATACTCTATGTCGCCGCCAAGCTGCCCGCGCGCGCTCATGCGCGCAAGCTCCGCCCCGAAGCCTTTACGCGACGGCGGGCCAGATACCGTCGGACCGCCACGCTCCGCCCAGGTGAGAATCAATTTCGAATCATCCGCCCGCCACGAGACGGAAACACTCCCTGTCGGCTCGGACAGCGCTCCATACTTCGCAGCATTGGTCGCCAGCTCGTGCAGCACCAGCGCAAGACTTGTGGCGCCGCCAGGCCCCACCGGAATTTCTGGTCCCGCGATCCTCAACTGTTCGCCACCCGGCGTCGCATGCGCCTCCAGCACGCTGTCGACCAGAACGCGCAGCGTCGTGTGCCGGGCCTGCTGACTGGGAGAGGAGATCGTCGACCGGATCAACTCGTGTGCCCGCGCCAACGCACGCAGGCGCCCCGTGAGCGTTTCCGCCATCTCCGCGGTGGACGCCGAAGTGCGTGCCGTCATGCCGACCATGCCGGTCGCCACCGCGAAGAGGTTCTTCACGCGATGGTTCAGTTCGCGCAGGATAACGAGGCGGTCTTCTTCCGCCTGACGTCGTTCGGCGATCTCGCGCTGGGCCTTGTCATAGAGCCGTGAATTATCGATCCCGATGGCGGCCTGCGCGGCGAGGCCGGCGAGAAGCTGTTCGTGGTGCTCGGTGAAGCGCCCGGCGTCGGGATGACCGAAGAAGAGACCGCCCATCACCTCGCCCTGGCGGGAGACAACCGGCGCCGCAAGATATGATCGCACCGGCAAGTGACCTTCGGGCATGCCCTTGTAGGGCGCGTTCTTGCCGTAACGCGGGTCCTTCGTGATGTCGGGGGACCGCACGACGCCCGTTCCGTGGAAGGTTGGCTGGAAAACCTCGGTCGCGCGCGGCATCGGAAACTTGGAGAAGTTCTCTCGGGCCACGCCGGAGATCGAATAGAGGGTGTACGCCTCGCCGGCGTCCTTCGGGACGTTGTAGAAGAACGCACCGAACTGGGCGCCGGTGAGATCGACAGCGGCGTCGACAACCATCTGGACGAGCTGTTCGAGATTGAGTTCGGCAGCGACCTTCGCAGCGGTCCGGTTCAGAGTTTCAAGAAGCCGCGTCTGGTCTGCAAGTGCCGCTGTGGCCGCCTGCAGCGCGCCAACATCCGTGTTGACCCCGAACCAGCATGTGATCGCGCCGGCGCCGTTTCGCAACGGCTCTGCCCGCGTCAGAAACATCCGGTACGCGCCGTTGGCGCCCTTGAGAGGAAAAGTCATTTCGACAGGCTCGCCCGACGCCAGGGCCTTCACCCATCGCTCGGTCACGTGGGGAAGGAAGGCGGGATCGTGCAGCGATCGCCAGTCTGTATTGCCGATCTGATCCGGGCTCGCGCCAGTGTACTCGCGCCAGCGCCGGTTGCCCCAGATGAGCCGGCCCTTCGGGTTGGCGATCCAGGCGAGCTCCGGCAGGTTTTCCGCCATGGCCGCAAAGTCGGCCTCGAGGGCGGGTTGTCTGGCTTCGGGATTTGTCACTCTGGCCCCTGAACACCTGTCCCGTACGGCTATCTAATCCGCCGGGACACCAGGAAAAGAAGGCGACACTGGCTGTCAGCCTACACCAAGCGGCTCTTGTCTCTAGCCGCCGCGATGAAGCTCGCGAAAAGCGGATGCGGATCGAACGGCCTCGACTTCAGCTCCGGGTGGAACTGCACGCCGATGAACCAGGGGTGGTCGGTCAGTTCCATGATCTCTGGCAGGCGGCCATCCGGAGACATGCCCGAGAACACCACGCCGTGCGGCGCCAAGCGGCCTATGACGTCGGTGTTCACCTCGTAGCGGTGGCGGTGGCGCTCCGAGATATGGTCCGTGCCGTAGATCGATGCGACGCGGCTGCCCTTGGCAAGGACAGCGGGATAGGCGCCGAGGCGCATCGTGCCGCCGAGGTCGCCGCCGGCCTGGCGCATTTCGCGCTCGTTGCCGCGGATCCATTCGTTCATCAGGCCGACGACGGGAACCGTCGGATTGCCGAATTCGGTCGTACCCGCGCCATCGATGCCGCCGACATTGCGGGCAAGCTCGATCACCGCTAGCTGCATCCCGTAACAGATGCCGAAGCACGGCAGCTTGTGGCGGCGGGCATATCCGGCCGCCCGCATCTTGCCGAGCGCTCCGCGCTCGCCAAAGCCACCGGGCAGCAGCACGCCGTCGACATTGTCCAGTTCGGAAAGATCGGCGTTGGGATCGTCGTACCGATCGCTGGGAATCCAGGTGATGTTCACCTTCACCTTGTTGGCGAGGCCTCCATGGCCAAGCGCCTCAACGACGGATTTATAGGCGTCGTGCAGCGCCACATACTTGCCGACAATGGCGATGCGAACTTCGCCGTCCGGATTGCGTAGCGTCTGCGAGACATCGATCCAGTGCTTGAGATCGGGGGCCGTCTGCTTCTCCAGGCCGAAGTGGCGCAACACTTCATGGTCGAGGCCGCGGGCGTGGTATTCCAGCGGCACTTCGTAGATGTGCTTGGCGTCCAGCGCCTCGATGACGGCTTCCGGGCGCACATTGCAGAACAACGCGATCTTGCGGCGCTCTTCGGAGGGGATCGGCATTGGCGCGCGGCATAGCAGGATGTCGGGCTGGATGCCGATCGAGCGCAACTCCTTCACCGAGTGCTGCGTCGGCTTGGTTTTCATCTCGCCGGCGGTGGCGATATAGGGCAGCAGCGTAAGGTGGATGTAGACGCACTGGTCGCGGCCAAGCTCCTGGCCGAGCTGGCGGATAGCTTCAAAGAACGGCAGGCCCTCGATGTCGCCCACCGTGCCGCCGATCTCGCACAACACGAAGTCGACATCATCCGTGTCGCCCTTCACGAAATCCTTGATGGCGTCGGTGACGTGCGGAATGACCTGCAGGGTCGCGCCGAGATAGTCGCCCCGCCGCTCGCGCTCGAGGATCGATTTATAGATGCGGCCGGTGGTCGTGTTGTCGGTCTTGCGCGCCGAGACGCCCGTGAAGCGCTCATAGTGGCCGAGGTCGAGATCGGTCTCGGCGCCATCATCGGTGACGAAGACCTCGCCATGCTGGGTTGGCGACATCGTGCCGGGGTCGACGTTGAGGTAGGGGTCCAGCTTGCGCAAACGCACACGGTAGCCGCGCGATTGCAGGAGAGCGCCAAGCGCTGCCGAGGCAATGCCCTTCCCAAGGGAGGACACAACGCCTCCCGTAATGAAGATAAATCGCTTCATGACGGATAACCGCTCTAGACCGGGATTGGGCCGAGGTCGAGTGCGACGTAAAACGCGCCGGAATCCCTAGGCAATCGCACCCGGCGGGCTGTGGAGAAGTCCAGCGCGCCCTCTCGAGGGGCGCCAACGATTCGCGAACTACTGATTGTTGCCCGGCACGGGCGCGAGCGGATCAGCCGGAGCAGGTTGTTGCGAGGCTGGCGGTGTCTGCGGGGGCGTGGTGGCGGGGGCCTGTGTCCGCGGAGCTGTGGTTGGCGCGGGCGCGGGTGCAGTGGCCGGTGGCGTTGTGACGGTTGGAGCGGGCGCGAGGGGATCGGGCGCGGTCGTTACGGGCGGTGTTGTCGTTGTTGTCGGCGCAGTGGTCGTTGGAGCGGTCGTTGGAGCGGTCGTTGTCCCCGGCGTTGTGGTTGTGGCGCCGCCATTGAGGTTGAACTGGTTGCCTTGTTGCTGGATCTGGCGCTCGAGCGCGGTCGGCGCGCGCTCGGTGTCGTGGTTGAGACGGGTCATGACGACGCTGGTGGTGAAAAACACCGCGGCGAGGATCATGGTGGTGCGCACCAGCATGCTGGCGGCGCCCCGGCCGGAGATGATCCCGCCCGTGCCGCCGCCGCCCATGCCGAGGGCGCCGCCCTCGGAGCGCTGGAGCATGACCGCGATTACAAGCGCGATACACGCGAACAGGTGGACGACAAGCAGGACGTTCAGCATGGGAAAGGCTGCCCCGGGGCAAGACTGGACCGCCTCAAAGCACGTCGCAGGGGCGCGGCCAAGCCCCTATGCGGCTTTTCATATGGGTGTGGGCCGGCGGCTGCGCTAAGCGGCTGCCCGGGCGATGGCCAGAAAGTCAGCCGATTTGAGGCTGGCGCCCCCCACCAGGGCGCCGTCGACATCCGGTACGGACATCAATTCCCGGGCATTGTCCGGCTTCACCGAGCCCCCATAGAGCAGCCGGATGGTCCTTCCGTGCGCTCCAAACCGCTTTTCCAGCGCCTGGCGCAACATTGCGTGAACCTCGGCCACCTGGGCCGTCGTGGGGGTCCGGCCGGTGCCGATGGCCCAGACGGGCTCGTAGGCGACCACGAAAGAAGCCTTCCCGGCGGCTTCCGGAACCGACCCGGCCAGTTGCGAGGAAACGACCTCGACCGTCTTGTCGGCATCCCGCTCGGCCAGGGTCTCACCGACGCAGATGATGGGGGTAAGTCCGGCCCGGAGTACGGCCGACGCCTTGGCCGATACGACTGCATCGGTTTCGCCATGCATGGCGCGACGCTCGGAATGGCCGACGATCACGTATTTCGCGCCGATGTCCGCCCACATTTCGGCGCTGACATCGCCTGTAAACGCGCCCGTCTTCTCGGCGTGGCAGTCCTGACCGCCAAGGGCGATCGTTGAATCCTTCAGGGTCCAGCCAGCCTGCGCCGCCAGGGTGGCGGGCGGGCAGATGGCCAGGTCGACGCCAGAGAGCGTCTTCGCCCCCTCGATCATGGCCTTCAGTTCGCCGAGGGAAGCGGAAAAGCCATTCATCTTCCAGTTTCCTGCAACCAGCTTGGTAAGTCCGCTCATCCTGTCCCCTGCTTCCGGGCCCGGCCCAAATTGCTGTGTTGTCGCAGATTCCTGCGGCGAACCGGTTTCCGTTTCGCCAGAAAATGCTCTAGCAAGCCGTGTTCCAGCGGATACCCCGGTCAGGGGACCGCCGCCAGTCCAAGGGAGTTCCGCCGATGCTCGGCTGGATGCGCAAGTTCGTGAAGTCGAAGTGGGCGTTCACCCTGCTATTCATACCTCTGATCATTAGCTTCGGCATTTTCGGCTTCAACGACCCCTTCCAGGGCGTCAGCGGCGGTGGATTCGTCCAGGTCGGCGATCACCAGGTGCGCCAGAAGGATGTCAACGACGAGGTCGACCAGGAGCTCGAACGGGCCCGCCAGGAAACCGGCAAGGTCTTTTCGCACAAGGAAGCCGCCCAGCAGGGCCTGACCCAGCAGGTGCTGACCCGCCAGATCTATCGCGCATCGGTGCTGGCCTTTGGCGACAAGATCGGCGTCAAGGCAAGCCCGTCGGCGGTCACCAACGCGCTGAACAGCACGCCGGCATTTAAGGACTCCCTCGGACGCCTCGACCTCGATGCGGTGAGAGATCGCGCGGGCCGGATGGGTTTCAATTCTGTCGCAGCATTCGAGGAAGCGCTGCGCAACGACATGACCGTCAACTACATACAGACGGCAGCCTTCAGCGGCCTCTCCACGCCGGAAGTTCTCACCAAGCCCCTGATGACGTATTTCGGCGAGACCCGCACAGTGATCATGGCGCGCCTCAGCGGAACCAGCATCCCAGAGCCGAAAGCGCCGACGGACGCCGAGCTGAAGGCCTGGTACGACAAGAACACCGCGCGTTTCGCCCAGCCCGAGCGGCGGCGTATCTCGGTGCTGACCTACTCGGCCGAAGACTTCAAGGACAAGGTCCAGATCAGCGAAGCGGACATCAAGGCCTCCTACGACAAGCGCATCCGAGAATTCTCCGAGCCAGAGACGCGCAACATCGCGCAGTTCAGCGGCACGCGAGAGGAACTACAGACCTTTGTCGACATCGTGAAACAGGGCGTCTCGCTCGAAGACGCGCTGAAGCGTTCGCAAAGTGTCACGCGCATGGACCTCATGGTGAAGCCCGGCGACCTCAAGGACAAGCAATACGACGAGGGCGTCTTCAGCTTCCCCGCGAACCAGCTGCTGGGACCCTTCCAGGTGGGCGAAGCGGCCTGGTACGCGGTGCAGGTCATGTCGATCACTCCCGGCCCGGCCAAGCCGCTGCCGGAGGTGTCCGAACAGGTCAAATCGGATCTGCAAGTTGTCGAAGCCAAGCGCATGTTCGACGCTTCCTACGACACGTTCTACGACATGGCGGGCGGCGTCTCGCTCGAAGAGATCGGCGCCGAAATTGGCGCACCGGTGATCCAGCTCATGCCGACCGACGCCGGCGGGATGACGGTGAAACGCGCGCAGTCGAGCCTGCTGACCAAACATTCCGAGGCGCTGAGATCGCTGTTCTCACTGTCGGCGGGACAGATGACGGACGTGATCGAGGAAGAGAACGAACGCGGTCTTTTCCGCGTCGATGAAATTGTCGCTCCGTACACGCTGTCATTCGAAGATGCGAAAGCCGACGTCCGCCTGCTCTACCTCGCCGAGCAGGTGAAGCTGGCCGCCGGCAAGCTGACCAACGACATGGTCGCCGCCGTGAAATCGGGCCGGACGTTCGAGCAGGCGGCTGCCGCCAGCAAAATGACCGTTCTGGGCGCCGTCCAGTTGATCCGCGGCAGCGAGCCGCGCGTCGATCCGCAGGTTCAGGAATTCGCCTACACGATGAAAGCAGGTGACACCGCTGTCGCGCGCGGCGCCGGCGGCGAGCCATGGGTATTGCGTCTCGACAAGGTCGAGCCGCTGTCGCCCGAAATGGAAGCGATGATGAAGGCGCAGATATCCACGCAGATCGAGCAGACGCTACTGAGCGATGTGCAGGAAGCGTTCTTCCGCGGCGTGCAGAAGGAAGTCACGGTCAAGACGAACCAGAAGGCGATCGACGACTACTTCGCGAACCTCACCAAAGACGAGGCGCAATGAGTGTTGACCTTCCCCGGCTCATAGTCAGGCGGCGGGTCGACGACACGGAGTCGCCGGTCTCGGCGATGCTCAAGCTCAACCCGATGCAGCCGGGGCTCGTGCTGTTCGAAAGCGTCATGGGCGGCGAGAGCCGCGGCCGTTACTCCTTCATAGGCATGGCGCCCGACCTGTGGTGGCGCGTCAGGGAAGGCAAGGCGGAGACATCCGCCACGGCCGACTTCAAGAAGGTTCTCTCGACCTCGACCAATCCGATGGCTTCGCTGCGCGAGTTCATCGATGCGTGCAAGGTATCGGGCATGGAAGGCTTGCCGCCAATGGCGGCGGGCGCGTTCGGCTATCTCGGCTACGACATGATCCGCTATGTCGAGAAGCTGCCGGAGCCGAAACCCGATCCTTCGGGCGTGCCGGAAGCCATGCTGATGCGGCCCGGCGTCGTGTTGATCTTCGACGGCGTGAGACAGGAAATCATCATCGCGGCGCCCGAGCGCGGGGGCGAAGCAGCGACGCTGGCGCGGATCGATGCAGTCGAGGCCAAGCTCGACGAAGCCATGCCCCCCTCGCGGCCCAACGACGCCGAGATCGAAAAGATCGCCTTCAAGTCGAACACGGAGAAGTCGCGCTACCTGGAGATGGTCGAACAGGCCAAGAAATACGTTCGCGCGGGCGACATCTTCCAGGTCGTACCCAGCCAGCGGTTTTCGGCCAAATTCGAGCGTTCACCGTTCGCTTTCTATCGAGCGCTCAGAAGGCTCAACCCGTCGCCCTTCATGTTCTACGTGAACTTCGGCGAGTTCCAGATTTCTGGCTCCAGCCCTGAGATCCTGGTGCGCGTGCGCGACGGCCTTGTAACGGTGCGTCCGATTGCCGGCACCCTGCCCCGCGGCAAGACGCCGGAGCAGGATCAGGCCAACGAGGAAAGGCTGCTCGCCGACCCCAAGGAGCGCGCCGAACACCTTATGCTGCTCGACCTCGGTCGCAACGATGTCGGCCGCGTGGCGGCGCGTGGAACGGTCGAAGTGACGGAGAGCTTCACCGTCGAGCGCTACAGCCATGTGATGCATATCGTCTCCAACGTGCAGGGTCGCCTGAAGCCGGGCGAGGACATGGTCTCGGCGCTGGCGGCGGGCTTCCCGGCGGGCACCACATCCGGCGCGCCGAAGATCCGCGCGATGGAAGTCATCACCGAACTCGAGCCGCATGCGCGAGGCGTCTACGCCGGCGGTGTCGGATATTTTGGCGCCGGCGGCGACATGGACACCTGCATCGCCTTGCGCACGGCGGTGTTTAAGGACGGCAAGATCCACGTGCAGGCCGGCGGCGGCGTCGTCTATGACTCCAACCCGCAGTCGGAGTTCGAAGAGACGGTGCACAAGGCCAGCGCCCTCTTCCGTGCGGCCGAGGAAGCAGCGCGTTACGATCGGGGAAACCGGTGATGACGCAGAAGATACTCCTCATCGATAACTACGACAGCTTCACCTACAACCTCGTCCACTATCTCGAAGAGATCAGCCCGGACGTTGTGGTCGAGGTCGTGCGCAATGACGCTCTGACAGCTAAGGAAGCGCTAGCGAAAGGTGCGGATGCCATCGTGCTTTCGCCGGGACCGTGCACGCCGAATGAAGCCGGCATCTGCCTCGAACTCATCAAGATAGCGCCGGACGACATGCCGATCCTCGGCGTCTGCCTCGGACACCAGGCGATCGGCCAGGCGATGGGCGGCGTCGTCGAAAGCGCCAAGGACATCGTCCACGGCAAGGCGTGGAATGTCAGTGTGCTCGGCGGCGAACTGTTCGAGGGCGTGCCGGAGAGTTTTGATGCGGTGCGTTACCACTCGCTGGCGGTGCGCCGGAAGGGCTTGCCGAACGTGCTGAAGGTCGACGCCGAAACGGCGGATGGAGAGATCATGGCCGTGAGCCATGTCGAGCGCCCGGTGTTTGGCGTGCAGTTCCACCCGGAGTCGATCGGCTCACAATTCGGCAAGACGATGCTGGCGAACTTCCTCAAGCGGGCCGCCAAAGAGAGCAAGGCGAAGACGTGAGCGACGCTGTCCGCAGCGCTGTCGGCAAGCTGGCCGCGGGCGAACGCCCGACGCAGGGCGAGATCGGCAAGTCGTTCGAGGATATCCTCGGCGGCCAGACCGAGCCGTCGTTGATTGCAGCTTTTCTCATGGGCCTGCGTATGCGCGGCGAGACGGTCGACGACATTGTCGCTGGCGCTCGAGTGTTGCGCGCCCATGTGCGGCCGGTGAAGGCGCCTGCGGGGGCGGTGGATACCTGCGGCACGGGTGGATTATCGTGGACATCGCTGAATACGTCGACGGCGGCGGCTTTCGTGGCGGCCGGGGCCGGCGCGGTCGTCGCCAAGCACGGCAACCGTTCGCGCAGCAAGGCGGGCTCGGCCGACGTGCTTGAGGTGCTGGGCGTCAACCTCACGCCGACCGATGCGCAGATCGAGGCAAGCTTTCGCGACGCCGGAGTCGCCTTCATGTTCGCTCCTGCCCACCATTCGGCAATGAAGCATGTCGCCCCGGTGCGGACGGCGCTGGGCATCCGGACGATTTTCAACATGCTCGGTCCGTTGGCGAACCCGGCCGGGACGAAACGCCAGGTGCTCGGCGTGTTCGGGCCTGAATGGGTCGAGCCGTTCGCACGCGCCCTGCTCGCTCTTGGTTCGGAACGCGCCTTCGTGGTGCACGGCCTCGATGGCGTGGATGAAATCTCTACCTGCGGCGCGACGCTGGTAGCCGAGGTGAAGGATGGCGTGGTGCGCACGTTCGAACTGGCGCCGGAGGAGCTGGGCGTCTCCCGCGTTCGCCTCGAAGCCTTGCGCGGCGGCACGGCGATGGAGAATGCCGAAGCGCTGAAGCGGGTCCTGAATGGCGAGCCGGGCCCGTTCTACGATCTCGTGACGTTGAACGCGGCGGCGGCCCTGGTTGTTGCGGGTATCGCGCTCGATCTGAAAGCCGGCGTCGAACGCGCACGGGCCGCGATCGCAAGCGGCAAAGCCATGGCGGCGCTAGAAGCGCTGAAGCGTGCGTCCAATGGCTAGGAATGTTCCCGACAAGCTGAAGGCCATCCTCGACTACAAGAAGGATGAGGTGGCGGCGCTGAAGAGGCAGCGGACCCTGTCCTCGCTGGAGGCCGACGCGAAGGCGGCGTCGAAGCCGCGCGGTTTTGCGGAGGCCCTGCTGAAGATCGCCCGGGCGGATGGCAATGCCCTGATCTGCGAAGTGAAGCGCAAGAGCCCGTCCGCCGGTGAGATCAATGCCGTACGACCGCCGGACCAGGCCGCGAAAGCCTACGAGGCCGGGGGCGCCGCGTGCATTTCGGTGCTGACCGACGGGCCGAGTTTTGGCGGGTCGCTGGAGGACATGAAGGTCGTACGCGCGGCAATCTCCCTGCCCGTGCTGCGCAAGGATTTCATGGTCGACCCGATCCAGGTGGCCGAAGCGAGGGCTGCCGGCGCCGACGCCATCCTGATCATCATGGGGGCTCTCGATGATGATCAGGCCGCTGAAATCCACGCCGCCGCCGACAGCTTCGGCATGTCCGTCCTGCTGGAAGCGCATGATGAGGCGGAACTGGTTCGCGCCCTCGGCCTGCCTTCGCCGCTCCTGGGGGTGAATAATCGCGACCTGCGGACCTTTACGACCGACCTGGGCGTGACCGAGCGCCTGGCCGACCTGGTCCCGCCTTCCCACCTGCTGATCTCCGAAAGCGGGGTAAAGACGGCGGCGGACATTACCCGGCTGCGGCCTAGCGGCGCCCGGGGCTTCCTCGTCGGGGAGAGCCTGATGCGGTCGGAAAACCCTGCCGAATCCGTGCGATCGCTTGTCCGGGCACGGTAAACAGCCTCTGGCCGGAATTGACCCATAACGTGAACGATAGTAGAACTATCTGCGACTCATCAAGTTGTGGAGGCCGCAGGCCGCTATGCTCACCAAGAAACAGCGTGAACTGCTCCTGTTTATAAACGACAGGATCAAGGAAACCGGGGTCTCTCCTTCATTCGATGAAATGAAGGAAGCTTTGGATCTGGCGTCCAAGTCGGGCATCCATCGTCTTATCACGGCCCTGGAGGAGCGTGGCTTCCTCCGCCGCCTTGCCCACCGGGCTCGCGCCCTCGAGGTTCTGAAGCTGCCCGAGAGCGCCGTGCCGCAGGCGCAAGGGTCTGGCCGTGGCGGGTTCCGCCCCAGCGTCATCAATGGCGAGGGCCGCAGCAGCCGCCCGACAGCATCGGCTTCGATCGGGACCTTCATCCCCGTTATGGGCCGGATCGCCGCCGGTACGGCGATCGAGGCCATCGAGCATGAGACCCACAGGGTTGCCGCCCCGGACGACGAGTTCGATCCGGACACGCACTTTGCCCTCGAGGTTTCCGGAGAGAGCATGATCAATGCGGGAATCCTCGATGGCGACACGGTGATTCTTAAGCGCACGGACCACGCGCAATCGGGCGACATCGTCGTGGCGCTCATTAACGAAGAAACAGCCACGCTGAAGCGCTTCCGCAAGAAGGGCGGCTCGATCGCGCTGGAGGCGGCCAATCCGGCTTTTGGAACCCAGATTTTCGGGCCCGACCGCGTGCGTATCCAGGGCAAGCTGGTCGCGCTGGTGCGGAAGTACCACTAGGGCTTTGGAGGCTTCGGCCTTTTCGGAATTTTCTGGTGAAGCGGCTGGGTCCACGCCCGGCCGCTTTGCATTTGGGCGGTGTGGATCTCGATGGCGTCGCCCTCCGCTTCGATGACGGCCCCGCCCCTGCCCGCGTAGGCGCAAGGCTGGATAGGCGTGGAGACACCGCCGGCGGGCTGGAAGATCAGGTCAGCGCTCAAGGGGCAGCCAAAATCGGCGGGGCGCCCGGAGGCCGCGACGCTGAATCTTCCCGATGGCAGGTCGAAGTCACATGCGGCGCCTTTGCCTGGGCATGGCGCCTTGGCGATCTCGTCGCCGATGATCAGCGGGTTGAGGCCATTGTCCGAGCGCCAGTCCGCCAGCTCGAACCAACCGGTTTCGGCTTTCAAGAATACCGAGCCGTCGTCAGCGACATAGCCGACGGGCTCCGGCTCGGTTGTCCATACGAAGATCATGGCGGTAGCCGGCAGGATCGCTAGAGCCCGACCTCGCCGGCTGGCGATACAGAATATCACGATAGTCAGCGCCGCCAAGGCAAGCCCTGCAGAACTCAGGCGCGGCAAGTCGAACTCCGGAGAGGCCTCGACCGACCAGCGCGCAATCGCGAGCACGGTTTCGACGCTCATGCCCATCAGCGCGAGAAATGGTTCTTCCAGACCGAATGGGGCGGCAATGGCGGCTGCAGCGGCTGTTGGAGTGGTCCAGAGTGTGATGACAGGCGTCGATATGATGTTGGCGATCACGCTGAACAGCGCTGCGCGGTCGAAATGGTGGAGCGCGAACGGCATCGTGGCGACGGACGCTACGACCGATGTCGCCGCCGTGCCGATGATCCAGGGGAAAATGCGCGCTAGGATGCCGGGGCGATCGGGACGGTCGAGCTTCGGCCAAACTTCGTAGAGGGCGATCAGGGCGCCTGACGCTGCGAACGACATCTGGAAGCCGGGCGCGACGACCGATTCCGGCTGGAGCAGGACGACGACGAAAAGCGCCACGGCAATTGAGCGAAGGGAAAGCGCCGGCCGGTCGAACAACTTTGCGCCGAAGGCGATGAGCGCCATAACGTAGGCGCGCTGGGTCGCCACCTCCATGCCGGAAATGATGAAATAGAGCGTGCACGCGACAATGGCCCCGAAGGCGGCCGCCTGAACAGACGGCACGCGCAGCGCAAGCGGCTCGGCAAGCGGCCAGAGAAGCCGGATGATGAAGAACACGATGCCGCCTGCCAGCACCATGTGAACGCCGGAGATCGACAGGAGGTGCGCCAGACCTGACAGACGCAGCGCCTCTGAATCGTCCGGCGTGATGAAGCTACGATCGCCGGCGACCATCGCGGCCGACATGCCGCCGCCCTGCTCGCCTGCCTCCTCGTAGACGTGTGCAGCAAGCGTCCGGCGCAGGGCGCCGATCCAGTAGGAAACGCGATCCGCAATCGTCGATGGCGGTGGTGTTGGCAGTGGCTCGCACTTGCCGGTCGAGAAGCCGACCGCACCGAGCTGCTGGAACCATGCGTCGCGGTGAAAGGCATAGTCGCCGGGTACGACCGGCCGTGGCGGCGGCGAGAGAATGGCGCTGCAGGCGACGGCCCGGCCCGGGTCAAACGGTATGTCGCCCTTGTAGCTGAAGCGTACATATTTCGGCGTCTGGTCCGGCGTGAGGCCCTCGATGGCGCGGACATGCAAGCGGATGCGCCGGCTACGCTCGCTGGCGTCGATCTCGGCGACGATGCCCTCGATGCGGACCGGACCGATCTCGTGCTTCAGGACCGGTGCGGCGACCATCTCCGTGCGGGTCTTACCAACGGTCGCCCCCAGCCCCGCCATGGCCAGCAGGGCGAAGGCGAGCGCCGGCAGTCCTCCGCCCCTGCGCCGCAGCAGCGCCCATGCGATGGCGGGCGGTGCGGTGACAAGGGCGAGCACCAGCCAATGCGGTTCATCCGGCGAGGTCATGTAGATCGCCGCCCCAGCCATCAAGGCGAGCGGCAGCAGCAAGGGCCATCGCAACGCCTGGTCGCTGAGCGCGCCCGCCAGGAAGCGTCCAATCACCGTTGTCAGCGTCGCCAGAGGCTGGGGCGCGGCCGCTACGATAGCGGGGGTTGCTTCGTCGGGGGCGGTTGTGGTCTTCAAGGCCCGCGACCCGGTATCTCGAACGGCCGGGCGCAGCTTTTGCCGCCTCCCAAGCACCGGAAACCGATGACGGTCGTCACGCGCTTCGCCCCCTCCCCGACGGGCTACCTCCATATCGGAGGCGCCCGCACGGCCCTGTTCTGCTGGCTATACGCCCGGCACACCGGCGGCAAGTTCCTGCTGAGGATCGAGGATACCGACAAGGAGCGCTCCACCAAGGCGGCGGTGGACGCGATCTTCGACGGATTGGGCTGGCTTGGACTGGCCGGAGACGGGCCGGCGGTTATGCAGGGTGAGCGTGCTGGGCGACACCGCGAGATTGCGCTGGAGCTGGTAAAGCGCGGCGCGGCTTACCGCTGCCCCGTCACTGCTGAAGAACTGGCGGGGCGCCGGGCGCGGGCCGATGAGCTGAAAGCCGAGTCGGAGAGCCCATCCCTCACCCCTGCTGAAAAGTCAGCCAAAGAAAAGGAGCGCGAGGAGCTGCTTCGTCCCTTCCGCTCTCCCTGGCGCGATCCGGCGAAACCATTGCCCGAGGGCAAGCCCACGGTAATTCGCCTGCGAATGCCGGACGACAGTGATCTTGTAATCGAAGACAAGGTTCAAGGCCGCGTGAAGGTGGCGGCGAAGGATCTCGACGATCTGGTCCTGCTACGCTCGGACGGCACGCCGACCTACATGCTGGCAGTGGTGGTCGACGACCACGACATGGGCGTTACCCACGTGATCCGGGGCGACGATCACCTCAATAACACCTTCCGCCAGGCGCCGATCTTCGTCGGCATGGACTGGGATGTGCCGACGTATGCTCACGTCCCCATGATCCACGGGCCGGACGGCAAGAAGCTGTCCAAACGCCACGGGGCGACCGGCGTGGAGGCTTACCGGGATGAACTCGGCTACCTGCCGGAAGGATTGAAGAACTACCTGCTACGCCTCGGCTGGAGCCATGGCGACGCCGAGATCGTCGACGAGAAGCAGGCAATCGAATGGTTCGACCTCGACGGCCTCAACAAGGCGCCGGCCCGGCTGGATATGAAAAAGCTCGATGCCGTCAACGGCCACTATATGGCCCAGGCGGACGACCAGCGGCTGTTTGACCTGTTCCTGAAGCGGCCCGAGGCCAAAGGGTTGTCGCGGGAAGTCCTGGCCCGGATCCGGATCGCTATGCCTGCCCTCAAGACCCGTTCGCCCAACCTGGTCGTGCTCGCCGAACAGGCCCGATTCCTGACCGACATCCGGCCCATCGTCCTGACCGGCAAGCAGGCCGACCAGGTCAATGACGAGGCCCGCGAACGCCTGACGGCGCTCGTTCCGCGGCTGGAGAAGCTGGTCGACTGGACCGAACCGGTGATCAAGCAGGAACTCGCGGATTTTACCGCCCAATTGGGCATCGGAATGGGCAAAATCGGCCCTGTTCTCAGGGCGGTCCTTACAGGTGGGGCCTCTGCGCCCGATATTACCCTTGTGCTTGCTTTACTAGGACGTAATGAGAGCGTCGCGCGCATGCGGGATCATGTTCGCATCGGGGGCTGAGCGGCGGGACGCCGTGGGGAATTGAGGAGACTGGGCGTATGGAAAACAAGGTGAAGCCGAACGGCAAGGCAACGCTCACCGCCGGCGGCAAGTCTGTCGAGCTGCCGGTGTACAGCGGTTCCGTGGGACCGGATGTCATCGACATCGGCAAGATGTACGCGCAGACCGGCATGTTCACGTTGGACCCGGGCTTCACCTCCACCGCCAGCTGCGAAAGCCAAATCACTTACATCGACGGCGATGCCGGCATCCTGCTCCACCGCGGCTACCCGATCGACCAGCTCGCCGAACAGTCGAGCTTCCTCGAAGTCTGCTACCTGCTGCTGAAGGGCGAACTGCCGAACGCCGCCCAGCACAAGGAATTCGACTCCACAATCACCAGACACACGATGCTGCACGCCCAGTTCGATCGTTTTTTCGAGGGCTTCCGGCGCGATGCTCACCCGATGGCGATCATGTGCGGCACGGTCGGCGCGCTCTCGGCCTTCTACCACGACTCGACCAACGTCGATGATCCGATACAGCGCCAGGTCGCCCAGCACCGCATGATCGCGAAGATGCCGACGATTGCGGCGCGGGCGTTCAAATACTCCGCCGGGCAGCCCTTCGTCAGCCCGCGCAACGAGCTCGACTATGCGTCGAACTTCCTGCGCATGTGCTTCGCCGTGCCGGCCGAGGACTACAAGATCAACCCGGTCCTCGCGAAGGCCATGGACCGCATCTTCATCCTGCATGCCGACCACGAACAGAACGCGTCGACATCGACCGTTCGTCTCGCCGGTTCGTCGGGCGCCAACCCGTTCGCGTGCATCGCGGCCGGCATCGCCTGCCTCTGGGGCCCCGCACACGGCGGCGCCAACGAAGCGGCGCTGCAGATGCTGCAGGAGATCGGCACGGTGGAGAATGTCGGACCGTATGTCCAGAAGGTGAAGAACAAGGAAGCCGGCGTCCGGCTGATGGGCTTCGGCCACCGCGTCTACAAGAATTACGATCCGCGCGCGAAGGTCATGGCTCAGACCTGTCGCGAAGTGCTCAAGGAAGTCGGCGCCGAGTCCGATCCGTTGCTGCCGGTGGCGCTGGAACTCGAGCGTGTCGCGCTCAGCGACGAGTACTTCATCGAACGCAAGCTCTACCCGAACGTGGACTTCTATTCGGGCATCACTCTCAAGGCGATGGGCTTCCCGACCTCGATGTTCACCGTGCTGTTCGCGCTGGCACGCACCGTCGGCTGGATCGCGCAGTGGGAAGAGATGACCACCGACAACACCCAGCGCATCGGCCGCCCGCGCCAAGTCTACACCGGTGCGCCCCAACGCGACTACGTGCCAATTGGTCAGCGGAAGTAGGAACGATCGCAACCAGATCAGAGAGGGCGGCCTTCGGGCGGCCCTTTTCGTTTCAGGTGAGCTTCAGGATCGTCTCTGCCGCGATCTCCGCCGCTGGTCGTCCTGGCCCCGCCATCGCCTTCAGAGCTTCTGCCTGCCCTTTCCGCTGCGCCTCCAACGCGGCAGGGTCGGAGAGCAGGCGCTCTGCAACGCGAGCGATGTTCTCCGCGTTGAACTTCGTCTGGATGAACTCTGGCGCCACTTCCCGGCCTAGCGCCACGTTCATGAGTGTCGCATAGGGCGACTTGAACAGCAGCAAGCGCAGGATCGCCCAGGTGAGCCAGCCCAGCCGGTAGCCGGAGACGACAGCGGCGCCCTGCACGCCCAGCTCGGTTGTGACCGTGCCAGAGCTGGCTATGGCCACCTCCATCGAGGAGAATGCATCGGCCTTGTCTGAATCTCCGCCGATGATGAGATGCGGGAAGCTCCAGGCCTTTGCGGCTTCGCGCACGGCTGCCTCGACCGACGGCGCGGCAACGCAGAGGACCTGCCGTTCGGGATGACCGGCACAGAGCTGGGCGGCGGCGGTCGCAAGTGTCGGCATCACGCGGCGGATTTCCGCGGGACGGCTGCCGGGCAGAAGGCCGATAACGCGGAAATTGGCGGCGACGCCGTGGGCGGCTCTGAAAGCTGCGCCGTTACCCTTCTTCATGCGGTGGAGGGCTGGATTGCCGATGACGGTCGTGGGCAGTCCCCACTTCACATAGAAGGGTTGTTCGAAAGCGTGAATGCACAGCAGGTGGTCGCACCATTGCGCTAGCACGCGCGCCCGACCCGGGCGCGTGGCCCAGACCTGCGGACCGACCAGCTTGATGCGCTTGGCATGCAGGCCGCGTTCCTTCAGAGCGCGGGCAAGCCGCCACATGAAACCCCAGCTATCGATCAAGACAACCGCATCCGGGTTCAACCCGACGATGTGATTGGCCGCCGCCTCGACCGCGATCTTAGCCCTGTCGAACGCCTTCAATCCCTCGAAGAGGCCCACCACAGCGAGGCCTGACATATCGACGTCCGAGGACACACCGCGCTCGCGCATCCTGGCGCCGCCGATGCCCGACAGCCGGACCAGAGGATTAATCACCCGCAGCGCATCGATCACATCGGCGCCGAGAGCGTCACCGGACTCTTCAGCTGCAACGAGGCAGATGTGGCGCGTCACGCCAGTTCACCGGGTGAAGCGCCATAGACAAAAAGCCCAAGCCGGTCGGCTTCGGTTTGCAGCTCGGCGCGATTCATGACGAGCGCCCCGCCAGCCTCGACCACGATGCCGGAAAGACCGGCGGCGTGCGCGCCGCGCAACGTCTGGACCCCGATGGTCGGAAGATCGATGCGCCGTTCCTGTTGCGGCTTCGGCCGCTTCACCAGTACTCCGCCCTTTGCGCCTGCGGAGGCTTCCGCGACGCGGCGGAGCATTGCGTCCGTCCCGTCCTGCGTTTCTGTCGCCAGGATTGCCCCGTTGCGGGAAACGGCGCCCTGCCCGACATCCTTGGCGCCGATAGCGGCGGCGGCTTCAGCGGCCTTCCTGATATCGACCCAATCCTGCTGCGACGGTCCGAGACTTCCCAGAGGGCCAGTGGGCGCCAGGAGGTTGCCCAGCACATCGTCGGCGCCGATGATGCGGAAGCCCGCTTTCTCGAAGGCGCCGAGAACCACGCGCAGCAACGCGTCGTCGCCCTTGCCTGCGGCGACGGCGAGTTCGGGCAACAGCGTGGCGCCGTGAAAATCAAACTTGAGATCGGAAAGCTCCGGCCGCTTGATCGTGCCGGCGAAGACAACGTCTTTGCAGCCCGCGTCTCTGAGCAGGCGGATGCCCTTGCCGATTTCGCCCATCGCGGCTTCGGCGCCGCCGAACTCGGACCATAAGGCTGGATCGGCGAAACCTCTCAGGCCGAGAATGTAGACGGGGCGACTGGTTGCACGGGCGTGCTCGGCGAGCGTACGCGGGAGAGCGCCGCCGCCCGCGATGATACCGAGCTTGGTCATCAGCCGCGGTCCGGCAGGCAGAGTTCGCGCTTCTGCCCGGCGTTGATGAAGGCGACGATCATCATGACTTCCGGTGAGCCCGAGTACTTCTCGGCAACGCCGGCAAAGCGATCCCAGAAATGCCCCTCGCCGTGGAACAATTCGCGATAGGCCGCGCGAAGATCGTTGATGGTTTCGCGCTTGAAGCCGCGCCGCTTCAGCCCGATCAAATTGAGGCCGTGCAGGCGCCCATTGTTGTCGACCATGCCGAAAGGGATGACATCGCCGACGACCGGCGCGCAGCCGCCGATGAAGCAGTATTTGCCGAGGCGCGTGAACTGGTGGACCGCGGCGTTGCCGCCGAGGATCGCAAAATCCTGGATGACAGCGTTTCCGCCGACCGGCACGTTGTTCCCCAGGACAACCCCGTTGCCGATGATGCAGTCGTGGCCGATATGGCCCCCGGCCATGAAAAATCCCTTGTCGCCGACGATCGTCTCGCTGCGGCCGGTGACGGTGCCGACATGGAAGCTGACGCTTTCGCGAATGACGTTGTCGGCGCCGACGCGCAGGCGCGTGTCCTCGCCCTTGAACTTAAGGTCCTGCGGCGGATGGCCGAGCGCAGCAAATGGATAGATCATTGTGCGCGCGCCGACGTGGGTGTTGCCGGTGACCGAGACATGGCTTAGCAGCCTGACGCCTTCCGCCAGCACCACCCTCGGCCCGACAGTGCAATAGGGCCCAATCTCGACGCCGTCGGCCAGCTCCGCGCCGCGTTCGACACTCGCTGTAGGATGGATGTTCGCGCCCATGTCCGCCGGTCCGCCGAGGCCGGGGAATCCGGCTACTCTTCCTTGGCGGAACGCTTTTGCGCTGCCCGGCCCAGCCATGCAAGCTCGCGCATCCAGGTGCGGATGGGCTTGGCGGGATAGCCGGCCCAGGTCTCGCCGGCAGGTACATCTGACAGGACGGCGGCCCCGGCGGCGATGCGCGCCCCGGTTCCCACGCGGACATGGTCCTTGAGGCCGACGCGGCCGCCGAACTGCACGCCGTCGCCAACCTCGCTGGAGCCGGAAACGCCAGCGAACGCGGCCATGACGACGCCGGAGCCGATGCGGCAGTTGTGACCAATGTGACAGAGATTATCGATATGTGCGCCCTCGCCGATGACCGTGTCATCGAACAGGCCGCGGTCGACGCAGGAATTGGCGCCGAGGGAGACGCCGTTCTGCATGATGACGCGGCCGAAATGGGGGGAGAGCGCCGCGCCGCCCTTGCCCGCCGCCAAGCCGAAGCCGGCCTCGCCCACCACAGCGCCGGTGAATATGCGAACGCCATCGCCCAGCAGCGCGCAGCGGATTACCGCGCCCGCGCCGACGATCGTACCCATCCCGATCTGCACCCCGGGTCCGATCACGGCATTGGCCCCGATACGCACCTCGGCGCCGATCGCGGCGCCCTGTCCGACGACGACCCCAGGCTCCAGCACCGCGGAGGACGCTATCCGCGCCCCGGGGTGTATGCTCGAAGCGCCGCGTTCGAATTCGCGCAGGCGGACCAGCCGCTGGGCGGCCCTGGCGAAAGCGGCGCGTGGATGGAGCGCCTCGATGACCGCCGGGCCATTCGGGATGAGTTTTGCGGTTGCGGAAGATGCGATGACGGCGCCTGCCCCGCTCAGCGCGGACAGATCGCCGTCTTCGCTCTCGAGGAAAGTGAGGTCAGTCTCGCGCGCGCTTGCCGACGAGGCGACCGACACCAGCATCCGTCCGGCGTCGCCGCGTATGAGCGCGCCGCCAGTGAGTTCGGCGATGTCCGAAGCCTTCAGCGGTCCTGAGACCTCGTAGAACCTCGGATCGATCACCGCCCCGCCTTCGTCCTCAAGTCTGCTATTGCCCGCCCTGCGGCTTCGCCGGCGTCGCCGGCTTCGCTGCGCCGCCGGCCGGCTGGATCGCCGCCTGAAGCGCCGCAAGAGTCGGCACAGTTGCGTCGAGGCGCGCAATGACTTTCGCGCTGATGTCCGTCGCATCCTTCACGTACCAGGTCGAGGCGTAGCTCAGCACCACGTCGGCGCCGACTTCCTTGGCAACGTGCGTTACGGCCGGCTCCATCACCTGCGCGAAGGCGACGTTGAGGGCGCCGTTCTGTTGCTCGAGGTTCTGGTTGAGATAGTCAGCCTTCTGCAGGTACTCGCTCGTCTTCTTGTTGAGCGACTCGACGCGCGCTTTCAGCGTCGGGTTCTTTTCGATCGCTTCCTTGGTGAGCGCCTGAGTCTGCGGTTGCAATGCCGTCTGCTCGGTCTTGATCTCGTCGCCCAGTGACTTCAGGCCCAGCTTCTGTACGCCCTGTTCGCGGACACTGCCCAAGGAAACCGACATCTCCTTGCCGACCTTGCTTTCGCGGCGGATCTTTTCTTCGTTGATGACGAAAATCTTGGTCTGGGCAACGGCGGCGCCGGCCACATTCATCAGGCCGATCATCATCGCGGCGGCCAGCGCGAGGTTGTGAACTTTCATAGCACTAGAACCTTGTGTTGGTGGCAAAGCGGAAGGTTTCAGTCCGGTCGTATTCTTCGCTCGCAAGAATCTGCGAGAAGTCGAAACGAATGGGGCCGAAGGGCGAATCCCAGAAGATCGAAAGGCCGGCGCTGGCGCGCAGGCTGAGACTGTCGTCGACCCGGAATGAGCTGAAGGCACTGTCAAACTTGCGATCCCTGTCTTCATCGTCCAGCAGGCCTACCGTGCCGAACTCCGTGAACAGTCCCGCCTTGATCCCCAGTTCCTCGGGAACATACGGTATCGGGAAGTCCAATTGGAAGGTACCAATAGCATATGCCTTCCCGCCTAGGGCGTTGAAGGTGCGTATCTTGGCGGGATTGATGTTGCCGGCGGCGTCGCGCAAGGCCGTTTGATAGAGCAATTTGCCGTCGGGGCTGACCTGCTGAGTTCCGTCCTGGTTGAGAGCCGGAATCGTGAAACTGGGCGGCGCAACGCCAACATCGAGCGCGAGTTCTTCGGTCTCGTAGAAATACTCAACCTCTCGCGGGCCGATGCCGAGAGAGTCGAAGCCACGGAAAGTATTGCCACCCTTGAAGAAGCGGTTGTTGAGGCGGATGCCTTCATCACCCCAGCTTTCGATATAGCCGGCCTCGATGCGCGCACTGGCGACGATATCCGGCCACAGACCGCGATAGATCGCGCCGCGGAGCTCGTTTTTCAGATAGTTCTCGTCGCCGCCGAGGCCGGCGATGTCCTGGCTGAAGTTGAGCTCGTAGCCGCGCGTCGGCTCGAGATAGTCGTTGGTGCGGTTCATTGTCAGCGTGTAGCCGAACACCGACGTGACGCGGCTGCCCAACTGCTCGCAGACAGCCGAGCGCGAGAAGCCGCCGGCAAGGCAATCCTGCTCAGCGGCAGCATCAATGGTGAGTTCATCGCTGCGCAGATAGTAGCGCAGGCCGATTTGATCGGCATCCGATAGCGGGAACAGCAAGCGCCCGCCGGCGCCGACCGTCTTGTTCTGGAAGCCCGCTTCCTCGAAGAAATCCGACTGCGTGAGGAACACGTCCAGACCCAGAGCCATGTTGCGATCCTGGAACTTCGGCTCGGTGAATCGGAATTCGATGTCCTGCTGGCGCGACGTGGTCTGGATGCGCGCGGAGAGGAACTGGCCCCGGCCGCGGAAGTTGCGCTGCGTGGCGCTGGCGCTGAACAGGAAGGCGTCGGCCGAGGAGAAGCCCGCCGAGAACGCAAGTTCGCCGGTTGCCTGTTCTTCCACCTTCACTTTGATCACTGCGCGATCGTCGGTCGAGCCGGGCTCGTCCGTGACCTCGACTTTTTCGGGGTCGAAGAAGCCAAGCGCGCGAATACGGTTCTTGGCGTTGTCGAGCAGGACGGGGTTGTAGCTGTCGCCCTCGGCCGTGCGGATCTCGCGGCGAATGACGCGATCGAGGGTCTGCGTGTTGCCGGCAATGTCGATCCGCTCGATGTAGACCCGCGGGCCTTCATCCACCTCGAACGTGATGCCTATGGTGTGCCCCACCGCATCGCGTTGTTCGCGCGGACGGATGTCGACGTTGGCGTAGCCGGCGGTGCCCGCGGCGAAGGTCAGCGTGTCGATCGCGTCTTCGATGGCCTTGGAGCTGAACTGGTCGCCCTT
This sequence comes from Hyphomonadaceae bacterium, assembly GCA_030697555.1. Classification (GTDB taxonomy): domain Bacteria; phylum Pseudomonadota; class Alphaproteobacteria; order Caulobacterales; family Hyphomonadaceae; genus UBA7672. Next base: position 24,460 of record JAUYPV010000030.1, read on the forward strand.
CTTCATCGGCAGGATCAGCGCGAGGCGATCACCCGACAGTTTTTCGAGTTGGGTCTGCACCTTGAGGTCGCTGAATGTATATGGCTGGCCCTCGTCGATGGTGAAGGTGACGTAGAAGTCGCGCCGGTCCGGCGTCAGTTCGGCGACCGAAGAGATTACGCGGAAATCCGCATAGCCCGAGTTCATGTAGAACTCACTCAGCTGCGAGCGGTCGAACTCGATCTGTCCGGGGTTGTAGTTGTCGGCTTTCTCGAAGAACCGCCACCAGCGCGATTGGCGCGTGGTGATCTCGCGGCGCAGGCGGTCGTCGGTGAAGCGCTGGTTGCCGAGGAAGTTGATCGACTTAATGCCGGTGGTCGGGCCTTCCTCGATCACGAAGATCAAGTCGGCGCGGTTTTGCGGCAGCACCTTGTATTGTGGCGTCACCGTCGCGGCAAAGCGGCCGGCGCGGCGATAGACTTCGAGAATACGCTGCACGTCCTGCTCGACGCGCGAGAGCGTGAATGTCTGGCGGGGCTCGGCTTCCGTTTCTTCCTCGAGGCGCTCGGTCGTGACCGCGCTGTTCCCTTCGAACATCACGCGGTTGATGATCGGATTCTCGATCACGCGCACGACAAGGTCATTGCCGCGCAGCTCGAATTGGACATCGCTGAACAGGTTGGTCTGGCCGAGGGCGCGCACCGACAGGCCGATTCGCTCCTCGTCGAACGCATCGCCCGGCTTCACCAGAAGATAGGAGAGGACGGTACGCGCCTCGATCCGCTGGTTACCTTCAACCAGGATACGGGAAATGATGATGGGTTGCTGAGGCTGCTGGGGTTGTTGCGCCCACGCGCGCGAGGACGCGGATAGGTCCATGGCGGCGATGAGAGCGCCAGCCGACGCTGTCAGCGCCAGAGCGCTCGCGAACCAAGACCGCATCACCTACCCCTTAACTCAACGGACCGCTGACGCAGTCTCTTCGGGCGTCTTAAGACAACATGCCGCTCAAAAGCTCAAGCGGTTGGCTGATTTGCTTTAGGGCGCACCGGCCCACATCGGCAGGCGCGTTATGTCCTGCCACGTGATGACCAGAGCAAAGCTGACGAGACATGCAAGGCCGATTGTCAGCCCGACTTTCTGCACTTTTTCGGGCACTTCGCGGCCGGTAGCAGCTTCAGCGATACACATTACAGCCGCGCCACCATCCAGCACGGGAATCGGCAGCAGGTTGAAGAAGCCAACACCGATCGAAAGCAGCGCGGAGAGGTTAATCAGCCACAGGGCGGCGCCAATCAGGCGTTTGTCGAAGCTGACGCCTTCCTGCTTCATGTGAAGGTCGGTGCCGTTGTCGGCGACCGTGAAGATGCCGAGCGGACCGGAGAGCTTGTCGAGCCCGTCCTTGCCGGTGACCAGACGCCGCAGGACCGTCACGGTGGCGTCGAGAGCGTCCCCGGTGCGCCAGAAGCCATAGCCGACAGCTTCGATCGGGTTCAGGCGCCGGATCTCGGTCTCACGTTCACCGAGGTCGATGCCGATGCGGCCGATGCTCTCCCGAACCTTGAGGTCCTTGTTGTAGGTCGACTCCGACTTCGGCACGGCTATGAGCTCGATCTGCTCGCCTCCCCGGAGAACCCGATAGCGAACCTCTTCGCCGGCGTTGAGCACGGTCGCGCGCTGGACGTCGGTGGCGCTGGTGACGGTGCGCCCGCCCGCTTGCAGCAGGATATCGCCCGGCTTGAACCCGGCCGCTTCAGCTGCGCTGCCCGCTACTGTTCCGTTGACCAGAACTTCTTTCGACTGCGCGACGCCCATAGCCATGCCGAGCGCCGCGAAAACGACGACCGCAAAGACGAAGTTGGCGAACGGGCCACCCAGCGAAACCGCCAGCCGCTTGAGCGGACCGAGTTCGGTGTAGGGCTTGCCGACGAGCTTCACCGTGGGCTCGCCTTCGGCGCCATGGATCTCGGTGATGTCGACGTTGGGATCGGCTACCCCCTGATTACGGGAGTCGGTCGGCGCCTGAAGCTCGCCGACGAACTTCACGAACCCTCCGAGCGGCAGCCAGTTAACGCGCCAGCGTGTGCCGCGCTTGTCCTTGACCTCGAATATGGGACGGCCGAACCCAATCGAGAACGACTCAACCGCGGCGCCGAACCAGCGCCCAACCCAGTAGTGGCCGAGTTCGTGGACTGTGATCACGATGGAGATCACGATGATGAACGGGATCGCTGAACCCAGTATTGAGATCAGGTTGTCCATCAGATTTCGCCTCTCATAGCAGCCACCCCGTAGTTAACCGATCACGCCGCGAGGCGAAGTTTTTCGAACGTTCGCTCGCGCGCCAGGCGATCAATCTCGTAGACTTCCTCGAAGGATGCAGGCGCATCGGCGACAGAGCGGGCACTGAGGAACTCGTCCAACACTTCGCCTGCCACCTGAGCAATCGTCAAAAATCCAATCCGGCGCTGCAAAAAGGCCGCCACCGCGACCTCGTTCGCACCATTCAGCACAATTGGGGCGCCGCCCCCCGCGGAAACCGCCGCCCGCGCGATGTCCAGAGCCGGAAAGCGCTGGGGATCGGGGGGCAGGAAATCCAGCCTCCCGATCTTGGCGAGATCAAGGCGCTCAAGCCCCGGCAGGGGCATCCGGTTGGGCCAGGAAAGGGCGTAGGAGATGGGGGTGCGCATGTCCGGCATGCCCAGCTGGGCCAGCACCGACCCATCGTCATACGCTACCAGGCTGTGAATGATCGACTGGGGGTGGACCAGAACTTCAATACGCCGCTCCGGAATACCGAACAGATAGGCCGCCTCGATCAGTTCGAGGCCCTTGTTCATCATGGTGGCGCAGTCGACCGAGATCTTGGCCCCCATCTCCCAGTTCGGGTGGGCGATGGCCTGTTCCGGGGTGACTGCGGCCATTTCGCCCAGGGGGGTGGACCGGAAAGGGCCGCCCGAGGCGGTGAGGATCAGCTTCTCGACGCGCTCGGGCCGGTCGAGAACCTGGAATATGGCGTTGTGCTCGCTGTCGATCGGCAGCAGGCGGGCGCCGGATTTCTTCGCTTCCTCTTTGAGAAGTGCGCCAGCGCAGACGAGGCTCTCCTTGTTGGCCAGGGCGACGGCGGTGCCCTGCCGAACGGCTGCGAGCGTTGCTGGCAGGCCAGCGATACCCACGATGGCAGCGACGACGCGGTCCGCTGGGCGCTGTGCGGCTTCAATGAGCGCATTGTATCCCGCGCCAGCCTCGACGCCGCTGCCGGCGAGCAACTGCGTTAGTTTTGTGTACAGCGTCTCGTCGGCAATGACGGCGAGTTCGGCGCGCGTGGCGATCGCTGCCTTGGCGAGGGCGTCGACATTGGTGTTGGCGGTGAGCGCCACAACCTGGAAGTCGGGAGCGCCGGGTGTTGAACGTGACACGATGTCGAGCGTGGATGCACCGACCGAGCCGGTGGCGCCCAGAATCGAGACGCGTACCTTGCCGCTCATCCGACGCCTGCCTGACCGCCGAAGCCGGGCGCGAGGCCCGGCAGGAAGCGGAGCACCAGCGCGCCTAGCACGGCCGCAGCCATCAGCGCATCAAGGCGGTCGAGCACGCCGCCATGGCCGGGGACGATCCCGGATGTGTCCTTTACGCCGTAGAGACGCTTGAAGCGGGACTCGAGCAGGTCGCCCGCCTGCGCGACCACTGAAACAATGAGGCTGGCGAACAGCCAATGCATAAAATCGCCGCCCACGGCGCGCGCGACCGCGGCGCCGGCAAGGCCCGCGCACACCAGGGCGCCAATCGCGCCGGTCCAGGTCTTGTTCGGGCTGTCCTTGGGGCTGAGCAGCGGGCCGCCAAACCCCCTGCCCGCGAAATAGGCCGCGATGTCGGTGGTCCACACGATCGCCAGCAAAGCCATCAGATAGTACTGGCCGCTGGTCTGGCTCTCGCGGATCCAGACGAAGGCGCCGAAAGGTAGGCTGGCATAGATGGCGCCGAAGGCCATTGAGCTAACCGACCCCTTGCCGGCCCATGCCAGCAAGCCGGCAGCAGCGCACGTAATCAGCGACGCAAGCGCGACGAGTTCGAGCCTCTGCGATCCGAACCACACGGCGGCAGCCGCGCCTGCCGCCATGACCAGATAGAGCGCCCAGCGCGCCCAAATCACTTCGGTCTGCGCGGCCATACGCGTCCACTCGATGGCCGCGGCAACGCCGCACAGCCCCGTCGCGATCCAGAGCACGGGCCCGCCATACCAGCACGCCGCCAGCCCAAGAGGCGCCAGAATGAGGGCCGATACGACGCGGAGTACGATCTCGCGCCGTCCGCCGCCTCGCTTCTGACCCTCAGCTGCCGAGGCCGCCGAATCGTCTATCGCGACGTCTGAACGCATCGATCGCCTTCTCGAGGCTTTCCTTGTTGAAGTCGGGCCACCACAGATCCATGAACATCAGCTCCGCGTAGGCGCCGCTCCATAGAAGGAAGTTGCTCAGGCGAAGCTCGCCGCTGGTGCGGATCACCAGGTCCGGATCGGGCGAGTCCGCCGTCCAGATCATGCGCGAGATCATTGCTTCGTCGATTTCAGTTGGGTTGAGCCTGCCGGCCTGCACAGCCTCTACGATCTGCTTCACGGCGGCGACGATCTCGCCCCGCCCGCCGTAGTTGAACGCAATATTGAGCGTCAGCTTCGTGTTGGCCTTCGTGAGGTTCATCGCCTCATCGATCAGGCCGAGAATGTCCTCGTTTAGCCCATCACGCGAACCGATGATGCGGATACGCACACCATCCCTGTGCAGGCGCGCGAGATCGCGCTTTACGAACAGACGCAGCAGGTCGAACAGCGCGTCGATCTCTTGCTGTGGGCGATTCCAGTTCTCGGTCGAGAAGGCATAGACGCTCAGATGAGAGAGGCCGAGATCGCGGCTGGCTTCCACCGCGCGGCGCAGCGCTTCCACACCCTCCTTATGCCCCATGGCGCGCGGAAGGCCGCGGGCCTTCGCCCAGCGGCCATTGCCGTCCATGATGATGGCGACGTGACGCGGAGGAGGCCTAAGTGTGGCGACGCCTGCGTCCGTTACGGAGGGCTTGGGCTCGCTCACACCTGCATGATCTCTTCGGCTTTGTGTTTCAGCAGGTCGTCGATCGTGGCCACGTGCTTATCGGTGACCTTTTGCACGTCGTTCGAGCGCGCCTTGACCTGATCCTCGCTCATTACGTTGGCCTTTTCGAGGCGCTTGAGCAGGTCCATGCCATCGCGACGCACGTTGCGGACAGCCACCTTGGCGCTTTCGGCAAACTGGCCAGCGAGCTTCTGCAGATCCCTGCGGCGCTCTTCGCTGAGAGGCGGGATCGGGATGCGCAGTGTCTGGCCGTCCATGATCGGGTTGAGGCCCAGCGACGATTCCCGGATGGCGCGGTCCGTTGCGCCGACGTTCGCCTTGTCCCAGACGTTCACGGCGAGCATCCGCGCTTCAGGCGCGCTCACCGAGGCAACTTGGTTGAGCGGCGTGGATGCGCCATACGCCACCACATGGATGCTATCGAGCAAGTGCACCGACGCGCGGCCCGTACGCAGGCCGCTGAACTCGGTCTTCAGGGCGGCGAGTGCGCCGTCCATCCGCTTCTCGAGCGCCTTAAGGTCGAATGTCTCCGCCATAGCTGCTCCTCTTCTCTACTGCTTCTTCCGGCCGCTGATCGTAGTCGATGGGCCTTGCCCGGTCAGCACGTTGGCGAGCGCGCCCGGATCGCGGATGCGGAACACCACAATCGGAATCTTGTTTTCCTTGAGCAAGCTGATGGCCGTTGCATCCATCACCTTCAGCTCTTTCGACAGCACTTCCATGTAATCGAGCGTATCGAAGCGGGTGGCCGCCGTGTCGAGCTTCGGATCGGCCGTATAGACGCCATCGACCTGCGTGCCTTTGAGCATCGCATCGCAGTTCATCTCCGCGGCGCGGAGCGCGGCGCCCGTGTCGGTCGTGAAGAACGGATTGCCGGTGCCAGCCGCAAAGATGACGACGCGGTTCTTCTCCATGTGACGGATCGCACGGCGGCGGATGAAGGGCTCGCAGATCGACATCATCGAGATGCCGGACTGCACGCGCGTCGGCACGCCGATGCTCTCCAGCGCATTCTGCATGACCAGCGCGTTCATGACGGTCGCCAGCATGCCCATGTGGTCGGCCTGGGCGCGTTCCATGCCCGCGTCGACGCCCCATTTGCCGCGCCAGATGTTGCCGCCGCCGATGACGAGGCAGACCTGCACGCCCAGCGCGATCGCGGATTTCACTTCTTCGGCGTACTTGGTGCAGGCTTTGACGTCGATGCCGTAGCCCTGCTCCCCCATCAACGCTTCGCCGGAAATCTTCAGGAGGATGCGCTTGTACAGAAGGGCCGGAGCCGTCATGTCGCCATCCTCTAAACTGGCGGCCCGGCGCGGGGTGCGCCGAGCCGCCAAACTCTACCTGCGAATCCACCGGCTTCGCAAAGACTTAGTTCCTGCCTTTTCAGGCATAAAGCCTAGCTCTTTGGTCCGCCCATTGACGCGACTTCGCCAGCGAAATCCGACAGCGGCTTTTCGATGCCTTCGCCGACTTCGAACTTCACGAAGCCCTTGAGCGTCACAGGGGTCTTCAGTTCGGCAGCATGCTTCTCGACAAACTTACCGACGGTGGTGTCGGGATCCATGACGAAAGCCTGCTCGACCAGCACGGATTCCTGATAGAATTTGCGGATTCGGCCTTCGACCATTTTCTCGACGACGTTCGCGGGCTTGCCCGATTCAGCCGCCTGCGCCGTCAGGATCTGACGCTCCTTCTCGACAACCGCCGGATCGAGTTCAGCCGTGGTGGTGGCCAGGGGTTTCATCGAAGCGACGTGCATCGCGATCTTGCGACCGAGATCGGTCAGACGCGACTTGTCGCCCGAGCTTTCCAGCGCGACGAGCACGCCGATCTTGCCCAGACCGTCAGCGGCCGTGTTGTGCACGTACGTGGCGACAACGCCTTCCTTGACAGAAAGCGCGGCGGCCCGGCGCAGCGTCATGTTCTCGCCAACGGTAGCGACGAGGCGTTGCAGCATCTCGTTGACCGTGCCGTCGCCATCCGGCGAGAGCGCGTGAGCAACCTTGGCGACGTCGCCGTTGTTCTTGAGCGCGATGTCGGCGATGCCACGAACAGCTTTCTGGAAGCCTTCGTTGCGTGCGACGAAGTCGGTCTCGGAGTTGACCTCGACGAGCGCTGCGGACGTGCCGCTGGACGCAATGCCGATCAGGCCTTCCGCGGCGACGCGGTCGGCTTTCTTGGCGGCCTTGAGGATGCCCTTCTCGCGCAGCCAATCGGCAGCGGCATCGATGTCGCCGTTGTTTTCCGCAAGCGCCTTCTTGCAATCCATCATTCCTGCGCCGGTCTTCTCGCGCAGTTCTTTCACGAGGGCGGCGGTGATCTCGGCCATTTCAACCTCCTGGATTTGGACGGCCTGCAGCGTACCGGGAGAGAGCTCCCAATCTCGATGCAGGCCGGATTTATCAGATTCCCGGCCTCGCCGGGCTGCCGACAGATGGGTATCCGCCGGCGCGCCCGCAATACCGGCCTAGGCTTGCGCTTCGGCTTCCGCGGTCGCCGCCAGCGCCGGCTCGCGCACGGTCTCACTGGCGCCCGGGTCGTTGCCCGACGCCATTGAGGATTCCGACAGGCCATCGAGCACCGCATCCGCGATCAGGTTGCAATAGAGCTGGATCGCGCGCGCCGCATCGTCGTTACCCGGGATCGGGAAATCGACTTCCTGCGGATCGCAGTTGGTGTCGACAATCGCGACAACCGGGATGCCCAGCTTGCGGGCTTCCTTGACGGCGATCGCTTCCTTGTTCGTATCGATGACGAACATCAGGTCCGGCAGGCCGCCCATGTTGCGGATGCCGCCCAGAACGCGCTGGAGCTTGGACTGCTCGCGCTGGAGCTTCAGAAGCTCTTTCTTGGTGAGACCGGTCGACTCGCCCGCCTCGATCATGTCGTCGAGGTCGCGCAGGCGTTTGATCGAGTTGGACACGGTCGCCCAGTTGGTGAGCGTGCCGCCCAGCCAGCGATCGTTCATGAAATACTGAGCGCAGCGGCCTGCCGCTTCGGCGATGGCCTCTGCCGCCTGACGCTTCGTGCCGACGAACAGCACGCGGCCGCCCTTGCCAGCGGTGTCGCGCACTTTCACCAGAGCCTGGTGAAGTAGCGGAACCGTCTGGGACAAATCGAGGATGTGGATGCCGGACCGTTCACCGAAGATGAAACCCTTCATCTTGGGGTTCCAGCGGTGGACCTGGTGTCCGAAGTGCACGCCAGCTTCGAGCAGCTGACGCATAGAAAAGTCGGGTAGCGCCACGTTAGTCTCCTAATCCGGTTGGCCGCCGCGGACAGAACGAGCTTTCGCCCGCACCGGAATGGGTCCGCGTGTCGGAATGGCGCGGGTTATACGCGGTTTTGCACAAGCAGCAAGCCCCGGCCTCGCCGGCCTAAACCCAATAGATTCAGGCCTCAGGCGGCCGCTGGGCGCACCTGATCCACCCCCGGCACGGACTTGAAGGCCGACATCGCCCCGAAATCGACCGGATACCGTCCGTCGAGGGCGATAGTGATCACCTTTCCTTCCACCGGAATCTCGATGTGGATCTCGCCCAGAGCGCTCCGGGATGGGCTCTTCTGGAGGCCTTTGGCGACGCTGGCGATGCGTTCCAGCGGCGCGTCAGCGCTGATGCGCACCAGCAGGGCCTCGTGCGAGCCGATGGAGGCCTGCGCCAGCGGCTTCACGCCCTCCATCGAGAAGCGCAGTTCCTCGTCCACCTTGCGTACCTTCACGCGGCACATCACCCGGCCGCCTACCTCGATCGTATCGCGCACGTTCTCCAGGAGGTCCCCACCGACGAACAGCTCGTATTCGCCCGAAGGGTCCGACAGCGTCACGATGGCGAACTTGCCGCCGGCCTTGGAAGGTTTTTCCACCCGGGCACGTACAACGCCGATCATGTCGAGGAATTGCCGCTCCGCGCCCACGACCTCGCGCTCCGCCGCCAGCGTGATGCGCGCCCGCATGCCGCCGTTGAGCAGGTCATCCAGCGGGTGGCCGCTGAGGAAGAAGCCAACGCTGGTCAGTTCGTTGTCGAGCCGGTCGGACTCGCCCCACGCCGCCGCATCCGGCAGGCGCAGCTTCTGCGCCGGCTGGTCGCCGAACAGACTGACCTGGTTCGAATTGCGCTGCTCTTCGGCTGAAGCCGCGATCGCCGACAGCATGCCCGCGCTCGCGAATGCTTTAGCCCGGTTGGGCTCCACCGACTGGAAGGCGCCTGCCTTCGCCAGCGCCTCGAAGCAGCGCCGGTTCACCAGCCGCGCGTCGATCCGCTCGGAAAAGTCCTGCAGGTCCTTGAACGATCCGTCCTTGCGCGCCTTCTCGACCGACATCATCGCCGGCTTGCCAACACCCTTGATGGCGCCGAGCGCATAGCGGACTGCGCCCTCCTCCACCGTGAAGTCCGCGCAGGACGCATTGATATCTGGCGGACGCACTTCCACGCCCATCCGCCGCGCTTCCTGAAAGAACACGGCCAGCTTATCGGTGTTGCCGGCGTCGAGGCTCATCGAGGCCGCCAGGAACTCGACAGGATGGTTCGCCTTTAGCCAGGCGGTCTGGTAGGTCAGCAACGCGTACGGCGCCGAGTGGGATTTGTTGAAGCCATAGTCGGCGAACTTCGCGCAGGCTTCGAACGTCTGGTGCGCATCGGCTTCGGAGATGCCCTTCTCCATGGCTCCTTCCATGAAGCGCACGCGCTGCTTGTCCATCTCCGCGCGGATTTTTTTGCCCATCGCGCGGCGCAAGAGGTCAGCCTCGCCGAACGAATAGCCGGCTAGCTCCCGCGCGATCTGCATCACCTGTTCCTGGTAGGTGATGATGCCGAAAGTCGGCTCCAGGATCGGCTTCAGCCACGGCGTCAGCGCATCGGTAAAGTAGTCAGTTTCTTCGAGACCTTTCTTGCGGTTGCAATAGGTCGGGATGTTCGCCATCGGGCCAGGACGGTAAAGCGCGACCAGCACGATCAGGTCTTCGAACCGGTCGGGAACCATGTCGACCAGCGCCCGGCGCATGCCCTGGCTTTCAACCTGGAACACGCCGACCACTTCGCCGCGCTGCAGCATCTCGTAGGTCGGCTTGTCGTCCAACGGCAGTTTCTGGATGTCGATCTCGACGCCCTTCTTGCGGATGAGCTCAACCGCGCGCTCGATCACTGTCAGCGTCTTGAGACCGAGGAAGTCGAACTTCACGAGGCCGGCAGCCTCGGCCCATTTCATGTTGAACTGGGTAGCCGGAATGTCGGACTTCGGGTCGCGATAGAGACCAACCAGCTCGACCAGAGGCCGATCGCCGATGACGATGCCGGCCGCGTGGGTCGATGCGTTACGGTAGAGGCCTTCGAGCTGCTGGGCCGTCTCAAAGAGCGCGGCGACCGCTTCGTCTTCCTCGATTGCCTCTTCGAGCTTGGGCTCCATTTCGAGGGACTCGGCCAATGTAGGCGGGTTGGCCGGGTTGAACGGGACGAGCTTCGCGAGTTTGTCGACCTGATGGAAAGGCAACTGCAGCACACGCCCTACGTCGCGCAGCACGGCGCGCGCCTGCAGCGTACCGAAGGTGATGATCTGCGCCACGCGATCCGAACCGTACTTCTCGCGGACATACTCAATTACTTCGCCCCGCCGCTCCTGACAGAAGTCGACGTCGAAGTCGGGCATCGAGACGCGCTCAGGGTTGAGGAAGCGCTCGAACAGCAGGCCGAAACGAATGGGATCCAGATCCGTGATGGTCAGTGACCAGGCGACGACAGAACCGGCGCCCGAACCCCGGCCCGGGCCCACCGGGATGCCATGCGCCTTCGCCCATTTGATGAAGTCCGCCACGATGAGGAAGTAGCCGGGGAAACCCATCTTCTCGATGACGCCCAGCTCGTAGGTCAGGCGATCGTCGTAGACCTTCCGGTCGGCAAAGAGCTGGCCACCCGCGAGCCGCTCCTTGAGACCAGCCTTGGCCTGCGCCGCAAGCTCGGCGGCTTCGTCGCGACCACGGCGCGTGTCGAAAGGCGGCAGGATCGGCTTGGCCTTTCTCGGCCGGAACGCGCAGCGCTGGGCAATTTCGACCGTGGAGGCCAGCGCTTCCGGTAAGTCGGCGAACGCCGCCGCCATCTCCGCCGGAGACTTCAAGTATTGCTGCGGCGACGCCCGTGGCCTGTCGGCCTGACTGACATAGGCCGAGTTGGCGATGCACATCAGCACGTCATGCGTGCCGTGCTGGTCAGGCCGGGTGAAGCGCGCATCGTTGGTCGCGACCAGCGGCAATCCAAGTTCATAGGCCAGCTCGATCAGTGCGCCTTCGGCCGCTGCTTCTTCCGGCCGGCCATGGCGCTGCAGCTCGACATAAAGACGATCGCCGAACGCCTCGCTCAGGCCCTTGAGCCCTGCCCGGATCTCTTCGGTGCGCCCCGCGCCCGCCCGGCGATTGAACAGACCGCCATGTCCGCCCGTCAGGCAGATCAGGCCGTCGGCATGTTTCAGCACGGTGGCGATGGCGACCTGCCGAGCATCGCCCGCCGGCGTCAGGAACGACGCCGAAGACAGTTCCATCAGGTTGCGATAGCCCGCCTCGTTCTGCGCCAGCAGCGCCAGCTTGCCCTGCTCTCCGGTCACACCCGGCTCGATGACATCCAGCGTCAGGCCCGTGATGAACTGAACGCCCGCCTCGGACAGTGATTCCGCCAGTTCCAACGCCGCGTAGAGGTTGTCGTCGGTCACACCGACGGCAGGCGCGCTGGTGTTGGCCGCCCACTTCGCGAGATCCTTGGGGCGGATCATGCTCTGCAGCAGCGACAGCGCCGTGCGTACCCGAAGGTGGATGAATCTTGGCGTTTCGGCCGTCATTATTCCCGTCTCGATCGCGTTGGCCGACCCTAGGCCGAGTCGCCACCCCCGCGTGGAGGGGCAGGCCCGAGCCGGCCCTCGTGCAGGGCAAGCACACGGTCCATATAGGTGGTCAGCTCCAGGTTATGGGTCGCGACGAGAACCGCCACCCCTTCATGCCTCGCAATGTCGAAAAGGCTCTGGAAAACCACCATGGACGTGTTGGGATCGAGGTTCCCTGTCGGCTCGTCGGCGATCAGCACTTTTGGCTTGTTTGCCAGCGACCTGGCGATGGCCACCCGCTGCTGCTCGCCGCCCGACAATTGTCCGGGACGGTGATGGTCGCGCCCTGTCAGGCCCATTTGCCGCAGCAGTTCTTCGCCCCGCTTGCGCGCTTTGGCGCGCGACGCCCCATTGATCATTAGCGGCGCCGACACGTTGTCGACGGCGTTGAGTTCCGGCAACAGGTGGTGGAACTGGTAGACAAAGCCGAGCTGCAGGCGGCGCACGCGCGTGCGCTCCTCGTCGCTCATCTTCAGCGCATCCTTGCCGCCGAAGAACACGCTTCCGGAGTCAGGCTTCTCTAGTAGCCCAGCAACGTGCAGCAGCGTCGATTTGCCGGAGCCGGACGGGCCTACGAGACCTGTCATCTCGCCCGGCCGCAGCTCTAGGTCGATGCCGCGAAGCACTTCCAGCGTGCGGTCGCCCGACTGATAACTGCGCGTGACGTTGCCAAGCGACAGCACAGGCGCACTCGATTGGAAGGATGCGTCCGTCATTCGAACCTGAGCGCCTCGACCGGGTTGAGCCGCGCCGCCCACATAGACGGGATGATCGACATGACCAGCGTGACCAGGAACGCCGCGCCGCCAACGCCGCCAACTTCAGCCCACTCAAGTTTCGCTGGCAGCGCGTCGAGCTGGTAGATGTCGGGCGGGAACAGGCAGAAGCCCAGCAGGCCTTCGAGAAAATGCTGGATGTCCGCGATGAACAGCGCGGACAATACGCCGAGCGCCACCCCGGTGCCGACGCCCGCCATGCCGAGGAACGTCCCTGCCATCATGAAGATGCGCACGACACCCGCACGCGTAGACCCAATGGTCCGGAGAATAGCCACATCGCGCGTCTTGTTCTTCACGAGCATCAGCACGCCAGTGATGATGTTGAGCGCGGTGATGACCACCACGATGAACAGGATCAACCGCATCACGTTCCGCTCGACAACGAGCGCGGTGACATAGGTGCCGTTCCGGTTGATCCAGCTCTGCGCATACGGCAGCTGGTCGCGCATCAGCTCGTTGACGAAGGTCTCCGCTGAATCCGGATCGGAGATCCGCACACCGAGGATCGGGTAACCCTCGTCCTGCCCAAAAAGCCTTTTCCCAGCTTCGATAGGCAGGAACGCGATATAGCGATCATACCGCTCATTGCCGACATGGAAGACTGCCGAAACGGTATAGGTGACCGTGCGGGGCGCGGTGCCAACAATGGTGCGTGCGCCGTTTGACTGCGTCAGCGAAACCTTGTCGCCCACGCCAACGCCCAGCGCATAGGCAAACGCATCTCCGACCACGATGTCCCGCGATTGCGCGCCTTCGTCGCCAAAGCGGTCAAGCGATCCGGAACCTGTCGGCCCGCGACCGATCGCTGAACACCGATGCTTCGGCTTGCCCTCCGCCTGCGCCGCCGAGGCGCTGGCGATGCTCTGGGTGATCAGCTTGTTGGCGCGAAGGTCTTCCGGGCGGACGCCGCGAACCTGGACGCCGTCGCTCCGGTTGAAGGCGGGAGCGGAAGCCAGCGCCGTCCCCTCCAGCATAGGCTCAACGGAGATGACGCCGGGACGCATGCGAATCTGCTCAATGATCGAATCCGTCTGCACCTGCGGCAGGCCACGCGTATCGATAAAGGCGTGCGGCTCGAAGCCGATAATCTTCGAGATCAATTCCAGCCGAAAACCGTTCATGATCGACATGGTGAGGATAAGCGCCCAGACGCCGAGCGTGATGCCGATCACCGAGACGACCGAGATGAAGGCCAGGCCGCCGTGCTCGCGCTTGGCGCCGAGATAGCGCAGCGCCAGCATCCGCTCGAACGGGCCGAATGGGCGCTCGATGATGCGACCTTCCATCTAGGCGCCCTTCGCGGCGAGGCAGCGCTTGATGGCTGCGTCGAGGCTCATCTCCTCGGTCACGCCCGTCTTGCGGTCCCGCACCTCGACGACACCGGCCTTGACGCCCTTGGGCCCCACGACCAGCACCAACGGCACGCCGATCAACTCCATGGTCGAAAACTTGGCGCCAGGACGCTCCGCTGTGTCGTCATACAGCACGTCGAAGCCGGCGTTCTGGAGCTGCTCGTATGCGCTCTCGCAGACCTTGGTCACCTCGTCGTCGTCGGCGCGCAGGCTCACGACGGCTACCTCAAACGGCGCCACGGCCGCGGGCCAGATCACGCCTTTGTCGTCATGGCTCGCCTCGATGATGGCGCCGACCAGGCGGGATACGCCGATGCCGTACGAGCCCATCTCGACGGGAATGTTCTTCCCGTCAGCGGTCGTAACTTCGGCCTTCATCGGCGCAGAATACTTCGTGCCGAAGTAGAAGATATGGCCGACCTCGATGCCGCGCGCAGAGAGGCGGCGCTCGACGGGTACTTCTTTCTCGAAGCGCGCCGCGTCATGCATCTCTTCGGTCGCCGCATAGAGTTTTGTACGTTTCTGCACCTCGGGCAGGAGGTCCTGATAGAAATCGAGGTCCTCGCCCGGCGGCGGCATGTCGACCAGCGCACTGTCGCAGAACACTGCGCTCTCGCCTGTGTCGGCAAGCACGATGAATTCGTGGCTGAGGTCCCCGCCGATCGGGCCCGTGTCCGCCCGCATCGGTACAGCCTTGAGGCCCATGCGGCTGAACGTGTTGAGGTAGGCGCAGAACATCCGGTAGTAGGCCTGCTTCGCGGTCTCCACCGAAACGTCGAACGAGTAGGCATCCTTCATCAGAAATTCGCGGCCGCGCATCACGCCAAACCGCGGACGGACTTCGTCCCGGAACTTCCACTGGATGTGATAGAGGTTGAGCGGGAGCTGTTTGTACGAGCGAACGTACGACCGGAAGATGTCCGTAATCATCTCTTCGTTCGTCGGTCCGTAGAGCATCTCGCGCTTATGCCGGTCGACGATACGCAGCATCTCCTTGCCGTAGGCGTCGTAGCGACCGCTTTCCTTCCAGAGATCAGCGGACTGGATCGTAGGCATCAGCAGCTCAACCGCCCCAGCCCGCTCCTGCTCCTCGCGAACGATCTTTTCGATCTTATGGAGCACACGCATGCCCAACGGCAGCCACGAATAGATCCCCGCGCCGTTCTGCTTGATCATCCCCGCCCGCAGCATGAGCTGGTGCGACACGATCTGCGCGTCAGCGGGCGCCTCTTTGAGGGCGGGAAGGAAATAGCGGGAGAGACGCATTACAGGCCCTGTTCCGGGGGCAAATTGGTTGAGGCTGGATACCCGCCCCCGGGCGGCGGCGCAATGCGGATGGCTGCCGCTATTCCTTTGGAATCAGGAACTCCAGCCAGCCCATGAACAGGGTTAGCCACACCAGGATTGTGATGATTGCCGCCCCCGCCGTCGCGATCAGGATTTTGGGACGGAAACTCGGCTTTTCCGGCGCGCCCCGCTCTGTGCCTGGGGCAACGGCGCCCGCCTCATGCTGGCTGCGCGTGCCGGCAGAAAGAATCGGCAGGAACACCAGCCACCACGAGCAGACAAAAACGACGATGGCTTCGAATATGCCCATCCGCAGACCTTAGTGATGGCCCTTGGGCGTTTCCATGAGTTCGATCAGCACACCGTCCGAATCCTTCGGGTGGATGAAGATCACCAGCGTGCCGTGAGCGCCTATGCGCGGCTCGCCCAGCACTTTGGCGCCCTTCTTCTCCATCTCGGCCTTGGCCTCATGGATATCCTTCACCTCGAAGCAGACATGGTGCTGTCCACCCTTCGGGTTCTTCTCGAGGAAGTTGATGATCGGCGATTTCTCGCCCAGCGGCTCGATGATCTCAAGCTGGGTGTTCGGCAGGTTCACGAACCCCACGCGCACGCCCTGCGCCGGCATGTCGAAGGGCTGCACGAACTCCGTTGCGCCATAAAGCGTGCGATAGGTCTCGAACGCCTTTTCCACCGAAGGCACTGCGATGCCGATATGATTCATGCGGCCGATGGTCATTGCATGTCTCCCGCTTAGACCCTGTGTATCGTGATATCGACCAGCGGGCGCTTGCCAAACTCGATCTCGGCGGCCCGGCGCACCGCCTTGGTCAGCACGCGCTCAATCTTCTCGTCATCAGACAGCTCTGCCTTCTTGAGTCCGCTGATCGCGGCTTCCGCCGCCTCGTCGATCGGCTCCATGGATTCATCCGCCGGCCGCCCATCCGGCTCGGAGAAACCGCGCGACACGACAATCGGACCATCCTCGATCTTGTTGCCCGCAAGCACGACGCTCACTGACAGATGGCCGTTGTAAGCCATCTTCTTGCGCTCCCACATGCCGCCGGCTTTGTCGGAGGTGAGCACCTCGCCGTCGACATGAAGCCTTCCGGCGGGAACCTGGTCGATCACTTCGACCGGTCCCGGCGCAAGTCGAATGACATCGCCATTGTCCGGCGTGATCGCCTGCGGCACCTGCAATGACAAAGCAAAGCGGGCATGCTCCTTGATGTGCCGGCGCTCGCCGTGAACCGGAACGCTGATCTTCGGCTTCGCCCACATATACATGCGGCGCAGCTCGTCACGGCATGGATGGCCGGAAACGTGGATGTCGAACTGGCGGGATGTCACGAGACGGATGTTCCGCTCGGCCAGCATGTTCTGGATCTCGCCAATCGCGCGTTCATTCCCAGGAATGACGCGCGACGAGAAGATCACTGTATCGCCCTCGCCCATCTTCACCGACGGATGATCGCCACGCGCGATCCGTGCCAGCGCCGCGTTCGGCTCGCCTTGGCTGCCCGTGCAGAGATAGAGAATGTTCTCGTGCGGCAGATCGGCTGCATCTTCCGGCTCGACGAAGCTATAGCCTTTCAACATACCGACGGACTGCGCTGCCCCGACAATGCGCAGCATCGACCGGCCCACGAGACATACCGAACGGCTGTTGGCCTTCGCTGCTTCGCAGGCGGACTGAACGCGCGCCACGTTGGAAGCAAAGCTGGTGATCGCCACGCGGCCGGTCTGTTCGGCCACCGCCTGTATCAGCGCCGTGCGCGCACTTCCTTCCGAACCGGCCTCGCCTTCCTCGAACACGTTGGTCGAGTCGCAGACCATGGCGAGAATGCCCTCGCGGCCAAGCTCTTCGATCTTCGCCTGATCAAAATCCTCGCCGATGAGTGGGTCAGCGTCGATCTTCCAGTCGCCCGTATGCAGGATGAGACCGAGCGGCGTGCGGATCGCAAGCCCGTTCGGTTCGGGGATGGAATGCGTCAACGTCACCATCTCGACTTCGAAAGGTCCGAACTGGCGTTTTTCCCGCAGCTGCATGATGCGCAGGTCCGCCTCGTCCGCCAGGCCGCGCTCGCGCAGCTTCTCTGCGACGAGGTAAGCCGTGAACGGTGTTGCGTAGATTGGCGCGCGCAGCCTCGGCCACAGCCAGCCGATGGCGCCGATATGGTCCTCGTGCGCGTGGGTCAGGATGATCGCTTCGATCTGGTCCGCGAACCCTTCAAGCCAGATCGGATCAGGCATGATGAGGTCCACGCCCGGCGTGGTGTCGTCGCCAAACGTCACGCCGACATCGACCACGATCCAGCGTCGGTTGTCCGGCGGGCCGTAGCCATAGGCGTTGAGGTTCATCCCGATTTCGCGACAGCCGCCAAGAGGCGCGAAGATGAGTTCGGCGCCCTTCATTTCAGCTCTTTGGCTGACTGGCTGATGTTGCGCTCATACAGAATGCGCAGGCCCTTGATGGTGATGTCGCTGTCGAAATGGTCGATACGGGTTGCGGCGCCTTCGAACAGAGAGGCGACCCCGCCGGTTGCGATTACGGTCATGGGCTTGCCGTACTCGGTCTTGATGCGTTCGACCAGCCCGTCGATCAGGTCGATATAACCCCAGAATATGCCGGACTGCATCGCGACGACCGTATCCTTGCCGATCACTTGTGGCGGTCTCTGGATCGCGACACGCGGCAATTTTGCCGCAGCCTCGTGCAGCGCCTTCATCGAAAGGTTGATCCCCGGCGCGATGATGCCGCCCTCGAACGACCCATCGGCGCTCACGATGTCGAACGTCGTCGCCGTCCCGCTGTCGATGACAATCAGCGGTCCCGGGAAACTGGCGTGCGCGCCCACAGCGTTGACGAGCCGGTCAGCGCCCACTTCGCTCGGCTTCGGGATCAGCACCTTGACGCCCAGATCGACATTCTCGCCCACGACAAAGGGCTCAACCTTCAGATAGCGCCGCGCGAAGTTGCGCTGATTGAAAAGCGACTGCGGCACCACGGTGGAGATAATGCAGTCGTCGATGTCGCCCAGTTTCAGGCCGTTCATCTGCATCAGCGTCGACAGCCAGACCGCATAGTCATCCGCGGTCTTGGTCATGTCCGTGGTGCTGCGCCATTGCGCCCGCCAGTCCGCGCCGTCGTGGACGGCAAAGAGCGTGTTGGTGTTGCCCGTGTCGATCGCCAGCAGCATTGCGCCGCTCCTTTTGGCCGATACTAGCCCAATATCGAAATTTCGCCTGCCCGAACATGGGTGACCGTCCCGTCGTCCAGTTCGATGATCAAAGCCCCGTCATCCCCGAGACCTTTCATCACGCCCTCGACGCGGCCCGAGGCAGGCTGCAGCTCCACTCGGCCGCCAAGATGGGCAGCCTTGGCCAGCCAGTCCTCGCGCGTCGCGGCGAACCCGTCATTTGTCAGCCGGGCCAGGCGCGCCCGAAATGCGATATCCAGCGCATCAAGCAGTCTCGACGCCGACAGGCCCACGCCGCCTGAGAGATTGGCAAGGCAAGCGGTTGGTCGGCCCGGCACGTCAGGCGCGCTCGCCACGTTCACGCCGAACCCTGCAGCCATCCAGAGCTGCCCGTGCTGCGTGCCCGTCTCGATCAGGATTCCCGCCAGCTTGGCCGGCCCCGCCAGCACATCGTTCGGCCATTTGAGGCGAAGGTGAGCGGTATCGACGCCGGCGGCCTTCGCTGCATCGATCACGGCCAGTCCCGCCGAGAAGCACGCAAGCGCAGCTTCAGCCGGCGGGCGCGGATAGGGCAACAGTGCTGTGGCGAAGAGATTGCCGGTCGGCGAGTCCCATTGCCGGCCCAGCCTGCCCCTGCCCGCCGTCTGCCGCTCCGCCGTCAGCCAGCAGGGACCGGTGTCGCCCGACTGCGCCCGGCGGCGCGCCTCCTCGTTCGTTGAATCGATCTCGTCGAACCGGACAACCGGCCAGACTTTCGAGAAATCGGCGGCGGTCATCGCCCTAGCCGGCGGATGCAAACTGGGCGGCGTCCAGCAGCATCTGGATGGCGATGGTGATCACCGGGAAGGCAAGCACGGCCGTCACAAGCACAGTCGCCGAAACGCTGAGGTCGGTGCGGTCCAGCGGCTCGCCCGGGGGCTTCATCATCATCGCCCACACCAGGCGCAGGTAGTAGCCCAGCGACACCGCGCTGGAGAGGATCCCGACGACAACCAGCCACAGCAGGTCGCCGTTGAGACCAGCCATCAACACCTGGAACTTCCCGAAGAAGCCGGCAGCCGGCGGCACGCCTGCCACCGAGAAAATCAGGATCACCATCGCCAGCGCCATGCCGGGCTTCAGCTTGAACAGGCCGTTGAGATCAGACACCTGGTCGATCGCCTGTCCGCCACGGCGAAGCGCCAGCACGCCGCCGAAGATACCCAGTGTGCCGATGACGTAGATGGTCATGTAGACCAGCACCGATGGCGCACCCGCCTCGACGCCTGCCGCAACGCCGATCAGCGCGAAACCGACATTGGCGATGGAGGAGTAGGCGAGAATGCGCTTGATGCTGTTCTGCGCCAGCGCCCCGAAAGCGCCGATGATCATCGACAGCGCTGCGATGATAGCGATCACCATCCGCCACGAAGCCTCGTGCGGGCCGAACGTCGTGAACATCACATGCGCCAGCACGACGACGGCTGCGATCTTTGGAGCGGTGGCGAAGAACGCCACCACCGGCGCAGGCGCACCCTCGTAGACGTCGGGCGTCCAGATGTGGAAGGGCGCCGCTGAAGCCTTGAACGCCAACCCGCAGATGATCAGCACCAGACCGAAGATCAGCCCGACCGTATTCTCGGCTGCCGCAATGGCGGCATAGCCCGTGCCGCCGGCAAAACCATAGACCAGCGACGAGCCATAGAGCAGCAAGCCGGACGCCAGCGCGCCCAGCACGAAATACTTTAGGCCGGCTTCCGATGATTTCAGGCTGTCACGCTGGAAGGCGGCCAGCACGTAGGACGACAGGCTCAGCGTCTCGACGCCGAGATAGAGAGTCATCAGATCGTTCGCCGACAGCATCACGCCCGCGCCCAGCGCCGCGAACACGACCAGCAGCGCGTACTCGTAACGCTCCATCGAAGCGGTCTTGAGGAAGCCGCCCGACATGAACAGCGAAAGGGCGCCGAGCGCATAAGTCGCGCCTTTCGCGAACAGCACGAACGGCGACACCTTGTAGAGGCCGTTGAACGCCTCCGCATCGCCCAGCGGGAACTGCAGGAAGGCGAACACCGACGCTGCGGCAAGCGCGATCACGGACACGAAACGCAGCAGGCCCGAAATGCGGTCGCCGCCGATAGCCGCGAGCAGCAGCGCGACGAGACCGAAGCCAGCGAGCAGCGCGTCTGGCAGGGCGACCTGGAGATCGGCGAGGAGGTTCATTGTGCGCCCCTACTTCCCGATCAGCCGGAGGATGTCGGCCGTGGACTGCTTGGTAAGGTCGAAGGCGAGCGAGGGATAGACGCCCAGCACCAGCGTGCCGACTGCCAGCAGGCCGAGGATGAAGAACTCCACCGGCGTGACGTCCTTGATGTCAAACAGTTTCTCGTTGGTCATCTCGCCGAACACCGCACGGCGATAGAGTGTCAGCATGTAGACCGCCGACAGGATGACGCCGAGTGCGGCGCCCGCCGCAACCCACGTCGACGCCTGGAAGCCGCCAACCATGGTGAGGATCTCGCCGACGAAGCCCGACGTTCCCGGCAGGCCCACATTGGCCATCGAGAACAGCATGAACAGAGCGGCGTAGACGGGCATCCGGTGAACGAGGCCGCCATAGAAGGCGATATCGCGCGTGTGCATGCGGTCATAGATGACGCCAACGCAGAAGAAGAGCGCGCCCGAGATGATCCCATGCGAGATCATCTGGAAAATGGCGCCCTGGATCCCCGCTTCGTTGAACGAGAAGATCCCCAGCGTCACGAAGCCCATGTGTGCCACGGACGAATACGCCACTAGCTTCTTGATGTCGGTCTGCCGGAAGGCGACCAGCGAAGCGTAGACGATCGCGATCACGCTGAGCGCGAACATCAGCGGCTGGAACAGCAGGGAAGCGTCCGGGAACATCGGCAGGCTGAAACGCAGGAAACCGTACCCGCCCATCTTCAGCAGCACGGCTGCCAGCACCACCGAACCCGCCGTCGGCGCCTCGACGTGCGCGTCCGGAAGCCAGGTATGCACCGGCCACATCGGCAGCTTCACCGCGAACGATGCAAAGAACGCCAGCCACAACCAGGTCTGCACATCCTTCGTGAACGGGTAGTTCTGCAGCGCCACGATGTCGGTCGTGCCCGACACCATGTACATGTAGATCAGCGCAACCAGCAGCAGCACCGATCCGAGAAAGGTGTAGAGGAAGAACTTGAACGCCGCATAGAGCCGGTTCTTGCCGCCCCAGACGCCGATGATGATGAACATCGGGATCAGGCCGCCCTCGAAGAACACGTAGAACAGCATCATGTCGAGCGCGCAGAACACGCCGATCATTAGTGCCTCAAGGATGAGGAAGCAGATCATGTAGTCGGCGAGACGGTTCTCGATCGACTTCATGGATTGCAGGATGCACAGCGGCGTCAGCGCTGTCGTCAGCACGATCAGCGAGATCGCCATGCCGTCCACGCCCATCTTGTAGGACGAGCCGGCAAACCACGGCGCGCTCTCGACGAGCTGGAAGCCCGAAGCGCCGAAATCAAATCGCGACAGCGCAATCAGCGAGGCCGCTAGCGTCGCGAGCGACACAACCAGCGCCACGCCCTTGGACGCTCCGCCAGCGAAGTTTGCGCCGGCGACGATGCGGAATCCCAGGATCACCAGCGCGCCAATCACCGGCAGGAAGGTGGTCACCGAAAGGATGGGAAGCTCTCCCATGCGTCAGCGCCCCTGCCCGAGAAGAACGAAGGCCGCGAACACCACCGCCGAGAGCAGAATCACCAGCGCATAGTGGAACAGGTATCCCGTGTGCAGCTTCGACAGCCCGCCCGCGCTCGCCTTGGCGACGCCGGTCACGCCGTCCGGACCGATCCCGTCGATGAGCTTCTTGTCGCCCACCTTCCAGAACAGGTCGCCCAGCAACGCCGCGCCGCGCACAAACACGAAGTGGTAGATCTCGTCGAAATACCATTTGTGCGACAGGAAGCTGTGCATCGGCCCGCCATGCGCAGCCATCTTACGCGGCACCGACGGGGCCAGGAGGTAGAAGATGATCGCGAACACGAGGCCGCTGATCCACGCCATCGCCGGCGCGACCAGAACCCAGAACGGAACCTCGTGCCGGTCGTGCAGCACATGGTTCTCCGGCCCGTTGAAGATCGCCGAGCCCCAGAACTCCGCCTGATGATGGTCGACAAAGGCGCTGTAAAACACGCCACCCGCCGCGACCGCGCCAACCGCCAGAAGAACCAGCGGCAACGCCATCGACACCGGCGGGTCGTGGGCGTGGTCGTAGGTGTGATGATCCGCCCGCGTCTTGCCTTCGAACGTCATGAACATCAGGCGCCACGAGTAGAACGACGTCAGGAACGCCGCGACGATCGAAAGCCAGAAAGCGAATTGCGCGAATGTGTCATGCGAGGCGTAGGCGCTCTCGATGATCGCATCCTTGGAATAGAAGCCGGCAAAGCCATAGTGCAGCTGCTCTATGCCAGGGATGCCCACGCCCGTCAGCGCCAGTGTGCCGATCAGCATCATCGCCCACGTCAGCGGCATCTTCTTGCGCAGGCCGCCCATGTTCCGCATGTCCTGCTCGTGGTGCATGCCGTGGATGACCGCGCCAGCCGAGAGGAACAGCAGCGCCTTGAAGAAGGCATGCGTGAACAGGTGGAACATCGCTGCCTGATAGGCGCCCACCCCCGCCGCAAAGAACATGTAGCCGAGCTGCGAACAGGTCGAATACGCAACCACGCGCTTGATGTCGTTCTGAGCGAGGCCGACAGTCGCCGCGAAGAAGCAAGTGACCGCGCCAATGACCGTCACGACGTTCGCTGCAACCACGGTATGCTCGTACAGATAGGAACAGCGGCAGACCAGGAACACGCCCGCTGTCACCATGGTCGCTGCGTGAATCAGTGCTGATACCGGCGTCGGACCTTCCATCGCGTCCGGCAGACAGGTGTGCAGGAAGACCTGCGCCGACTTGCCCATCGCGCCGATGAACAGCAGCACGCCAATCACCTCCAGGCCCCAGACGTGCTGGCCAAGGAAGTCGAATGTCACCTGCTGGATCGGAACGGCGCTCGTGGCGCCGATCGGCTGCACAGGCGCGTTTGCCACGATCGCGTTGAACACTGTATCGAAGCCGATGCTCGAGTATTTCTCGACGTGCAGCATTTCGAGATAGGCGACCGTCGGCTTGCCGTCGGCGCCGAGGAACTCGGCCGGAACCTGCATGACGAACACCAGCGCCATGACGCCCAGCGCAAAACCGAAATCACCCACGCGGTTGACGACGAACGCCTTGATGGCCGCGTCGTTGGCGGATGGTTTCTTGTACCAGAATCCGATCAACAGGTAGGAGGCAAGCCCCACGCCCTCCCAGCCGAAGAAGAGCTGGATGAAGTTGTCCGCCGTCACCAGCATCAGCATCGCGAAGGTGAACAGCGAGAGGTACGCGAAGAACCGCGCGCGGTGCGGATCGTCGGCCATGTAGCCGATGGAGTAGATGTGGACGAGCGCCGCGACCGCCGTCACCACAAACATCATCACGACCGACAGCGTATCGATCCGGATCGCCCAGTCGGCGACGAACGTACCGACATCGAACCAGCGCATCAGCGTCAGCGTATGCCCATGCGCCGGGCCTTCATGATGGCCGAACACCTGGTTGTAGAAGACGACGCTCGCGAGCGCGGCAGCGAGCACGAGGATGCCCGTGGTGATCGCCATCGAGCCCTTGTCGCCGAGCACGCGCTGGCCAAGGCCGGCGATCGCCGCGGCAATGCCGGGCGACAGCACGATGAAAATCGCTGCCAGGTCTTGGAAAGCCACGTCCCCGTTTCCCTTCCCTAACCGCGCAGCACGTTTACGTCCTCAACCGCGATCTCGCCGCGGTTGCGGAAGTAGACGACCAGAATTGCGAGCCCCACCGCCGCCTCCGCGGCCGCCACGGTCAGCACCAGCATGGCGAACACCTGCCCAACGATGGTTCCGTTGAACACAGAGAACGCGACGAGGTTGATGTTGACCGAGAGAAGGATCAGCTCGATCGCCATCAGGATGACAATAATGTTCTTGCGGTTCACGAAGATGCCGAACACGCCGATGACGAACAGCGCGGCCGATACGGACAGGTAGTGGCCAACACCGATTTCCATGCCTGCCATGTTAGATTCCCTGCCCCGGACGAACGTCCTTGAGTTCGACGGCGTCCTTGCGTTTGCGTCCGGTCTGCTTGGCGATGTCCTGGCGCTTCACCTTCGCCCGGGCGCGCAGCGTCAGCACGATGGCGCCCATCATGGCGACCAGCAGCACGATGCCCGACATCTGGAAGAGCAGCAGGTAGTCCGTGTAGAGCACCTTCGAAAGGGCCTGCGCGTTGGTGGCCGCGTCGGGCTTCGGATCGAAGCTCGCCCCGCCGCCGAAGGTCGCGGCAGCGGCCACCACACCGATCTCGGCCAATAGCGCCAGCGCCACCAGCGCCCCGGCTGGTAGGTAATTCAGGAACCCCTGCTTCAGCTCCACGAAGTCAACGTCGAGCATCATCACCACGAACAGGAACAGCACCGCGACGGCGCCCACATAGACGACGACCAGCAGCATCGCGAGGAACTCGGCCCCGATCAGCACCAGCAGGCCCGCCGACGTGAAAAAAGCGCAGATCAGCCACAGCACGGAGTGCACAGGGTTACGCGCCGCGATCACGAAGAGCGCGGACAGGACGACGATCGTCGACAATATGTAGAAAGCTATCAGCTGCACGCCCTAGCCTCCTGGTCCTTGGGTCCAATGCGCTCCGGATGGAGCAGTGAGAAAGTCCGTGAGCCCGACTCGCCCCAGCGAGCCGCGCCCTTCTATCGATAACGCGCGTCGAGTTCCAGATTGCGGGCGATCTCGCGTTCCCAGCGGTCGCCATTCTCCAGAAGCCGGTCCTTGTCGTAGTAGAGTTCCTCGCGCGTTTCCGTCGCGAACTCGAAATTCGGGCCTTCGACGATGGCGTCCACCGGGCAGGCTTCCTGGCAAAAGCCGCAGTAGATGCACTTCACCATGTCAATGTCGTAGCGGGTCGTGCGGCGCGAACCGTCCTCGCGCGGTTCGGCCTCGATCGTGATGGCTTGCGCCGGGCAGATCGCCTCACACAGCTTGCAGGCGATGCAGCGCTCCTCGCCGTTCGGATAGCGGCGCAGCACGTGCTCGCCGCGGAACCGCGGCGACTGCGGGTTACGCTCGTGCGGGTACTGCACGGTGGCCTTGGGATTGACCATGTACTTCATGGCC